>NZ_WNJZ01000023.1 GCF_024433635.1 Ruminococcus sp. zg-924 | reverse complement strand
AGGGGCGGCGAAAGAGGCAAAGGCAATAGGCTTGAACTAAAGTGAAAGCCAGCGTCTTTAGGCGCTGGCCGGTAGCTTGGGCTTATAGCCCTTGTGCAAACCACCCGTTAGACGGGTGGTTTTGATTGCCTTTTGCTTTCAATTTCTTTATTTCACCCAAGGAGATGGTGAAATAACAGCCACAATCTAAACATAACCTTTCTCTTTTCATCTGAATCCTCCTACGAGATACGGTCTGTAATGAACTCTTTGTTTTCGCTTTTTGCATGGGGTGTAATTTGCTATGGCATCATACAAACCGTAATATTGACTTGCTCGCTCTTGCCTTTTTTCTTTTCGACAAGTGGTACAATGGCACGGTGTTGACCAACCATTTTCGGCATAGAACTCAATTTGCCTTTCTGTGAGTGTGAATTTGCATCCGCAACTTCTGCAGATAATTTGCTTTGACATAAAAAGCACTTCCTTTCGACTGTATAGCGTTTGGGGGTGGGGTTGCGTTCTGTCCGCTTATTTAGTAGCGGTGTTTGGTGTGTAACACTTTTCAATGGAAAGCGTGTTTTCTGGGGCTGTTCGGTTTTTTAAATCCTTTCGTATATAAAGCGGTGGATCGGGGGTGATCGGTTTTCTGATAATATTGCCGTGTATGTTCGGGTTCGCTTTTATAGTAGGGGTGTTGTGGGCAACGTTTTAGCAGCGTTTGGTGGCGGTTTACTTGCATTACTGTAGCGTTGTGTGTTCGCTATACTGTGATTGCTCGCTGTACTGCGTTCACTTGTATAGCGTTGTGTGTTCGCTATAGTGAAGGTGTTCGGTGTGGCAAAATAAAAAACCGTGGTCTTGACCACGGCAAATAAGAAAGAGTATTTGCATGAAGGATAAAACCTAATTATAATCAAACGACCACCGAGCAATCGGCGGTCGTTCATTTCAGAAAAGTGCTATTGTGATCAAGTTTTCGGAAACCGTAGCCCCTCTTGAAATCCATTGTTGCTGCCTTCAAAGCAACTAAGTTTATGTCTGAGTGCATTATACATGCAATCTGTTGAGAATCATAGCCATTGCGTATATGCTCAAGCATCTCTTCATCGGAAAGAAGAATCTCCGAAGCAAGAACGTTTGCTTCATACTCAGACCGCGAAGCCATATCATATAAAACGAATTCCATAAGTCCATCGCTCTTGGCAAGATGACGATGCAACTGATCATGTCCAAGCTCGTGAGCGCAAACAACCTTCTGCATCTATTCGGACAGATTAGGGTTAATGAAAATCCAACGGTTGCGCTTAATAACTTTGTAAACTCCTTTCAAGTCTTTAAATTCATCAACAAACATCACTTTAATGCCAAGACCTTCTGCTATCTTGAAAGGATCACGTGTACCAAATTTTCGCACAAGCTGGGCGCCTTTTTGAGTTATGTATTCTACAGACACCTTAAAATCTCCTTCACACCTAAAATTATCACAAGTAAATTATCTCACAGGATATGTCCCATAAACCGAACATTATCACTTGCGATACTTCTTGGGTGTGTATTTTTTATTTTCTGCACTGGATTCGAAGTAAGCCTTTGTTAAAGCAGCCATGTATGCTTCTCTCTCTTCTTGGGGAAGCTCTCCACCGGCGAACACGCCAACAAGTTCGTCAACCAGTTCTTTTACTTCACGTGCAGCCTTTGCCCCCCCTTGCTCGTGTGCATCTGCAATCAGCATACCACTCTGACCGAGCAATTCAGGCGAAGAAACTTCGAGAGCTTCTGCAAGTTTATCAACGATCCCAAAGCGAGGTCTATATGCACCACTTTCATAGTTTTGGATTGTTCTAAGCGAAACGCCAGAGCGCTTGGAGAGTTCCTGCTGAGTCAGACCCTTCTCCTCTCGAATAGCTTTTAGTCTCTCACTAAATTTCATAATCATACCCCTTCGGTTGAAGTTTAACATTTTTACGAACACGCAATAAGTTTCGTAAAAAACCTATTGACACGCAAGTTCATTCGCACTATAATCTAAAGCACAGCACGCAAGTTCTTTCGTAAGATAATAATACAACACGCAAGAACTTTCGTCAAGTCCTTTTTGCAAAAATGTCGAAAATGAGGTGAAAAAAGTGGGGCGCACCATCCTACATTGTGATATGAACAACTTCTATGCGTTTGTGGAATGCATGCTGAACATGAAACTCCGAGATAAACCGGTCGCTGTAGGTGGTGATGTGGAGAACCGACACGGAATCATCCTTGCAAAGAATTATCACGCCAAGAAATACGGCATACAGACCGGCGAAGCTCTATGGCAAGCAAAACAGAAGTGCAAAGATCTTGTTATCGTCCCACCTCATTATGAGGAATACCTCAAGTATTCAAGATTGGCAAGGAAGATATATTCCCAATATACCGACCTTATCGAGCCGTATGGCATGGATGAATGCTGGCTCGATGTTACAGGTAGCCGGGGAATATGCGGCACCGGAGAAGAAATTGCCAACCGTCTGCGTGAGCAGATGTATCTTGAATTAGGGCTTACCATTTCTGTGGGAGTGTCTTTCAACAAGATATTCGCAAAACTTGGAAGTGATATGAAGAAGCCGGATGCAACAACCGTAATTCCCCAAAGTACCTTCAGAGAAAAGATATGGAGCCTACCTGCATCAGACATGCTCGGCGTAGGTCGGACAACTGAAAAAGTTCTCAATTCCTATTGTATCCGAACCATTGGAGATCTCGCCCAAGCCCCAATAGATCTACTGAAACGTAGGCTCGGTAAATGCGGTGAAATGATAATCCAATATGCCAACGGTCTGGACCACTCTCCAGTCGCGCCATTTGATTATGAGCCACCCATAAAATCAATAGGACATGGGATAACCACAAAAGAAGATTTGGAAAATGCAGCCGAGGTCTGGAATGTAATGCTCTCGTTAGTTCAGGACATCGGGCACAAACTTCGGGTGTATAACAAGAAAGCCGGCGGTGTGGCGATCTGCATCCGAAACAATCAGCTCGAAACAAAACAATGGCAATGTCAACTCCCTGTTAAGACATATAGCTCCGCAGTGATTGCAAAAGCAGCTTTTGATTTGTTTACGAGGTCGTATGTATGGGAAAATGACATCCGTTCGGTAACGGTGAGAGCCATCAACCTAACCTCTCAATCCGAATCCGAGCAACTGACTCTCTTTTCTGATTCGTCTGAGATAGTAAAGAGAGAACGACTGGAAGACACAATCGAAAATATTAGAGAACGATTTGGAAAAAACGCAATATTACTTGCAACATTGTGCAGAAACATCAAGATGCCCACTGATCGTGATGTCGAGATGCAAATGCCAACAGGAATGGTTATGTAGGAGTATGTTATGAGTTACGCAACCACAAAACAACAGCAACCTATGGGGTATGTTGTTTATTCTGTTATGTGCAGCGGCATTACTCAGGCTTTGCCGCTGTAGCAGATAAAGAGAAAAGGCAAGCCCATATTTCAGAACCTGCCTTATTAAGCGTATGTTATTGGTGGGGCGACACTCCCACATCTCCTAACCTCTTGCGAAGGCTACGGCTGCCCGTTACGTCCTCAAAAACACATTATATTTTATTTGTTTTGTTCTTCAATTAAATAATTCTTTATATCTGTAATATGTTGTCTAAAGTAATTTTTATTTTTATCTTCAAAAAATATAATTCTTTTAAGTTTTCGTTCTAATTCACTTAGTAAATTTGGATTTTTTATTATATAGGCATTTCGGTCATAGCCTAAATATTGTCTTTCTATGTATTTATCGGTAATTGGTATTACATCACTTATAAAAAATATACTTTTCGTTGTTGTTCTGCCAATATGATAAAAGCAAGATGCAATGTCTTTATCATCTCTGTTTATATAAATATTTATTCTCTTTTTTGCTTCCGCATCTCTATGATTCCAATTACCCATTGGAATAGCCCAATAAATATTATCAAATTCATCTAACTTAAATAAACATACTAGAGGACGTTCTTTGCTATCGTTCCATTTACCTCCGATGCTCCGAATAATATTATAAAAATCCGCTTTTGCAAAATATATATTCCATTCTCAATCATATATAACTTCCCTAACCCCTCTTAAAATCCGAGCCCCAGATAATAAAATCTGGGGCTCAACAATGTTATCCCGTACATTGTGAAACGTATTTGTATCAACATTGTTTTCCGTACAATGCAAAACGTATTTGTATCTAACAATGTTATCCCGTACATTGTGAAACGTACTTTAGAGGATTTATCCTCTATTTATATTATACTGATTTTTAAACAAAAAGATACAGGTAAATTTTACAAAGATGATGATTGCTTTTGCTGCAAATTGTATAAATTACGGAAAATTACAATGAGTTACCGCAAGTTACCAAGAATATTTTATGCTGTCAGCGGCATTATTCAGGCTTTGCCGCTGAGTTATCACGCTTCATAGCTTCATCTATTGCACGGTTTACAAAGCCGTTTATGCTTTCGCCCTGCTCCGCTGCGTGAGCTTTGATAATATCTTTGTTGCCTTTTTTTACTATAATGCGCAAGCTGTCGTAGTTTTTTGCATTATACTTATTTTTGGCTCTTGTTTGTGAATTGCCTTGATTTTCTGCCATATTTTCACCGCCTAATCTATTGACACCGTTCCATTCCTGTGATAAGATAAAAGTGCAAAGGAATGGTTTGGCTGTTCCGCTAACGATTTTTATTATTTAATAATAACCGTCTTGTGTTACCGGCACAGGGCGGTTGTTTTTTTATGTTTTTAACAACTTCCGCAAGCGCAATTATTAGAACAATTAACAACACTGTCTCCGTCATACACATCACCCCCAAACATTTGGGAGCTGAAACAACCGCCGCCATTCCTTTACAGTTTACATTATATCACACATATCGGTATTGTACAAGTATAAAAATACACAAATATACTTGTACAAGTTTGGCTATACTGCCTATTGAATACTACTTGTACAAGTAGTATAATATAACCATAGTAAAGGAACGGAAACACCTTTACAAAGCGGTTTGGCGGATACCGGATACAACCGCCCGGTAGAACTTCTGTTAAAGGTCCGTTACGGGTCACCGATAAAAACCGAGGCTTCACAGGTTGCAGGCTAAAAGCCTGTGGGAGTTGAAAGGCTCTCCCATCAAAAGCCTTATAAAACACGAAAGGAGCAACACCAAATGAAAAGAGCGAAACAATCAAAAGTCTGCACAATAGCCAACAGCTTAGTAAAGCAAGGCTACACCCGAGCCGCTGCAATGGTTAAGGCGTGGATACTCGTTAAGCTGCCGCAAGCAGTAACAAAGGTTAATGGCGTTACATACAAGCAGCGGCAAAAGGCGCTTGAACACCTCGAAAGATACCGCAGAGAAGATATTACAATCACATTGAAGCACGAACCGGGCAACGAGTACGACAAAAACGCCGTTGCAGTAGTGGCAACCGTATGAGGCAAAGGCAGCTACATAATGGGATATTTGCCAAAGGGTTTAGCCGCTTTTATAGCTCCGCTGCTTGCCTGTGGTAAAGCCGTAGAGAGCCGATACGTCAAGGTGAGGAAATGTATTCAAAGCCTGCCGTATGGCTTGGAAATAGCAATCAGAGCATAAGAAAAGAGCCTTACATAATCGCCCTGAGAAAGCTTATGTAAGACCCGACAAACCGCAAAGAGCGGATACCCGTAATGATGTGCAATACCTGCTATTGAATCAGATGAATGTTACCCCACAACCAACTTGGTTGTCTTCTTCAAATACTTCGCCGGGATCGGATGATCCAGTTTCCAAGTGATATTCATCGGTTTTTCGCCGTCGTGTTTCACATAGTTTGCTGTGCCAAGATAGGTATAGGAGGCAGCGCTTCCGGAAATACGATCCGATTTGAATTCACGGACGAACAGCAGAACACGACTGCCTTTTTCACGGTGGTGAATGTATCGCTGACCGGTGGGAGAATCCGCCGCTGTGGTGCTCTGGCTCTGCCAATGGAACAACTCACTGTTGATCGAATAATCGTTATACATCGTAGTCGGTGAGTAGTCCTTATCCGCCTTGTTCAAGGTCACAAAGAACACGTCGATGTTCTTTTCAGGCAACCATTTCACACCCTCACGAACGGTGGATGGCTTCATAAAATCAAGCGCCACAAGAAGCTGGTCACGGGTATAGGTGCAATGTAAATCGAGCGGACAATCGAAGCCAACACTTACGGGTTTGTCGATGAAGTCAATATGGTCGTAATTATATTGCAACAAATCAATCAGCTCACCAAGAAGGACCGGACTGTCAGCCAGTGCATACAGGTTTTCAAGCACCTCATCGCTATTCCAATCGTCTGCCGCTTTCAGCCAAACAGAGACATAGAACATCTGCATCATGCGCTGTTCTACCGGGGTAAGTTTTGAAAAGTCTGTATTGTTAATGTTGGGAAGAACGTTCAGCAAGAACTTGACGAGTCGACGGGAGTCAATGGTGCAGAGACGCGCAAATGCTTTCTGCATTGTTTTTTCCAACGGCTCCGAGAAATCATCAATCACGTCAGCACGTGCACAAAGCCGAGAGAATGTATCGAACTTATAGACCTGTCGCGAATCGATGTGGTAATAATCCAAGAAATTTGCCAATGTGAGCTTCAACCCGGTATCTTCCTCAAAGGAGGCAATGCGCATCACCAGACCGGCACTGTTGCCGTAGGATGCGCGAATATTATCGAGTATGTATTTCGCCGCCTGTTTCTCCAGCTGCACATAGCAGCCCTTCGGCAGCGAGATAAAGCCGTCCTTGATTTCCCGTGTCACGCTGCGTGTAGTGTTGGAAAGAAGCGCGGCGAACTTATCTTCAAAGTTATATTTGCGGTTTGCCTGACCGATAAAGTCGAGAACGGTCAAACATTCTTTATCTTCAGACAGACGGAGACCACGACCAAGCTGCTGTAAAAATACGGTCAGAGATTCGGTCGGACGCAGGAAAAGAACAGTGTTGACTTCTGGAATATCGACTCCTTCATTATAAATATCAACGACAAAGATGAAGCGGACATTGCCGGAAACGAGGCGATTTTTTGCTTCTTTTCTTTCTTCGTCGGGAGATTTCCCGGTTAAGAACATGGACGGGATGCCGTGCGCATTGAAGTAATCGGACATGAATTCAGCGTGTTCGATGGTAACGCAGAATCCAAGCCCCTTCACATCGTCAATGTCCGTCACATATTTGAGCAAGGATGATACTACCAAATCAGCGCGGCGGTTTGCCATCATCCCGCTGAGCGTATAAATGCGGGACAATTCGCCCTTATCATAACCGCCATTAGCCCATTTGAGCTTATCCAAATCAACCGTGTCGGTCACGCCAAAATACTGGAACGGGCAGAGCAGCTTGCGGTCAATGGCTTCCGGCAGACGAATCTCGGCGGCGATACGGTTATTGAAATACGGCAGGATACTCTTGCCATCCATACGCTCCGGGGTGGCCGTCAAGCCGAGCAGGATCTTCGGCTGATAGTACGAAAGAAGCTTCTGATAGGTGGGAGCCGCTGCGTGGTGGAACTCGTCCACGATGATGTAGTCATAGTAATCCGGTGTGGTTTTCGAGGTGAAATCCTGCGAATTGAATGTCTGAATCGATATGAAAAGATTATCGATGTTATCCGGCTTATAGCTTCCGACAAACATTTCTCCGAAGTTAGCATCTTTGAGTACCGCACGGAAGGTATAAAGGCTCTGCTTGAGGATTTCTTCACGGTGAGCAATGAACAGCAGACGGCAAGACCGACCGGTGTTTTGTTTACGGAAGCGCTTATAATCCAGCGCAGAAATGACCGTTTTACCGGTGCCAGTGGCGGCAACAACAAGATTATGATAATAACCGCGCACGTTGCGCTCGGCATCGAGCTTGTCCAGAATCTCCTGCTGATAGGAGTAGGGCTGGATATCCATCGTGTAGATCTCGGCATTATTGGTGTCGAAATACTTTTCCGCTTTCAGGGCGCGAGCAAGGCGTTCCTTCTGATCCTCGCTGTAATATTCAAATTCACTCGAATTCCAGTAGCTTTCAAATGTCGCGGCAATCTTGTCAATAGTCTCCGGCAAATCCTTTTTCGTGACCTTTACGTTCCATTCAAGGCCGCTGGAAATCGCAGCATTGGAGAGGTTAGATGAGCCGACATAGGCAGTCGTAAAGCCCGTATCTCGGTAGAAAACATAGGTTTTTGCGTGCAAGCGGGTACGTTTTGTGTCGTAGCTGACCTTTATGAGTGTATTGGGCAGCTTGCGGAGCTCCTCAATGGCTTTCACATCGGTTGCACCCATGTAGGAGGTGGTAATGATGCGCAATTCACCGCCGTTCTGCGTAAAGGTCGCCAGCTCGTCCATAATCAAGCGCAGGCCACTCCACTTGATGAAGGAAACCAGCATGTCAATGCGATTGCAGGATACGATTTCTTTCTTAAGCTCGGTAAACATCTGCGGCTCGTGAATGGCTCCAGTGAAAAGTGAGCTTTGAGCGATCGAGGTCTCCGGGCGGATGATTTCTGCCTTTTCGTCCAGCGCCAATACATTATTTTTCTTATCAAAAAGCGCGAGAAGCTGCTCCGCGCGCTCTGCAACCGAGAGCGTGTCGAAGCCAGCTTCTTTTGTTTCGGTCATGATGGTGGACACAATGCGGTTGATAAGCTCAACCTGAGAGTTGAGATCACCGCCGTTGTCTTTTACGTTGTTGAGGCCCTTTTCAACGATCTCGGCAACGTATTTTGCTAACACTTTGGACGCTTCCGCACTATCAATAGGCGCAGTTTGAGAGAGCTTGTCCGTACCGGAAAGCTCTGAATCCAGGCCCTTATTTATGATTTGTTCGTAAAGTCCATTATGTAGCATAATAATCTCCGTTATCCAAATATATTCTCATTTATATAGATAAATGACTGAGGTGCTTGCCCAACTCTATAATCCGATAATTCTTAAGGGATATCATATAAATAGGTATTGCCAAGAACGTACGCACAAGCCTTCGTAATCAGATGTTAATTCTCATATTCTGCAAAAATCCTTCGATGTTTGTCGCTGTTGCTTCGGACTCATCCGTTAGCAGACCATCATCCGTCAAAATAGGCGTGTCCAACACGGATTTCATAGATACGGCAATACTTGCACAGGATGCAATCACCTTTCGGGACTCTGTGCTATATTGCTTATAATCATCACCCTCTGATTGGAAAATATCCTCCATTTTATAGATCATGGGAAGGAAGTAGGAGTCGAGTCTTGCGAGCAGATTGTAGAACATATAAGTTCGTCTGCGGATGCTTTCGCATTGCAAAGATGCCGTGTTGAGTTGGGAGGCGACTTGCAGTGCCTCTGCTTTATTCGTATAAGCTTTTTCGAGGTCTTTCTTTGCGGCGTGACCGGCTACAAAACCCATGACCATGAGAGCAGGGCCGGCAACGAGACCACCAAGGACTGCTGTTCCGCCAGCAATGCCAAGCCCTCCGACAGCAAGCGATCCTCCACCGAAAAATGCCAAGGTAGCATTGGTGGCCGCGGCTCCGCTCAAAGAAGCAATCGCTGTTCCTGTAGATGCAAAGGCAAGTGCCTGTGCTGCACCGTATGCTCCAAAGGCAGCCAATGCTCCACCGGCAGTTCCCGCTACTGCACCTCCTGCGAGTGATCCTGCAAAGCTCACCATAGATTTCAGTTCCACAAATTCTTTCTCATCGACATGGAGCTTTTTCAGTTCTTCCAATCCCTCAGATTCACGAAAATCAACATTTTTGATTTTCATGAATGTATCAAAAAATTCTGTGATGCTGCTGTTGAGAACGAATAGTTTTTCTTCACCGAGCTGACTCAGGGAATTTCCGCAAGCCTTCCTCTGAGCATTTAGCCATTCGGTGGACGCTTCTACTATTTCATTCGCATTTTTATTGATTTTCTTTGCATTGTTCGCATCAATTCCGGCTTTAATGGTCTTTCCGACACCAAGTCCGCCTGTTGCTGCGGCAATGCCAATAAACAGTAATGGCAACGGCATATTGCGTTCTCCTCACAATGATATCAGGTCTAAAACACTTTCAGAAATGACATTCTTTCTATCTGCAAGCTGATTGACCATAGCTTCAACTGTAAGATACGGTCTGTTTGTGGTTTTGATCCACGCCAGTTCCCGTTCAATGTCCATGAGCGTCAGCATACTGCTTTCCATTTCAAGGAAAACTGCCTTATCAATGTTGAGCTTTCGAACGATATATTTCAAAAACCTTCTTTCGGTATCATTATACTTTTCATCGCTGTAGGCAACCGACAAAAGATTCCACACAAGGTGTTTCGGAGAAATGGATGTACCCTCCGTTTTCTGAGAGGAAAGCAGAGCTTCTTCCGCGCCGTCTTGAAGTGCATCGTAATAATCTTCCGGGTCGATGACCTTGTCTAAAGCACCTTGGCACTCTCCGATGATTTGCTCCTTGGAGTCAGAAAAATCCGGGTCAAGCTCCTTGCCGATCAAATCAAACTTTTCTTCTTCCCCGTGATAGATTTCTCCATCTGCCGCCATAAGAAAATAGATTATTTTGATGGCAGATCGTGTTGAGATGCTTGTAATAGTTTGCGTTGGTACTGCCGCTTCATTGTATGGCTTGTCCCCATCGGTCTTATTGAAAAGGCTTTTTATGCGCTCCGATGTTTTTTCGCCCGCTTCCTTAATATCGGGAAGCTCAACTTCCTTTGCCTTTGCCTTAACTGTGTCTACGGCATCATGCAGAGAACTTTTTAAGTCCTTGCCAAAATCTTTTATTGCCATAACGCTCCCTCCCGGATTATAGTACAAGAGGAATATCAGACTCCATCAAGTCGTCAAATTCCTTTTGATTTGTGAATTGCGGCTCTTTGCCGAGAACTCTCTGTATTACGACATTCCCTTTTATCACAAGATCAGAATCGCCGGATGCAATGCCTTGATTCATAAAATCAAAGCCTGATATAAACGCCGAAATATCCTCCGCGAGATCATTGGACACCTTTTCTTCCAGCTTTGCTTTGAACTCCTGAAGCTGTTCGAGGAACAGTGCAGCTTTCGCTTCGGACAGGATCATCTTTTCATGGATAAGCTGTGTTTCTTTTCGCTCATTTGAAATCTCTTTGACAATCGCAACAGCAGCCCTGCCGGCGCCAACATAGTTAAATCTTGTGACAAAGCGTCCGGAAAACAGCACCCAGTTTCCACCGGATTCAATGGCTGCGTGAATGGCGGCATCGGCGGTATCGGCAACCGTAAATGTCATGGACGAGATTGTGACCATGCGCTCCACGGTGCGGTTGCGGAAAGGAAGAATCGTATTCCAATGCAGCTCAGTAAGATCCTTAAATTGTTTAGGGCTGACCCGACAAAGCTCCATCGTAAGCTGCCGGATGAAATAAAATGCTCTGATGACACATTCGTTTATGATTACAGGAACGGCTTGGCGTCCGACATGGTGCGCTGCCCCCAATTCTGTTCTCAGATCAAACTTCCGTGCGGAGATCAGCTTGCCGTTCCCGTCTCTTTCTCCCAGCAAAGTCCCGTTGAACAGCTTGGAAACATAGACGGAAACCTCCTTGTGACCGTTCTTGTCCATCTTCTGGAACAATGGTGTGAAAGACAACTCTTTTAACATAGAAGCAAGAGGTCCGGGAAGTCCTGTTCCCAAGTTCCCTTTCCTCACAGAACCAGACGATCCTGCTATATCGCTTACCATGTGAAACGCCCAGTTGATGACGCCGAACATGATTTTTTCCGGGAAGTTCTTACCAATCAGGCTAAGTCCGTCCTCGTTCAGACTGACAGCTTGGAACATCCCATGAAAATCCGTTCCGTACACTTTCCCGGTAAACTGTGTCAGAATGGAGCACACTAAACCAACCGGCGTCGGGTGATGGGAGAAGTCTCTCAGATGATGGTAAGACCCCCCGCCGAATTGATCGGTCACTTTATCCGCCGCAATGGGGAACATATCCTCCAGATATTTGATTGCTTCGGCAGGAGAGTTGCCGTTGTATCCTTGCGTTTTTGCAACCTTCATCACAAAAGCGCTTGTTTTCTCGTTGCCCCATTGATTAGCTTCATCCAACGAGAACTCTCCCACAAAAACGCTGTCAATGATCCCACAAAGAATGCCGCTTCCGACAGCCAGCGCGTAGTCGCGCCTGTCTGCATTGTTGGTGTATCTCTCCAACTCGGAATTGACCCTTTGAAGCGATTGATTGATCGCATCAAGATCAAATTTTTCCTGCGGTTTATCTGCGGAAACAGTCAGTTGTGCGGAAACGACTTCTTCTTCGGAACAGACATTTTCTTCTTCCTGTTTTTCTCGAAGTGTATATGTACCGTCAACAATTCCCCGATACTGTTCCGAATGTGACCATTCATAGCACTCGTAGGCGCGAGTAGCGAGCCGTGGATGGGTTTCGTCCTGTGTCAGCATCAGTTCCATCAGTTTGTTGGATTTTGAATCGTTCACTAACGCTTTCAAATCCATTGCCTGCCTAAGAAACTCCTGGCGGTCAACGTTTTTATAACCGTGCAGTTTCAGTAGAAGGTCCACTGTTTTATCTGCACTTCCATCATAAAGAACGGCGGCTCGGTCAGCAGATAGTTCGCTGCATCTATACCAAAACAGCAAAGCTCTAACAAGCGAGGGTGAAAGGTATTTTCTGACAGCCGGTATTTTTGATAATGGGCTGCTGTCGATACCGTCAATCAGAAGCCCTGCCATGGAATGATACAGGTAGTGCTTACAGGCTATATGTCCGCACTCGTGGGCGAGGACGCTGGCAATCAGATCAGGCGAAAGCTCGTTGACAAGTCGGGATGTAACACAGATATAGGGCGCTGTGTTTCCGGCCGTCCATGCGTTGAGCTGTTTGGATCTCACATAGTAAATATCAGGAACCGGAATATCGAGTCTCTCGCATATAGGCGGAAGGAGCTTGTACACGTCCGGATACTGTTTGCTGCTGATTCGAATAGCCGTAGAGATGAGGTCAATTTTAGCAGCGACCTCATCTACATTGGAGATATACGCTTCACGCAGCTTTATAAACCGTGGAAATCTATTTAGGGCCTCAAAAGCCCGTTGGTCTAACTCATGTCTGTATGACGATGCACTGTATACCATGAAATCACTCCCCCTTCTCTGTTTGCTTCGCATCCGGGAGAAACTCCACAATATCGTCCAGCTTGCAGTCAAGTGATGTGCATAACTTTTCCAATGTCTTTACTCGAACATCCTCATTCCGACCCAGCTTAGCCATTGCATTTGTACTGATCCCTGCAAGATGCGTCAGCTCCGTTTTGCTCATATTCTTATCGATCATCATTTTCCAAAGTTTGTTGTAATTGACCGCCATATACAACCTCCGTTCCAGTCTAACAGATGCAAAGGGATATACTGGAAATATTATAACGTGGCAATTGCAGAAAATCAAGAATTTCTTGCAAAATACAAGAATCAAGGGTGGATTCACCGTTGACGGATGCCCAGGTATCCACATACTGGATGAAGCGCTTCTTTTCTTCACCGGATAGCTTATCCGTTAGGAAATCCTCGCTTTCGTTGAGTGTCTGCATATCACGCTGTACCTTTTTGTTCTGATCAAAGCTACGCGCCTGCGGGTCGATATTGCCGTAGTAGAACTCTTCAATAAAACTATTCATGGCAGTTTCTCCTTAAATCATTGAGAAGCCCGTGCATCCATGCCGTAAAAATGTAGTGTTTTCAATAGCTTTTGTTCGTGTTCTCTCAGTTCAGTTTCACACGCGGTGACCATAGCACGACTGGCAGCAACCTATGGTGAAATAAGGGAGAATATGGGGACTTATGGGAAACTGAAGCCTGCTTTTTTATGCGACCTTGGAGTAATAGAGAATCCTATTCATAGCAGTTTGGCAAATCGACAAATAACATTCGAGCTCGACTTTTTATTTGAATTCGTTTGGATGATTTGCTATTATCACCGTGTATTTCAGAATGAATTTAACAAAAACATTGACATTTGAAATTCAGCACGCTATAATTATATAGCACGAATGAGGAGGAACGACATATGACTCTCAAAAGTATTACTATAGGTAATTTCAAAAATATAGCTAAAACGACGATTGAGTTGGATAAAATTATCGCAATTGTGTCTACAAACAATTACGGAAAATCCAATTTGCTTGAAGCCATTCGGTTTGCTTTCGATTTCATTGGAGCTTCCCCAAAACAACGAGCAAATATGATGCGCTGGACTCGGGGAATACCTCTTTCACCGCTACTTGCAGGAAATGACTTCATATTCTCAATCGAATTTGATGATCCAACATTAAAAGAATACCGATTCGTAAGGTATTCTTTTAAATTTTCATGGATAAATGACACTGATACTGGTGCCATTATAACTGATGAAAATATTGAAATGCGCGAAACCGAAAGCGTACGCTTCACATCGTTTTTAAAACGAGACAAGGGACAGTATCGCGCCGGAAAATCAAAAACTGGATTCAGAAAAATTACATTAGCTAAGGATATTTTAGCTATTGATATTTTATCTGCTCTTGATGATATAGAAATATCTGATGTCGTTACATCTATAAAAAAACTCGCTTATAGAATGTGTAATACATTGGAACTCGATAGATCTTTCCAGTTAAACCCCATCGAATTTGATTTTGGAACGAACTCAGCATTAGCTTTCGATGATAATGATATTCCCAAAGCGCTTAGTATCTTAAAAAAAGAATATCCTGTGCAGTACAACCAATTTATTGAGACCATTTATGACCTTTTTCCGGAATTCAAAAAAATAGAGCTACAATCGTATTCGCTTAATGCTAAAGAAATGCCTCAAATCCAAGCAGTTGTGGTATCTCAAACAGACAATGAAGATGCAGAAAAAGCAAACATACCATATCACATAAAAGATGAACTGTTTCGTTTAATAATTCACAGCAGTTATTTAAACCAGCCAATTAGCATGGAGTATATGTCGACCGGAACAAAAAGGTTAATTTGGTTGATTGCTAATGCGGTATTTGGAAACTGCTATGGAACTAATCTTATTGGTGTAGATGAAATTGAAACAAGCATTCATCCGAAAATGATAAGAAATTTGTTGGAATCTTTGTCTTATATTTTAGACAGTGCCTCCATGGTGGTTACAAGTCATTCTCCTTATCTTATTCAATACCTAAAGCCCGAATCAATCTATATCGGTGTGCACAATGTTAATGGAATAGCATGTTTTAAAAAAATACATCGTACAAAGATTAAAAATCTCATTAATGTAACACGGGAATTAGAAACTTCTATAGGCGAATACTTATTCGAGCTTATGGCTGGAGATGATGATTCTGCCGAAATCCTCTCTGCATATTTGGAGGATTGAACTGTGGAAAAAGCATTCAAAAGCGGATCTGCTTTTATTTTGGAGGGAGATACTGAAAAAGAGTTCTACTATTCTCTTTTGGAATATCTCTGCCGAAAACATGGAGCGACACTATCAAGAATAGTTGAAACATCCAGTCCAGACATTAGTTATGAATTGCATGTTGGAGATGATGTGTCTCTGTTAAAATTTAATGTAGTTAATACAATCACACAAGTTCCGCGTACAGGAAAATGGTTTAATTCTCAATGTGTTGGAAAGTATGGTCCCAGAGTGAAGTGGAATGTATTTCTTTGTTATGATAAAGATGACTACAAGGAAGATATAAGTAAATTTTACGAGGGAGACTGGGCAATCCTACGTGAGTCGTTAAAGAAAGCAAAGCAGATAGTTGACGTTGCTGCGGCAGCTGATATTGAAGATGTTATGCTTCAAGATATTAATGGGATTTGTGAATTCATTGGATGCGAACCACCGGTAACTCTTAGAGGTGGAAAAGGGAAAATTAAATTAAAGAATCTCTTTAAAGATCACGGTCATTATTATCATGAGGGGAAACGTGCAAAAAAATTAATTGATTCTTTAGATATGGAAGTATTGATTAAGGGTAATATTGTTCCACTAAAAGAAATAGAACGAGTATTATTCTAATGAATTGAAATTTTTCTTCTCGAAAAGTTAGACTCATTTGCAACTCTGGCTAATTTCCATTGGATTTTAAAAACGAGTTGAATTTTTTCTGTAATAAGCGCAGACTATTACGCGCTAATAAACTTCTTGCATTATTACTGCAAACGATGATCCGGCTCCGCCGTATGGCAGAGCCGGATTGTCATTTATATCTCGTCTTTCAGGTAGTCAGCATAAGGTGTCTTCGATGTAACGAAGGTATCGAATGCAAACTGTGCACCGAGGCGGAAGCCGGTGATGAAGCTGTCGAGGGTGGATTCACCGTTGACGGATGCCCAGGTATCCACATACTGGATGAAGCGCTTCTTTTCCTCACCGGATAGCTTGTCCGTGAGGAAGTCCTCTCTTTCGGTGAGTGTCTGCATATCGCGTTGCACCTTTTAGTTTTGTTCGTAGCTTCGCGTCTGTGGGTCAATATTTCCATAGTAAAACTCTTCGATAAAACTATTCATGGCAGTTTCTCCTTAAATGATTGAGAAACCCGTGCGTTCATGCCGTAAAAATGTAGTGTTGTCAATGTGTTTCGGTGTGTTGCTCTCACTTCCGTCACGCCCACTATGACCATGTCAGATACCGCTGTTGATACAATTGTGTCAATAGCGGTTTCGTCGTTTTACCGAGAAAAACATAGATAGAATAAGTGACTATAAAAACAAGCGTTGCATTTTGGGCATATACCACCCACCTTGCAACGCTCTTTCCGTTGCTTTTATTACCCCGCACTGGGACTTAACCCAACATTTCCACTGACCTATCGTTATACAACCGCTATTCGTTAATCGGCCGGCGTGGCGGAAGGGCTTTGGTTCTTCCTCTTCGGGGCTGCCTGGTAACCATATAATGCTTTTGTACGGGTAGCCCGATTTTGCCATCTTCCGCAAGAGCTATTAAGTGTTGTCAATCGGGCCTGTCAAAATTTGTGCCGCTGTAACCTTCGTCGGCATACACCTCAACCAAAATCCACTCAGGCTTTTTGAGTATCATTTGTGTTGTTATTATCTAATTAATTTTTCAAACAGCCAATTGGAACTACATACACTCCATCTTTACGGCGATATGCGTAATCTCCGGTTCCGGTTAGAACCATAAGGAACGATGGAGACTTCATTTTGTCAGTATCAATTTTAGATTCCATTGATTTCAGGCTTTCTGCACCATCTTCAATAAGTTTATCTCCACCTAGCTTGATTTCAATAAGACCATATTTGCCGTTTCTCAAATGAACAACAGCATCACATTCCTGCCCATCTTTATCTCGGTAGTGGTAAACATTACCGCCCAAAGAGTCTGCAAAAACACGAAGGTCCCTGATACAGAGAGTTTCAAATAAAAAACCAAAAGTCCGTAGGTCGTTTATTAAATCATTCGGACCGATACCTAAAGCAGCAGCTGCAATTGAAGGGTCAATGTAATATCTGGTATCAGAAGAGCGAATAGCTGTTTTCGATCTAATATTAGGATTCCAAGCAGGCATATCCTCTACAACAAAAATTTTGCGTAATGCATTGACATATGAAGAGATGGTTTCTTCGTTAATAGGTGTTTCGTCATTGGCTGCAATATCTTGCGCAAGAACAGTATTTGGTACTTGAGTACCTTGGTTTCTTGCATAAGAACGCATAAGTCTGCGAACTTTTTCAGGATTCTTTTGTACATTGTCTGCCCGATTTATATCGGAGCGAACAATGGCATCATAATAGTCTGTTGCCTGATCCAATGCGATTTCATCACGCATACCCACCGCTTGAGGCCATCCACCTCTACACACAAGAAAAGATAGCCGTTCAATTTGAAGGTTAGATTCACCTTCGATATCGATAACCCCATTAAACAAAGCTTTTAAACTAACATCACCCGTTGAATCTCCCGATTCGTATAAGCTCATAGGCCTCATGGTAAGCCAAGTAAACCGACCTGTACCGGAATGAGTGATTTCTTTTGTATTTGCAGGAACAGCAGAACCTGTAAGTACAAATTGTCCAAGCTCACCACGATGGTCAACTTCAAAACGAATAGCATCCCATAGCTTTGGCGCAAGCTGCCATTCATCAATAAGCCTTGGTGTTGCACCCTTTAAAAGTAGTTTCGGATTCAACTCAGACATAGTAATATTTTGTTCTTTTTTCTCCGGATCGTCCATATACAAAATACTGGCAGCAAGCTGTTCAGCTGTTGTTGTTTTGCCACACCATTTAGGACCTTCGATTAGTACTGCTCCTTTACCTTCTAATTTGCGTTTTAATATATCATCAGCAATTCTTTTTCTATAATTTTTCAACTAAAGCACCCCGCTTTCATTTCACTGCCTTTATTATACCCTGTATTTATTTATTCTTCAATAGAAATCCGACGATTGGCAAATTATTTTTCCGACGATTGGCAAATTATTTTTCCGACGATTGGCGACAAATTAATCCGATGATTGGCTTGAAAAGAAAAACTTTACCCTATGCTTTGTATATGGAAATCACGAGAATTTTGACCGCCTAACTAACTGCAACACCCTATAAACTCGTTGCATTGTATCAATTATGCTAAGATTTTCCAAAAACAATACCCTTTTTGATACAACCCAACATTTCCACTGACCTATCGTTAAACAACCGCTATAGCCCTCGTCTGTCTATTTCTGAAAAGCAGTTCAAATTAGTATATTTATATACATAAGTTTTCGTAAAATTATGGCAGTAAAATAATGTTGAATTAATTATACTTAAGGCTTTATTTGAATAAATAAAAGGTTTATGTTATAATAGTATCGAATACTTGAAGGGGAGTTTATTATGCCGCTACAAATAATTAGGCAAGATATTACAAAAATGCGTGTTGACGCCATCGTTAACACCACCAACGAAGAAATGGTAGGTTATAGTGGCGTAGACCTCGCAGTACATAAAAGCGCCGGACCTTTGCTCGATGCAGAGTGTGCGAAGATTGCACCTCTCGGACTTGGTACAGCCAAAATCACCAAGGGTTATAACCTTGATGCCAAATACATCATCCATACATCGGGTCCCGTATGGCAAGGTGGACTTGTCGGAGAGAGTATCATCCTTAAATCCTGTTACATAGAATCACTGAAACTGGCTGTGGCTAATGGTTGCAATTCGATAGCTTTCCCGCTGATTTCATCCGGTACATACGGCTATCCCAAAGACCAGGTTCTTAAGTTCGCAATCCATGTTATAACAGAATTTTTGTTTGACCACGAGCTGATGGTATACATCTGTGTTTTTGACCGAACATCCTATCAGTTCAGCAAAAAACTGTTTTCTGAAATCAGCGAAATTATCAATGATAATTACGTGGATGAGTATGAGGAGGATTTTATCGGCAGCGTGTTCGAGTCTGCTATTCTCGCTGATGAAACAGTCCGCAAGGTATGCACAGACGCTGCACCAATAATGATGGCACCGTGTAAAGCGGAAAGCAGTGGTATTGCCGGAAAATCTCTTCACGAGTATATGAAGGCGATGGACAAGTCATTTGCTTACAAGCTTTTTGATTTGATTGACGAGCGTGGTATGACCGATGTTGAATGTTATAAAAAAGCCAACGTTGATAAAAAGACCTTCTCCAAAATCAAGTGTAATCCGCAAACATATAAACCATCCAAGCAGACCGCCGTTGCTTTCGCAATAGCATTGAAGCTCAATTTGGACGAAACGCAGGACTTGCTTGCCTCTGCCGGCTTAACATTGTCTCGCAGCTTCACCTTTGATAAGATTATTCGTTACTTCATCCAAAAGGGAGTCTATGATATTTTTGAAATTAACGAGGCTTTGTTTGAGTTCGACCAGGTGCTTTTGGGTTGCTGATTAAAAGTCTCCCGACAAGCGACCATTTCAATTTCATAAACCAATATAATGTGGTTGTAAGGTTAAGAAAACCTTGCAGCCGCATTTTCTTTTTGAAGGTATGCAAGTTAGGGATTGGTGAAAACTTTGTAAAAAAATTCATTGACAAGGAGTAATAATCATGGAAAGAAAGAACAACATTACAGAATTGGTATTTATCTTGGACAGAAGCGGGTCTATGTCCGGCCTTGAGGCGGACACCATTGGCGGATTCAATGCAATGATTGAAAAACAGCGTAAGGAAGATGGTGAATGCTTTGTTTCTACCGTACTTTTCGACAACCACAGCGAGGTTCTGCACGATAGAGTAAAGCTCTCCGAAATCAAGCCTATGACCGACAGAGATTATACTGTTGGCGGCTGTACAGCGCTTATCGACGCTATTGGTGGAACAATCCATCACATTGGTAACGTTCATAAGTATGTTCGTTCAGAGGATGTTCCGGCGCATACGATGTTTATCATCACTACGGATGGTATGGAAAACGCCAGCCGTAAATACACAAGTGACCGTGTTAAGCAGATGATTGAACGTCAGAAAGAGAGATACGGCTGGGAGTTCCTTTTCATTGGCGCGAATATAGATGCGGTTGAAACGGCTGCACGTTACGGTATTGACAGAGACCGTGCAGTTAACTATAATGCCGATAAAGAAGGCACCAGAGTTGTGTATGAATCGGTGGCAAGAGCAGTATGCAGCGTTCGTAACAGCGAAGCTCTTTGTGAAGATTGGAGTGCTGATATTGATTCAGATTACAGAAAAAGAGGAAAAAAGTCACGCTAAAGTCCATTTTATGGTACACTATATGTGATAGACTTTAGACAGTGGTCGCCTAAATTGCCAAAGTGAAGTTCGGATTTTTGCCTTATGAGGTGGACTTCTTGATTTAGATAGATAACGGTGTTGTTCCGGTGGAGGTTTAATCCTAAGCAAACATAACCTGCATGAGTCTGCGAAAGTTCAAAGAGCTGTTCGCTAATTTTCATCTTGTGAAATATTAATAAAAACAAAGAGATGTTTATTGTTTTTTATTGAATATGAGCTAAATTAGATATATAATATACTAAATAATATATGAGAGGATGAGGTTAGATGGCGGACAAAGGCAGCTTTTGGGACAACCCGTTTGGCGGATTATTTGATTTTAATGGTGACGGTAAAGAAGATTTTTTAGAAACCGGCTTTGCCTATAACTTTATCAGGAAGCAAATGAAAAAGGATAAAACAGACGGAAGTTTCTCGTATACAGATAGTAGTAATAGCTCCTATAAAGGTTATCAGGATTACTCTTGGCGTGAAACGTGCGAGGATGGATATGATTATGGCGTAGACCCTGAGGATTACGAAACAGAGGAAGAATATGAGGAAGCTCTCAAAGAAGCAAAATATGGTTGGCGGGACACTTGTGATGATAATGATAATGATTATGGCGTAGACCCTGAGGATTACGAAACCGAAGAAGAATATGAGGAAGCTCTTGAAGAAGCAAAATATGGTTGGCGGGACACTTGTGATGATAATGATAATGATTATGGCGTAGACCCTGAGGATTACGAAACCGAAGAAGAATATGAGGAAGCTCTCAAAGAAGCAAAATATGGTTGGCGGGACACTTGTGATGATAATGATAATGATTTTGGCGTAGACCCCGGAGATTACGAAACCGAAGAAGAATATGTGGAAGCTATTGGGGAAGAGATGGAAAACGCAAAGGAGGATGGCTGTTCGGGATTGGCAGACGTTGAAATACCTGCAACTAACAGGGTTGAAGAAATTAAGGAATCAGATTTTCCGAACAAGAGGAGATATAACGCCGCAGTAGCTCTTGCGGAAGATAATGAGATTTATGGTGAACAACAGGAAAACGCCTGCTGCCAGTTTATTCTTGAAAAGGCTGATACTATACTTGCAGCAAATTACCTGACTTATAATGGTGAATTTTTATACGCTCAGGCTGTAAAGGATAACTTTACTTTGCCCGTGTCGCTTCCTGACGAGGACGAACAAAGAGAGTATGAGTTCAATAAAATAATCCAAAAGCTTGCCAAAAAAGATATTCCTCTCTCATTTAAGGTGTGGTCATGGTGTCAAAAGCAGTTTTTGCCATATGCTCAATATGACAGTTTTGCAGAGTCCGATTTAACGGATTTGGTTATAGACGAGCTGTATACATTCTCAGATGCGTTCACCGCCGAGCTTGTACGTTATCTTGATGAAAATCCGGATTTCTTTAAAAATATTACAGAGAAAGGCACCGAAATACCCGACGGATTACCAAGGCTGATAGCAATTGCGATTGCAATTAAGCGTAACGTGACCGCAACAGCTCTTTTCAAAAGTGGTTTGAATAAGGCTTGCGGACAATGGAGGAAAATAAACGGTCTTACTGAAGATACCCTTGGCGAGTGCAAAAACTATAAAGAGCTTGAGTCTGTCGAATTTTTTCAAAATGAGCTATTGCCGCTTGTTAAAGCCGTTGATATAGGAATGGTGCAGGACGAGATTGAGGAATGGGAAGCAGTAATTGCCGAGTATATAGATTGTGTTGAAAGCGAATGTGAACAGTATGCCTATTCACGCAAAAACGTTTGGCGTAAAAACGTACCCGACGGAAAGAAATACGGGTTAGACCCATGTGACTATGAAACAGAGCAGGAGTATATGGATGCTCTGAACGAAGAAAAATTCAGTTGGCGTGAGGATTACAGTGGTTGGGATACTTTAGGGGTTAATCCCGACAATTACGAAACAGAGGAAGCGTTCCGAGAAGCATATGATGTCGTACTGAACAAAAAACGCAGTACAGAAACTGAAAAACGTAAAGAACGGAAACTTAAGCAAAATCCGGCGGATTGCGCAGATAAAGCTTCGGATAACTGTGCTGATGACAATAATATATACATTTTTTGCGGGGTTGAATTTCCGAATTCTTCACACCTGTACCATTACAGAACGGAGGATAAAACGATAAAAATCGGAGATTTGGTTATAGTGCCTGCCGGTAACATAGAAACACAGGGCAGAGTTGTTTGCGTTGGGCAATATATTGGACGGGCAGCACCGTATCCTGTCAGTAAGGCAAGGTTCATTGTAAGAAAAATTATTCAGCCTGAATGAAGCAGGTGCTAAATAGTCAGGATTTATAAAAATACTTGAACAAAATTTGAGGTAAAATATGTTGCACGCCTTTATAACCAACAACCGCCGGACTAAGCCATTTTAGACAGTCCGGCGGTTAGTTTTAATGGGTTTACCCAGTTCAACGCCGTGCGTGGAACAAACAACCACCCGCTATGCGGGTGTGCATAAAAAGTTATACAAAAAAATCACCAATCGATATACAATAAGATTGTTCAAGTCTATTGTAA
>NZ_WNJZ01000022.1 GCF_024433635.1 Ruminococcus sp. zg-924 | reverse complement strand
CACCTGTATTTCATTCAGACCAGGGATGGCAATACCAGCACGCTGAATATCAGCAATTACTCTCTGAGCACAACATTACACAGAGCATGTCACGAAAAGGAAACTGTATGGACAATGGTGCTATGGAAAACTTTTTCGGCAGACTTAAGGTTGAAATGTTCTATGGTGAAAAATTTAAAAGTGTTAACACTTTTATTGATGAACTAAAGAAATACATCGACTACTACAACAACGAAAGAATAGTATCAAAACTGAAAATGAGCCCGGTACAATACCGAACTCATTTACGGATAATTTAATATTTAATTTTGTCTAAACTTTGGGGTTCACTTCATTTCTCGCCCGAATTTTTATAGTGTTAAATCAACATTCTGTTGTCACAGTAAAGGCAGGTCAGCATATCACCGGAGTTTTTAAATGAATTCGGCAAATATGGCTCGCTGTTTGTAATGCAGTTTGGATTGGTGCATTTGTGAATTCTTTTTTCTATGTGCACAGCCTTCTGTTTTGTTTGTATCGGTTCGTTAAGCATCAGATAAATAAGCGCCATTCTTGCATACATACCGTAAACTGCCTGCTTGAAGTAAACAGCTCTGGGGTCATTGTCAACCTCTGTGGTAATCTCGTCAACACGGGGCAGAGGATGAAGAATTTTAAGCGTAGATTTTCCAAGGCTCAGCTTTGGTGTGTCTAATACAAAAACACCGCTCTGCTTTTTGTATTCCTCTTCGCTTTTAAATCTTTCACGCTGGATTCTCGTCATATACAGCACATCAAGCATCGGCATTGCATCACTAAGGCTGTTAAGCTCAGTGTATTTACATCCGGACGCTTTAAGAATTGATTTTATATAACCCGGAACCTGTAAATCCTTGGTTGAGATAAGTACAAACTCATTTCCGTCAAAATGGCTCATAGTTTTAATAAGCGAATGAACGGTTCTGCCGTACTTTAAATCACCGCATAAGCCTATTTTAAGATGGTCAAGCCTGCCAACTTCATTGTATAGTGTTACAAGGTCTGTGAGCGTTTGAGTGGGGTGCAGATGACCGCCGTCGCCTGCGTTAATAATAGGAACGCTTGAATAAAGGCTTGCCGCTTTTGCAGCACCCTCAATAGGGTGGCGCATTGCGATTATATCAGCATAGCCGCTGACAATTTGAATGGTATCCTTCAGATTTTCACCCTTAGAAACCGAAGAATTCATAGGGTTATCAAAGCCTAACGTATTGCCGCCAAGGCGCATCATTGCCGCCTGAAATGACATTTGGGTTCTTGTTGAAGGCTCGTAAAAAAGAGTGGCAAGAATTTTGCCGTGGCAGCTTTCGCTGTAACGCTTTGGGTCCTCTTTTATTTCGCAAGCCAAACTGATAACTTTTTTAAGCTTGTCCTCGGTGATTTCCTCAAGGTCAATAACATTTTCAAACACGAACAAAACCTCCTATCATCAATAAATTATACCATAAATATCATTTGAATTTTTGCATTATGGAAAAATAGTCTTAACGAAGAAAGAATAAATGAATATTCTGCTTGAATACATTATTTTTTCGGAAAATTTCGTCGAAATTTTTATTTCATTTATTGAAATAGGATATAATTTGTGCTATAATAAATAAGTATTCCATATTTTATTCAGGAAAGGTGAATATGTTATGTTAAAGAAAGTTATTTCGCTGATAACCTCAGCGGCAATTATGGCTGCTGTTCTTGTTGGTTGTTCATGCTCTGGAGAAACACAAAAAGCAACAAGTTCCGGCGCTACACCAAATGCTGTTAACAACAGTGCGGTTGACGGTAATTATGTAAACGAGAACTACAAGTACAAGCTTACAATTCCGTCAGAGGTCAAAGACGAAATCAGCATCAACGGAAACGACAGTATTGTAACAATCTACAATAAGTATGTTAAGGAGCTTAACGCAAAGGACGAAAAGGGTAATAAGTATGAGGGCAAGCTTGGAACAATCTGGGCAGAGAATTTGAATTCAACTATAAGTTTTGATGATTATGTTGTTCTTGGCAAGGACAGCAATCGTCAGTATGTCTTCCAGTATCCTGCCGAACAGCAGTATGACCCGAAGGACAAAAAGGCAAAGGAAAACTATGAGCACACAAAGAAGTATCTGCAAGAGATTCTTGATTCCTTCAGTGTAGGTTAATTTATAGGTTTTTCGTCAAAACCACTTGATTTTTCCTTTGATTTAGGATATAATATTATCCGTTGCCGACAGGCAAAATAGTAAATAGTCCGTCACGCAATGTTTTTGTGATACAATTATATTGCGTGGCGGCTGATATATGCCGGTGTGATGGAATTGGCAGACGTAGTGGACTCAAAATCCACCGGTGGCGACACCGTGCCGGTTCGAGTCCGGCCACCGGCACCAAAAAAGCACGCTTAGGCGTGCTTTTTTTCAATGGTTTT
This sequence comes from Ruminococcus sp. zg-924, assembly GCF_024433635.1. Classification (GTDB taxonomy): domain Bacteria; phylum Bacillota; class Clostridia; order Oscillospirales; family Acutalibacteraceae; genus UBA7067. The sequence goes on along the minus strand of NZ_WNJZ01000022.1, from coordinate 29,068 downwards.
ATGTAGGTGTTGTGTGATGAATTTCCGTGACTTGAGAAGTGTGCTATAAGATTTGATGTAACGAATATCGGCAGGACTTATGACTTACTGACTATAAGAGTAAGCAGCAAGGAAGCTGAGAGAAAACAAAACATCAAGCCGGAGCGGCAGACTCAGCTGATGCAAGAGCTTAAGCACCCATCGCAGCCACCGCAGAAAGCTCAGACTTATACAAAAAAGAAAATGCGAAGATAAAGACAGAGTTTAAACGCTCTGTCTTTTGTTATGCATATTTCTTTTCTGTTGGAATGAAAAGCGGAACCGGTTCCGGTTCTGTGTTGACTAAATCAATTTTCTTTACAAATACCCGCCGTTCCCAAACATACACATCACAAAAATATCAAATAAAATATCAAAAAAGTGTTGAATTATTTCACTTAATGATATATAATATAAGTGTAGAAAGGGATAAAATCCCAGCTATAGATATGGTACAGCGTTAAATCCGAAGCTGCACTTTTGAAGAATACAAACATCGAATTGAAAGAGAGGAATTAATTATGTTGAAGAAAGTTTTATTAATCGCAGTTATCGGAGCAATGGCTATTACAATGACAGCTTGCGAAGGGACAAACTCAAGCACCCCATCAGAAAAGGAAACATCAACTCAGGTTGAGCAGACAGCCGAAGAAGCTGCGGCTTCAGACCTTAAGGTTGATAAGGATGGCAACGTAACGGACAAGAACGGCAAGAAGCTCACAGTTAAGGACGGCAAGGTAACTGTTGAGGTTGACGGCAAGAAAGTCACCGTCGGCAAAGAAACAATCAAGAAAGTACAAGAAATTGCAAAGAACAACACCTCAAAGCAGGAAACAGCCTCTAAGCCGACCAACAATAACACATCAAGCCAACCGACAACCTCTAAGCCGAGCAACAACAACACATCAAGCGAACCGACAAACTCAAAACCAAGTACCAATAACAATACATCAAGTCAGCCGACAACTCCAAAGCCGACAAAGCCGGAAAAGGTATGGCACGAAGCGGAGTATGAATATATCAACCACCCGGCAGAAACAAAACAGGTATGGGTCGTCGATAAAGAGGCTTACACATATGAAGAACCTGTGTATGAAAAGCACGGCAGAACCATATGCAATGACTGTGGAGCAGATATTACAGATGATCCTATTAGTCACTGTGGTGAAGAACTTCTCAACGGTGGAAAAGGTAGTTATCGTGACGAATGGGTAAATGTTCAAGTTGGCACTAAAACAGTAACTGTTCCCGAACAGGGACACTACGAAACCAAGGTAGTCAAAGAAGCTTGGACAGAGAAGAAGCTTGTTAGAGAAGCCGGATATTATTGATAAGTAAAAACTAAATAAGTAAATCAAGACAGAGTTTAAACGCTCTGTCTTTTTTTATGCCTAAATCACAATCACAACAAAAATGTACAAAAAGCGCAATGAAAGTTTGTTAAAGAATTCTGTGAAAAAAGGTTACGTTTTTGCGATTTTTACGGGTTATAAGTAGAGGGATATTTTTCAAGAAAGGAATGATGTGAATGTTCAATAACTTCAACTATTATCATAGCCGAGAACCGCCGTCCCATGTGTTCGCAGCAGGATTTAATAAATCTTAAAGAAAGGCGGTGATTAAATTGATTGAGAAAATAAAGAAGCTCATTAAGTTGTTGGAGCAACTTAATGAGCTTCTTTTGAAAGCTATTGAATTACTTGGAACTGCAACCTTGTTAATATTAGCAATCAAAAGTTTAATCGAAATCATGGGCGGTACATAACCGCCCACCCATAAGGGGTGATGATTGATAGGGTGTTGCTTAGCCACCGGCAAGCGGCGATTAAGCAATGTCCTATCGTTATCAGTTGGTGGAGATAAGCGGGATCGAACCGCTGACCTCTTGAATGCCATTCAAGCGCTCTCCCAGCTGAGCTATACCCCCGAATATTTAATTTAATATTATATCCTTCTTCAGATGAACATAGGGAAGAGGGTAAATAAAAAAGCACTTAACTTTTATTTAGTTAAGTGCTTGGAGCGGATGACGAGGCTCGAACTCGCTACCTCCACCTTGGCAAGGTGGCGCTCTACCAGATGAGCTACATCCGCAAATGTACGGCGAAGTTAACTTCGCCGCTTTGGCAATTTGGCGACCCGGAACGGGTTCGAACCGTCGACCTCTAGCGTGACAGGCTAGCGTTCTAACCAACTGAACTACCGGGCCAAATGGTGGGAACAATAGGGCTCGAACCTATGACCCTCTGCTTGTAAGGCAGATGCTCTCCCAGCTGAGCTATGCTCCCATTGCCAAATATGCAATCACAACACCCTATAACAGGGTAGAAGTGAATTGGAGGCGACACCCGGATTTGAACCGGGGAATCAGGGTTTTGCAGACCCATGCCTTACCGCTTGGCTATGTCGCCGAATATAATCAAATGCCTGCGGCAGATGATTTAATAAAAGCACTTAACAAAATTAAGTGCTTGGAGCGGATGACGAGGCTCGAACTCGCTACCTCCACCTTGGCAAGGTGGCGCTCTACCAGATGAGCTACATCCGCAAATATGGTGCCTTCGGACGGAATCGAACCATCGACACGAGGATTTTCAGTCCTCTGCTCTACCGACTGAGCTACAAAGGCAAATTTGGCGACCCGGAACGGGTTCGAACCGTCGACCTCTAGCGTGACAGGCTAGCGTTCTAACCAACTGAACTACCGGGCCAAATGTGGTGGGAACAATAGGGCTCGAACCTATGACCCTCTGCTTGTAAGGCAGATGCTCTCCCAGCTGAGCTATGCTCCCACATAAACCGTCGCTTCTATATCTTGTGGTTTGTAACCACTTGTTCATCAGCGACGGTTATTATGATACTACATCTTGGTTGAAAAGTCAACACTTTTTTAAAAAAAAATCAATTTTTTTGTTTTTCGTTTTTCAAAGCTATTATTTGTCGCAAATCTTCAGCCCCGAAGATGTACTTTTTATTACAAAAATTGCAGGCAACCTCTGCTCCGCCGTCCTCTTCAATCATAGTTTCAATATCTTCGTTTCTCAGTGACGCTATTGAGTTTATTACACGCTCACGGCTGCAACTGCAAACGTAGTGCACTGGAAGCTTGTCAACAACCTCAACTTCAAAACCGTTTAAGGCTGTTCGGCAAATTTCCTCAACGCTCATTCCTTTGGCTAGCATTGTTGTCATCGGTTCAAGTGAAGCTATATTCTTTTCAAGCTTGTCGCAGGCTGCGTCATCAGCGCCAGGCAGAAGCTGAATCAAAAATCCGCCTGCAAGCATTACCTCGCAGTCCTCCTTATCTAAAAGTACGCCAAGACCACAGGCTGTTGGTATCTGTTCACTCTGAACGTAGTAGGAGGTTATGTCTTCTGCTATTTCGCCTGTTGAAAGCTCAGCACGGCTCATATATGGCTCGCCGGTTCCATAGTCACGCATAACGTCGATGTATCCGTTTTTGCCGACAGCAGCCGCTACATTGATTTTTCCCTTGCTGTAATGCTCGGTTTCGCAGCAGTTGTTTTCAAGATATCCTCTTACATTTCCGTTGCTGTCCGCAACTGTTACAAGAGTTCCTAAAGGGCCGTCACCCTTTATCCTCACGGTAAGCGTTGCGCTCTTTTGTTTAAGCTGTGCACCCATCATTGAGGCTGCGCTTAAAAGCCTGCCAATCGCCGCTGTGGCGGCAGGGGAGGTGCTGTGCAGCTTTTGTGCTGTATATACAATGTCAGTTGAATCAATAACGGACGCCATAACGGCTCCGTCTGATGTTATGCATCTTATGATTTTATCCATTAATTTATACCTCTGTCTTTTTTACTACATATACATTTCTTTGGCTGTCTTCCTTCGGCGTTTCAAAGGTCATCTCGCCGAAGATGTCAAGAATTTCAAAGCCTGACTTCTTTATTATATGCTCAAGCTCCTGCTGTGTGTATGCTCTCTCGCAGAAGCTTTCACTGCTGCGGCGGTACATACTGCCGGACCTCTCAAAAAAGTCAAGGTCAATTCTTGTGATATTGTCCTTAAGAGGCGTGTTTTGCCAAACGCAGAAAACCAAGCTTTTGTCATAGACAAAAACATTATCCGCAAGCACATATTTATGCTTATATACTGTGTTTACGTCAAAAACAAAAATTCCGCCCTTGTTCATAAAAAGCGAAACCTTGTCAAAAGCCGTTTGAAGCTCTTCTTTATTTATTATATGATTTAAACTGTCAAGTGTGCATATACAGGTGTCAATAGTTCCGAAAAGGTCAAGTCTCTGCATTTTTTGACACAGAAACAAAATTGACAACTCCTCGTCATATGCCTTTTGCTGAGCAACCATAAGCATATCACTGCTTGCGTCAGCACCGTAAATGTCAAAGCCCCGCTTTTTAAGCTCTATTGTAAGGCTACCTGTCCCGCAGGCAAGGTCAAGCGTAATGCCGGGGTTATGATTATAGCGCTTTAACAGCTGTTCAATATAGTTCGCCCTGTCGCTGTAATGCACGTTTGAGGTCAGAGAATCGTAAAACTCCGAAAAAACGGTGTACTGAGCGCTCAATTTCCCTCATCCTCGCTTTTGCTTTGCTGTGCCATTTCAGCCTTCTCAATATTTTTAAACGCCATTGCATAGCCGTCGCTGCCATAAATAAGCGACCTGTTCACACGGCTGATTGTAGCTGTTGAAGCACCTGTCTGTTTTACAATATCGCTGTAAACACGCTTTTCACTCAGCATTTTTGCAACAACAAGGCGTTGAGAAATAGACTTAAGCTCAGGTACGGTGCATAAATCCTCGAAAAAACAGTAGCACTCGTCCATTGTTTTAAGTGATAAAATAGCTTTAAACAAAAAATCAGTGTGTTCATTATGAATTTTTGAATTCATATTTACATATCCTTTCCAAAACCAATTTCACGATTTAATACAATAAAATCTTATCATAGAAAAGAAAAAAAGTAAAGATGAAATTTAAAGTACGTAACTTATTCACCGTTGAACAGCTGCATAAATTCTTCCTCGCTCAGAATTGTAATTCCAAGGCTCTGGGCCTTAGTAAGCTTGCTGCCTGCTTCTTCGCCTGCAAGCACATAGTCCGTCTTTTTTGATACTGAAGATGAGGTCTTTCCGCCAAGGCTTTCTATTAGCTTTGACGCTTCGCTGCGTTTCATTGTCGGCAATGTTCCTGTAAGCACAAAGGTTTTGCCGGTGAATTTGTTTTCTGTTGTCTGCTTTTCAGCTGTCGGCATCTTAACGCCAAGCTCACGCAGCTTTGCAATAAGTTCCCGTGTGCTTTCAAGTGAGAAATACTCGCATACGCTGTCCGCCATTATTTTGCCAAAACCGTCAATCGCTGAAACCTCTTCGCTGTTCGCCGTCGTTATAGCCTCAATAGTGCCGAAATGCTCACATAACAGCTTGGCTGCCTTCTGACCTATATGGCGAATACCAAGTGCAAATACAAGCCTGTAAAGCTCGTTAGATTTTGATTTTTCTATGGATTTTTTCAGATTTGCCGCTGAAAGCTCGCCCATACCGTCAAATGCGGCAATTTTATCATAATCAAGAGAATACAAATCAACCGGTGAGCTTATCATATCCTCATTCACAAGTCGTTCAAGCACAGCCGGGCCGAGTCCGTCAATATCCATAGCGTCACGGGAAACAAAATGTATCAGATGGCGCATAAGCTGAGCAGGACAGTCGGTGTTTGTGCAGCGAACAGCTGCTTCTCCGTTTTCACGCACAACAGGACCGCCGCAGGACGGACAGATTTCGGGCATTTTAAACGGAACAGTGTTCTCTCCGTGTTCCTTAAGCGCTACAACCTCAGGTATAATCTCGCCGGCTTTGCGCAATATTACAGTGTCACCAATTCTAATGTCCTTTTCCTTTATGAAATCCTCGTTGTGAAGAACAGCTCTGCTGACGGTTGTTCCTGCAAGGGTAATCGGCTCAAAGATACCTGTCGGGGTAAGTGCGCCTGTTCTGCCGACGTTAATTTCAATATCTAACAGCTTAGTAGCCTTTTCTTCCGGAGGGAATTTATACGCTTCCGCCCAGCGTGGAAACTTCGCCGTGCTGCCCAAAAGCACACGGCTTTCAAAGTCATTAAGCTTTATTACTGCGCCGTCAATCTGATACGGTAACTGACCACGCATTGCGCCTATTCTTTCCACCTCATCAATTGCATCTGACATTGAGCTGTAACAGTTATAAAACGGTGGTTTTGGCAGACCAAGCTCACCGATAAAATCAAGAGATTGCTTGTGGGATTTAATTTCGGCACCTGTTACCTGCTGAATATTAAAAATAAAAATATCAAGCTCACGCTGCTTTGTTATTTCGCTGTTCTTCTGCCTTAGCGAACCTGCCGCTGCATTTCGTGGGTTTTTAAACGTCTTTTCCTCGTTTTCCTCCTGCTTTTTCAAAAGTTTTAAAAAGCTTTCGTTAGACATAAAGACCTCGCCTCTGACCTCAAGATAGGGCAGAGGTTTTTTCAGATTGTGCGGAAGATTCTTTATCGTCAATATATTATCAGTTACGTCCTCTCCCACCAAGCCGTCGCCTCTTGTTGAGGCTCTAACAAGAACTCCGTTCTCGTATTCAACCGACACGGAAAGGCCGTCAAACTTTGGCTCTACAACGTATTCAGGCGATGAAACAGCCTCACGCACACGCCTGTCAAAGTCCATAAGCTCCCCGTGCGAAAAGGAATCATGCAGGCTCTGCATTGGAACGGTATGCTCAACCGGTGAAAATTTCTCCGACGCTCTGCCGCCTACGTGCAAAGCCGGGGAGCTGTCTTTTTTTATTTCCGGATGCTCCTGCTCAATTGTTTCAAGTCTGCGCAGCAGCATATCGTATTCATAGTCACTGATTTCCGGATTGTCCTGATTGTAGTATCTGTCATTGTGATAGTTTATTTCATTGCATAGTCTGGTGTATTCTTCAATTATTGTTTTGTCCGTCACATAATCACCCTCTGTTTATTTGATATTAGTTTATCCTAATACTCCGGTGATTTCAAGTCAAATGTTAATTTGAAGTGTTTTTTGCTTAAATGCCTATAAAATTATGCACCCCAAAAGCGTCTGACTTTTGAGGTGCATATATAATCCTGGATTGCTAAATTATTCAGTTGATTAATACCATCTGTCAAAGAATCTTGTGCAGCCGTATTGAACAATGAAGTTTTGTGATTCGTGCCATTCACTTGTGCCCCAAGTTGCATAGTAGAACAAAATTCTGTGCTGTACCGCACTGCCGTTTTCTTTAAAGATAAAATTTACTGCGTCTATTGTTTCCTGATTAGGTTCTAAAGGTGTAGCACCCTTGTATCCAAATTTTTCAACAACCTCAAAAGCGTTATAGTCCTCAGTATTCATTGCGTCACGGAATGCCTGTGCAACCATCGCTATGCCAATATAGCCCTGGTGACCCATCTCACGCATTACCGTTCTGCATATAAGGTTATACTCTTTATCGCTAAGCTTTACCGGCTTAGGGGAATAACTGTAGTCCGGATTGTCAATAGCCATCAGGTAGCCTGCGTCCCATTGCTGCTGATAAAGCATCTCTTTAGCGATGCTCTCTTCCTCGGTGGTAGGAGCAGATGTTTCCGGATCTGTAATAGCTGTCTGGTTACTTGTAATATTGGACGGCTTTGATTGTGTGCTGTCAGAAGTATTAGCTTCTGTTACAGATACAGTCGGGTCTGTCGGTGCTTTTACCGACTCTGTTTTATCCTGCTTTTTTTCGGTAGCTTTTTTGGTAGTCTTTTTGGTGGATTTTTCCTTTGATTTTTCCTTGTCTTTCTTGTCAGACTTCTTAGTTTTGGTTTGTTCAGACTTGCTTTCCTTTTTTGAAGTCTTTGCTGCATTTGTTTGCGGCTCGGTCGGTGTTGTTTCTGAGTAAGCAAATGTTACCTTATCAATGTATTTGGGGTTGATAGCACTGCTGTTAAGACCCTCGACTAAAGAGCGTGTCATCATCTCTGAGGAGTTCGGGTTGCCTGCGATACAAATTGTGCCTGTAACGCCAACTGCGGCGGCAAGCACTGTGCAAGCGGCAATCTTGATGTGAGTTGATTTAATTCTTAAGCTTCTCAAAGCTGATGAACGGCGTTTAGAGCCCGCTTTATTCTGTGGTTCGGTTGATGACATAAATGTAACCTCCTTAACACTTGCAGTTATTATACACCAATTTTTTGAAACAATCAATTGACGGTTTTTACAAACGTGTTACCTATTAACAGTAACATTGATACAATTTTGTAATAAAACGATTAATAAGTCTTAATTTTTGTTAAAAATAAACCGATGTAAAATCTGCGATTTCAGTTATTTTATGACAAATGTAGAAATTTATACATTTGTAAAAAAATCATAGAGATAATGTGGATTTAGTTGCTTTATGAGTGAAATGTACATAATATCTTGTTTTTTCTGAATTATTATGCTAAAATTTTCTCAACACTATTAAAGAAAATGTCGCTATTACATTTTTCAAGGAGATTTATTATGCGTAAGAAAACCGTTTCAATATTGCTTGTACTGATAATTTTACTCATACCTTTTGCGCTGTGTTCGTGTGGAAATGCACAGCCAAACGGCGAGTATATTTCGGAGGAGCCGTACCTATATCTGAATATCACGGATGCGGAAAATATAATCGACTTCAGCGGAAAACTAAACCTTAATGGGGATGACCGTGACATAACCTTTTCAATTAATAAGGATAGCCGTCATTTTGAGATAAAAGATGATGGCGGCGTGATTTACGAGGGTTATTATTCAACTGAGGAGAACGGAAAAATACTTTTACTCAAAACAAACGAAACCTCATTTACGCTAAACAGAAAAGATAATTAATAGCTAAAAAGCTGCCCTTTGTGCATTACAAGCATAACAGGGCAGCTTATTTCTTATATATTATTTTTCAGTCTAAAATCCTTCCGTCAGTTGAAATTGTAACAACCTGCCACGGTATAAATTTACCGCTTGCTTGAAGTGCTGTTTTAACTGCGTTTTCAATACCTCCACAGCACGGAACTTCCATTCTGACAACTGTAACACTTTTGATGTTATTGTGTTTGATAATCTCAGTAAGCTTTTCGGAATAATCGGTACTGTCAAGCTTTGGACAGCCTATAAGAGTAATTTTGTTTTTTATAAAATCATTGTGGAAATTTCCATAAGCGTATGCTGTACAGTCGGCGGCGATAAGAAGATTTGCGTTGTTAAAATACGATGCATTTATCGGCGCAAGCTTAATTTGAACAGGCCACTGTGAAAGCTTGCTGGAAACAGGTGCAAATGCTTCATTTATATTATCGACGCTGTGATTTAACATTTTTGACTGTGTTCCCGGGCAGCCGCACGGCAGGGGTTTGACTTGTTTTTTTGTCTGGCTTGCCTTTACAGCCTCCTCGTTGTATGCAGGAGCTTCACGCACTTCAAATGATATAGCGCCTGTGGGGCAGGCAGGCAGACAGTCACCAAGACCGTCGCAGTAGTCCTCACGCATAAGCTTGGCCTTTCCATCCACCATATCAATAGCTCCCTCGTGACAGGCGTCGGCGCAGGCACCGCAGCCGTTACATTTTTCTTCATCTATCTTAATTATTTTTCTAAGCATAATTGTATCCTCCTGATTGTTTTAAAGTATTTCTTAAGTTTAATAGCTTAAACGGTTTTTTCACCTCCGTTTACTTTCTGGCATAAGTGTACTATAATACTGATAAAATGTATGTTGGATTTACAACAAAGGACAAAGAAGTTATGAAAAAATATTTTGAAATTTTGAAAAAAATTCCCTTGTTTATCGGAATAGGCGAGAGTGATTATTACAATATGCTCGCATTTCTTAATGCCCGTGTCGAAAATTATACGAAAAATCAATTCATTTTTCGTGAGGGAGAGCCTGTACAGCATATTGGTATAGTTCTGACAGGAAGTGTTATGATTATCAAAGAGGATTACTGCGGCAGCAGATGTGTTGTTGCTCAGGCTGAGTCGGGCGAGCTGTTTGGAGAAGCTTTTGTCTGTGCTGAAGTATCATACCTTCCGGTTAGTGTTGTATCCAACAATAACAGCGAGATAATGCTTGTTGACTGCAAAAAGCTATTTCATACAAGTGTTGATTCTTCTGATTTTCAAAATACGCTGAGAAACAATCTTTTAAAGATAATTGCAGGCAAAAACCTTAAGCTTAGCCAAAAAATTGAAATAACATCAAAGAGAAGTACCAAGGAGAAGCTTATGGCATTTCTGCTTACTCAGGCAAAAAAGTCAAGCTCTGCCGAGTTTACAATTCCCTATGACCGCCAAGCCTTAGCCGATTACTTAGGAGTTGACAGAAGCGCAATGTGCACTGAGCTTGGCAGGCTGCGCTATGAGGGTGTTATAGAATTCCATAAGAATAAGTTTAAATTGAAATTATAGTCAAATATATGGAAAATTAAGGATATGTTTTTGCAGTTCGTTTTGAGTTGCGGCTAAAAGGCAGCGCATATTTACTTTTAAATTAAACCGCCATACGCCGAGATGTGGAGTGAGAGGATAATTTTTGTTCTGCAAGTTTTTTGTCTTGCAAGAATTTATATAAATCCTTACAACTGAATTTAAATGTAACAAAGTTAGCAGCGGTGAGTAATATATAAGTAGGATTAAGGCTACGCCGCTGTGAAAACCAGCACTCTTTGATTTTGCGGTATTGCCTAAAGCTTTTGAAAAGGAATTGATACAATGAACTGTTGTAGAACAAGGGGCAAATGCGCCATAGCCTTTGCCGCAGGAATCATAACCTCGAGTCTGCTGCCCGAGGGATGCTTTACGTTTATTGTGGTGGTTCTGCTTATATCGCTTGGCTGCTGCTTAATCAGAAGATGAACAGGGGGTGAAGAGGTGAAGGTAGTAGTTGTAAAAAGCTCTCCGCTTATGGGTTTTGTACTGCGTAAAATATTCAAGATAAAAAAGGTTGAACAACCCGAATCGTAATAACATATTTGCTCCCGTGAAGTCTTTAGAAAAGGACACACGGGAGCATATTTCTTGTGCGGCAGAATACTGAGTTTGAATAAAACAATTGGAAAAAATATTCTGTGCAATTCACACAAAGTCAAAAAAATTTTATATTCAAATATACAAAAATTCTGTTGCAGCTCAGTAAATATGGTGATTTTGTTGACTTAAGACCCAATATATTGCTATACTATTAACAGCATGAGAATGCGAAATTTTGGATTTTTTTAGGAAAGGACTTGAACAAAATGGTAAAGACAAAGCATCGTGTTACCAGCTTGGTATTGGCTGTACTGCTTGCATTTTCAATGCTTTTCATCGGTACAACCTATGCCTCTGCTGTTGATACCGGGGTAATTGAATCCGGTTCGGCTTCAGTAATTTACCTCAAGCTAAACTCAAGCTGGGGACAGGACAGCCCACGCTTTGCGGCTTACTTCTTCGGTAACGGCGCTGAGGCTTGGGCGAGCATGACTGCTGTTTCCGGTGAAACAGATACATACTCAGCCGCAGTTCCGACAAGCGGACAGTGGACGCATGTTATATTCGTTCGTATGAATCCGACTACAACCGAAAATAATTGGAACAACAAATACAACCAGTCGGGCGATATTGCGCTTGAAAGCGGCAAAAATTTCCTCACCCTTGACGAGGGCTGGGATAATATGCTTGGCACTTGGTCGGTATATCAAGGCTCACAGCCGATAACTCCTACACCGACTCCGGGCGGAGCTTCATCAACGATTTACCTCAAGCTGAACTCAAACTGGGGACAGGACAGCCCACGCTTTGCGGCTTACTTCTTCGGTAACGGCGCTGAGGCTTGGTCGAGTATGACTGCTGTTTCAGGCGAAACAGATACATACTCAGCCGCAGTTCCGACAAGCGGACAGTGGACGAATGTTATATTTGTTCGTATGAATCCGACTACAACCGAAAATAATTGGGACAACAAATATAACCAATCGGGCGATATTGCGCTTGAAAGCGGCAAAAATTTCTTTACTCTTGACGAGGGCTGGGATAATATGCTTGGTACTTGGTCGGTATATCAAGGCTCACAGCCGATAACTCCTACACCGACTCCGGGTGGAGCTTCATCAACGATTTACCTCAAGCTGAACTCAAACTGGGGACAGGACAGCCCACGCTTTGCGGCTTACTTCTTCGGTAACGGCGCTGAGGCTTGGTCGAGTATGACTGCTGTTTCAGGCGAAACAGATATATACTCAGCCGCAGTTCCGACAAGTGGACAGTGGACGCATGTTATATTTGTTCGTATGAATCCGACTACAACCGAAAACAATTGGGACAACAAATATAACCAGTCGGGTGATATTGCGCTTGAAAGCGGCAAAAATTTCTTTACTCTTGATGAGGGCTGGGATAATATGCTTGGCACTTGGTCGGTATATCAAGGCTCACAGCCGATAACTCCTACACCGACTCCGGGTGGAGATTCATCAACGATTTACCTCAAGCTGAACTCAAGTTGGGGACAGGACAGCCCACGCTTTGCGGCTTACTTCTTCGGTAACGGCGCTGAGGCTTGGGCGAGTATGACTGCTGTTTCCGGTGAAACAGATACATACTCAGCCGCAGTTCCGACAAGCGGACAGTGGACGCATGTTATATTCGTTCGTATGAATCCGACTACAACCGAAAATAATTGGGACAACAAATACAACCAGTCGGGTGATATTGCGCTTGAAAGCGGCAAAAATTTCTTTACTCTTGATGAGGGCTGGGACAATATGCTTGGCACTTGGTCGGTTTACAGCGGCGATGTTCCGACAGACCCTGTAACAGATCCTGTAACAGACCCTGTAACAGATCCTGTGACAGACCCTGTAACAGACCCTGTGACAGACCCTGTAACAGACCCTGTGACAGACCCTGCTAAGCTTACGGTTAACAACAAAACATACAGCCTGGGAGATACTATTACATATACAACAACACTTCAGAACGCTGCAAAGCTTTCTGCAATAGGCGGTCACGTTACACTTTCAGGTTCAACAGGCTCGCTTACACTTCTTACGGCTACTCAGTCAGAAGCTTGTCCAAACCTTAAAAACGGAAACGTTGTTGTAAACTTTGCTCCTAATGACGGCTCAAAGGCTGTTTATTTCAATGCTATTGACGCATCAGCAGGTTACAGCTTTGCAACTGCAAAAACATTGATTACACTTAAGTACAAAGTAAATGCAGTTGGCGGCAGTGTAAAAATTTCTACAATAATTGACGAAGCTTATGATATGAGTAAAAACGCTGTAACAGGCGCAAAAACTGTAACTACCATAACTTCTTCAACTTCGACAGACCCAACAGTTACAAATGGTGTAGTAATCAACGGTGTAAAGTACAACAAGGGTGATATTGTTCAGATTACTGTAAGACATCAGAACGATAAGCTTATATCAGGTATTCAGGGCTTCATTAAATATGACAGCGCTTACCTGAAGCTTACTGATGAATTTGAAACAAACGACGCAGCATTCTCAGAAAAGCTTTCTTCAGTTGGTTCTTACATGGTAAACAGAAATTATGTTGACGAAACTGACGGTAATGGTATTGGTTACTCAAATATGAGTGCAAACAATATAGACTTTAGAACAGAGGATGTTCTTGTAATTGCACAGTTTGAGGTTATCGCTGAGAGTGGCACAACCTCGCTGTCACACAAAATCCTTGAAGAGTATGATTTTGACAGTAAAGATATTCCGGGTAACACAAGCTACAAGGTAACACTTGTAACATCTGTTACAACAGATCCAACAGACCCGACTGTTGCGACAGATCCTACTAACTCAACACAGACGTCAGACAATGTTATTATCAACGGAACAAAGTTTAATAAGGGCGATGTTATTGAATACACCGGCTATCTCAAGGCTTCAGAGGTTCTTTCAGGCGTAAACGCAAAGACAACCTATGACAGCAAATATGTAAGCCTTACAGCTGCACAGCTTACAGAAGCAGAAATGTTCCCTGTTATTTCAAAGGGAGGTTCCTTGGCTTACGATCTTAAAACAAATACAAACACAGTTTCGTTTAATGCAATGGCTACACCGTCTGCAGGCGGCTACAACTTCCAGAGCGACAAAACAGTTCTTGTAAAGCTCAGATTTGTTGTTACAGCTTCAACAGGTACTACTTCAATTAACACAACAGTAACCGAGGCTTACTCAATGAAAGTTGACGGCAACGGTATTCCTGTTTCAACAACAGCTACACCATCCGGTAAAGTTGCACTCTATTCAGATATTCCTACAACAACAGATCCGACTGTACCGACAGACCCAACAGTTACAAAGGGCGTAGTAATCAATGGTGTAAAGTACAACAAGGGCGATATTGTTCAGATTACTGTAAGACATCAGAATGATAAGCTTATATCAGGTATTCAGGGCTTCATTAAATATGACAGCGCTTACCTGAAGCTTACTGATGAATTTGAAACAAACGACGCAGCATTCTCAGAAAAGCTTTCTTCAATTGGTTCGTACATGGTAAACAGAAATTATGTTGACGAAACTGACGGTAAGGGTATTGGCTACTCAGATATGAGTGCAAACAATATAGACTTTAGAACAGAGGATGTTCTTGTAATTGCACAGTTTGAGGTTATCGCTGAGAGTGGCACAACCTCGCTGTCACACAAAATCCTTGAAGAGTATGATTTTGACAGTAAAGATATTCCGGGTAAAACAAGCTACAAGGTAACACTTGTAACATCTGTTACAACAGATCCAACAGACCCGACAGTTCCGACAGACCCAACAGATCCTACTGATCCGACACAGCCAGTAGGCGGTGTTACTATCAATGGCACTAAGTTCAGCCGTGGTGATATTATCGAATATGTTGCATATGTTAAGACAACTGAAAACTTAGGCGGTATTGCTTTCAAAACATCGTATGACAGCAACTATGTTCAGTTCTCTGACGCTCAGCTGGCAGATGCAGATGCATACCCGATTATTTCAAAGGGCGGCACATTATTATATGATTACACATCCACTCCGAATGCTCTCAAGGCTAATGCAATGGCAAGCTTTGGTTCAAGCAAGGGCTATGACTTTACAAAGAATGGTTCTGTACTTGTAATTTACAGATTTGTGGTTACTGCTTCAAGCGGTGAAACCAACATTTCAACAAATATTGCCCAGTGTCTTTCATTTGAGCGCACAGATGACGCAGGCTTCCAGCTTGATGCAGACTATACACTCACAGATGAAGTTAGACTGTATCAGGGCTCTGAGAAGAAGCTTACAGTTAACGGCCAGGCAGTAAACAAGGGCGACCAGGTTGTTTATCAGGCTATGCTCAGCGCATCAGAGGTTCTCTCATATATTAATGCAACAGTAAATTACACTTCTGGAATCCTTGAGATGTCAAAGCTCAGCACATCTATAAACACAGGCGTACTTCCGAACATCAAGACAGGAGCAAAGGTGAACCTTAACTCTGCAAACGGTGCTGCTTCAGTAATTTGCACAAATGCAAGCGGCTATGACTTTACAAGTGAAAAAGTACTTGTAAAGCTTGTATTCAATGTAGTCGCTGACCAGGGTGAGGCTACAATCTCTACAACATACAACAGCCTTAAGAACAAAAACGGCGCTGCTGTATCACCAAAGACAAACACATCTTCAGTAAAGGTTATTGCTGACGGTGCAAAGGATGATGTATTCCTTGGAGATGTTGACGGCAACAATTCTATTTCTATCTCCGACGCAATCTTAGTTCAGAAGCACATTGCAAATATTATTAAGCTTAACGACACATCGTCAAAGGCGGCTGATTTGAATTATGACGGCAAAGTTACTATTTCCGACGCTATCATAGTTCAAAAGGTAATTGCTAATATCACAGCCTTCAGCTATTCGAGCAAATACTGATAACTAAACTTCTTTCCCAAATACGAGGGCATCTCTGCGAGGTGTCCTCGCTTTTTTGGATAAGGCTTGATAAACCAAAACATTTTTTCTTAACTCTATTTACTGCAAGCCACAAAATTGGTATAATTAGCATATAAATTTTCCGGAGGTTTTTACTATGAAAAAAAGAATATTATCAGCTATATTGGCATCCCTAATTTTAGTGAGCCTTTCTTCCTGTGCCGGCGGTTCATCGTCTGAATCTCAGTCGGGTTCATCACAGACTTCTTCGGCTTCCTCACAGCAGGAAAGTTCCTCGCAGACTCCGTCAAAATCAGATGTTAAGCTTGTTGGCGAATACGAGCTTTCTCCTGAGATTGCAACAGGAACAATTCTCCATGCTTGGTGTTGGTCATTTAACACAATAAAGGCAAACCTTAAGGACATTGCAGAAGCAGGATACACCGCAGTCCAGACGTCGCCAATAAACGAGTGCAAGGTTGGCGAAAACGGCGGAATGCAGCTTCAAGACGTTGAGGACAGCGAAAATAACGGCAAGTGGTATTACCATTACCAGCCCACTAACTACACAATAGGTAACTATCAGCTTGGCACTGAAGAGGAGTTCAAAGAGCTGTGTCAAGAGGCTGAAAAATACGGAATAAAGATTATTGTTGACGCAGTTGTAAACCATATGACAAGCGACATAAACGTTATATCTGAGGATATTTTCAACATAACGGACGAGCCTTTCCATAACTCAAAGGATATAACGGATTACAACAACAGAAAGCAGGTTACACAGGGCAATCTGCTTGGGCTTAAGGATTTGAATACTCAGGATCCGAAGATGCAGCAGTATATCTTAAGCTATCTTAAAAAGTGTGTAGAAGATGGTGCGTCCGGTTTCCGCTATGACGCAACAAAGCATATCGAGCTTAGTGATGACCCAGAGGAGTACGCAAGTGACTTTTGGAATGTTATTCTTGACAACGGCGCTGAATTCCAATACGGCGAGGTGCTTCAGGGCGGTGCAGACAGATCGGCTTCTTACGCAGATTTGCTTAACATAACCTCCGCCACCTATGGTCAGTACATTAGAAACTCTATTGCAAATCTGGATGTAAGTACAACGAAGTGGAGCGACTACGGCGTAAACGGACTTGACCCGAATAAGCTTGTTACTTGGGTAGAGTCACATGATAATTACTGCAACGACGGCTCTTGGGCACAGCTCACCGAGGACGATGTAAAGCACGGCTGGGCAATTATAGCTGCGAGAAGCGGAGGTACACCGCTGTTTTTCAGCAGACCGGCAGGCGCAAGCATTGACAGCCAATGGGGCAACAATAAGATTGGCGAGGAAGGCAGTGAATTCTATAAGTCCAAAGAGGTTGCCGAGGTCAATAAGTTCAGAAATCATATGATAGGCCTTGATGAAACAATCTCAAACCCGATGGACAGTGATATGATTGCTATGATTGAGCGTGGCACAAGCGGCGCTGTAATAGTAAGCATCAGCACAAGCAAGGAAGAGCTTAAGGACGTTAAAACGGTACTTGCAGACGGCGAGTACACCGACAAGGTTTCAGGCGGCAAATTTACCGTTAAGAACGGCGTTTTGACCGGAACACTTGAACCCGGCGCAATTGTAGTTCTTTATTAAACTATATTATATAAAACTCATTACGGGAACGGGCAGACGCCCGTTCCTTTTTCTGTCTGTAAACCTCTTTCTTTTTCAATGCGTATCCCTTTCATACCAACGCCCGTACCTGCATATAAATTAGCAATTGATTACGGATACGGAAAGGAAATGGTATTTTGAAAAAACTGATAATATCTCTTACGCTGTTGTTGTCGCTTCTTACCGCCTATTTCACTGCACCTGTTGCTTTAGCAGCGTCGTCTGACAGTTTGGTGTCTGCTCCGTCTGCACTTCTTATGGACAGCACAACAGGACAGGTGTTGTATGAAAAGGAGAGTCATTCACAGCGACCCTGCGCCTCAATTACTAAGGTTATGACTTTGCTGCTTGTCTTTGAAGCGATTGACAGCGGTAAAATCTCAATGACAGACGAAGTCTGCGCAAGTGCTCACGCTGCGTCAATGGGAGGCAGCGATATCTGGCTTGAAGAGGGCGAAATAATGAGCGTTGACGACCTTATCAAGGCGACAATGGTAGCAAGTGCAAATGATGCTGCAGTAGCCTTGGCTGAGCACGTATGCGGCAGTGAGGAAGCCTTTGTGTCCATGATGAACAAGAGGGCAAAGGAGCTTAAAATGAGTGATACTGTTTTTAAAAATTGCAACGGTCTTGATGAGGAGGGGCATATTACATCGGCATTTGATGTCGCTGTAATGTCGAGGGAGCTTATTAAGCATAAGGAAATTTTCAATTACTGCACAATATGGATGGATACACTGAGAAACGGTGAAACACAGATTGTAAATACAAATAAGCTTTTGAAAACCTATAACGGCATTACGGGCTTAAAAACCGGTACAACCAATGACGCAGGCTGCTGTATTTCTGCAACAGCCGAGCGCAATGGCTTTAAGCCAATTGCAGTTGTACTTGGCGCAGACAACGGCAAACAGCGATTTGCTGATGCGGCTGCACTGCTTGATTATGCCTTTGCAGGCTATGTAAGTGTAGCGCCAAATCCGCCTGAGGACTTACCATCATTTGTTGATGTTCAAAACGGTATGCAAAAGCAAGCTGCTGTGGAGCTTAAGCTTGACGGAAGTTTTCTTGTGGAAAAGGGTAAGGAGAGCGGAATTATTAACAAGATAGTGCTTAACGAGGAGATAATGGCTCCAATTTGTAAAGGCGACGCAGTTGGAACAGTAAAATATTATCTTGATGATAAAACAATAGGTGAATACAGCATAACTGCCGCAGAAGATGTATCGGAAATTTCTTTTGGAGAAGTATTATCGCTTTTGTTTCAATATATAGTGCGGTTTTAAGAAAAAAGTCACAATCTCACCTTGCAAAATTGATAGATATATTGTAAAATAAAATCAACATCAGAATTTTCTGCTGAATGCAAGGAGGAAAATGTTATGGCAACAAAATTAAGTGACAAGCATCTTCAGGGTTTTGTAAACGATGAAGAGTATGTTGCAATTAAATCGCAGGTTAAAGCAGCTCATGATACTCTTCACGGCAAGTCTGGTCTCGGAAATGATTTTCTCGGCTGGCTTACTTTACCGACAGATTATGATAAAGACGAATTTGACAGAATCAAGAAAGCAGCCGCAAAGATTAAGAGCAACTCCGATGTATTTATTGTAATCGGCATTGGCGGCTCATATCTCGGCGCAAGAGCAGCAATTGAATTTATTAAGTCACCAAACTACAACGCTCTTAAAAAGGATACACCTGATATTTACTACACTGGCAACAGCATCAGCTCAACAGCTCTCTCTGAGCTTTTGGAGATATGCGAGGGCAGAGATGTTTCAATCAATATGATTTCCAAATCCGGCACAACAACAGAGCCGGCTATCGCTTTTCGTGTACTCAGAGAAATGCTTGAGAACAAGTATGGTAAAGAGGGTGCAAAGGAGAGAATCTTCTGCACAACAGATAAGGCGAAGGGTACATTAAAGAGCCTTGCTGACAAGGAAGGCTATGAAACCTTTGTTGTTCCTGATGACGTAGGCGGACGTTTCTCCGTTTTAACAGCGGTAGGTCTTCTTCCTATTGCGGTTGCAGGAGCAGATATAGACGCTCTTATGGGCGGTGCTAAGAAAGCTCAGGACGAATTTGACAACGATGACCTTATGACAAACGATTGCTACAAGTATGCTGCAATCCGCAACATTCTTTACGCAAAGGGTTATTCAACAGAAATTCTTGTAAGCTACGAGCCGGCATTCACTATGATGTCAGAGTGGTATAAGCAGCTCTTCGGCGAGAGCGAAGGCAAGGACAACAAGGGTATATTCCCGGCAGCTGTTACATTCTCAACCGACCTCCATTCAATGGGTCAATATATTCAGCAGGGCAGAAGAACTCTGTTTGAAACTGTTGTTCTCTTCAATGAGCCGAAAAGAACAATCACAATCGGCACAGATCCTGAAAATGTTGACGGACTCAACTTCTTGTCAGGCAAGACAGTTGATTTTGTAAACAAGAAGGCTTTCCAGGGCACAGTTCTTGCGCATAATGACGGCGGCGTTCCGAATGTTGTATTAACAGCGCAGAGAATGGACGAAGCAGAGCTTGGTTATCTCATTTACTTCTTTGAGAAGGCTTGCGCAATCAGCGGATATCTCCTTGGAGTAAACCCGTTCAACCAGCCGGGTGTTGAAAGCTACAAGAAGAATATGTTTGCTCTCTTGGGTAAGCCGGGTTATGAGGAGCAGAAATCTGCCCTTGAAGCAAGACTTTAATAAAGAAATTTCAATCACAGGAATTAACCGCATCTGCGGTAAATATAAGGAGGCAAATTCAATGGTAACTTTACTTATAGGTAAAAAGGGAACCGGTAAAACAAAAAAATTAATCTCACTTGCCAACGAGGCTGTTGCAACCTCAGCTGGAAATGTAGTTGTAATCGAAAAAGGTGCTAAGCTTACATTTGACGTTACACACAAGGCAAGACTTATTGATACAGATCAGTACGAGGTTCAGGGTTATGATGTGCTTTACGGCTTTGTATGCGGCATTTGTGCAGGTAACTATGACGTAACAGACATTTTTGTGGACTCAACCTTCAAAATCTGCGGTAAGGATTTTGCAGAGCTTGACGAGCTTGTTAAGAAACTCAGCGCTCTTGCTGAAAAGGCTGAAACAAAGATTACTCTCCTCATTTCTGCTGACGAAGCAGAGCTTCCGGAGGACCTTAAGGCATACGCAAAGTATCTTTAATCAGTTTATCTGCTTTTGACAAAAGTAATTAACGGGTGCAGTCTTGCACCCGTTTTTTGTGTGTAAAGCTATATTGAGGTGATAAAATGCTCAGTGATGATATCAGATACCTGACAGGCAGGGCGTTGTGGGAAACTGAAAACTTAATAAAATGTATTCCGGATGAGTTGTGGAATAAACAGTATGATATGCTTCCGATGTGGAAGTATGTTTACCATATGCTCTTTTCAATGGACAGATGGTATATTAACCCTTGCGATAAGAAGTATTCTCCACCAAGTTTTCATACAGATACGCTTGCGGATTTAAATGCGGTGAATTGTGATAATGACATCTGCAGAGAAGATATATCAGCGTACTTTTACAGAATAAAGGTGAAGATTGAAAATTATATTTCATCGCTTAGTGATGTTGAGCTGTCAAAACCTCCGCAAGGCTGTGAAATAACACGCTTTCGCCTTATTCTCGGTCAATTCAGGCATTGGCACAGACATATGGGTATAGTGTGCGGCTTTTTGATTCAGGATACCGGCAAGTGGCCGTATGTTTTGAATATGAACGGAGCGTATCCAAGTTCACCAATGCCTAATTTTTATTGAAAACCTGTTATATTATATCCGTAAATCAAAGCGGCTGCAAATCGTACAGCCGCTTTGATTTAGTTATTCAATTATAAGGAGAAAACATAGATAGTGTTACATACCGGAGCAGCGGCTGTTGCCGTCAACCCTCTTATTGCGAAAATCAACCTTGATAATATTATTTCTTTTAGGTTTTTTCGTTGTGTTTAGCCTGTGTATTGGCACAATGTCAATGCTTTTTATAGTGCTTATTGCCTTTGCTTCAAAGTATGAGGACGCCTTGTAGCCCACAGCCATAACAGCAATACTGAATACAAGACTTAATACGAAGTATGGCAGAGAAATAAATATTGAGGTGAAGCTGCCTAAAATGTTTATCCCGCCGAGAACAACTAAAGCGTCAAACAGATAAGAACGCTTCATATACTGCTTTGCGGTTTTCATAGCTCTGTATTTTTTTCTTTCAGGATAGCTCATAGTAAAATCTCCTCTCGAAATAAGCTTTGTTTTACTCTATGCTTTAATTATATCAGCTATCCTGTCCCAAAAAACGGTCTTTAACACGCAGTTTCGACTTATTTCTAACTATTTTTGAGATTTTATACCAACACCTTGGTTCTCCATTTTCCTTTTTTCCATCTCCAAAGCATCAAGGCTCCTCTCAGACATTCATCAGCAGCAAAGGCTATCCACAGTCCGTTTAGTCCTAAACCGAACACAACTGCCAGAATATACGAGCCAAGTGTGCTAACAAGCCACATTGAGAATATGGCAACGCCTGTTGGAAAGAACACATCTCCGGCTCCTCTCAGACTGCTTATAACAGTGAGGTTTGTGGTTCGTCCAATCTCCACGAATATATTAATTATTATCAGCATAGCGCCCATCTGTATAACCTCTTGGTTTTGCGTAAAGATTCCCACAAGCTGATACCTGAAAATTATGCCGACAAGTTCTAAGCACATTGCAATGATAAGGGCAGATTTGAATGCTCGCAGACAACTTTTGTACGCCTCGTCATATTTACGTGCTCCGCATAAATGCCCAACAAGAATCTGCACTGCCTGTCCGATTGAAACTGAGAAAATATAGAAAAACATAGAAATATTGGATATATATGTTTTTGTGATAAGTTCAATATCAGTTAAGCAGTTCAAGACTATTGATGTTACAACAAGCTGTGAAATGTTGTAGTTAAACGACTCAAATGCTGACGGTACGCCAACCTTTAAAAGCAACCATAAATCCTTAAACGGAAACGGCTTTAACAGCTTAAACATAGACGGCTTTTCAATTTTAGCGAATAAAACTACAAGCAGGACTATCATACCGACAATTCTGCTGACACTGGTTGCAATAGCCACACCCTTAACGCCCAGTTGAGGACAGCCGAAAAGTCCAAGTACAAAAATAACGTCAAGAACGGTGTTTGTCACGTTCATTATAACCGTAACATACATAGAAAGCTTTGTATATCCGTAGTTTCTGATAATTACTGCAAGAGCATTGAGAAGACCCTGAGTAAACAGAAAGCCGCCGACAATGATTAGATACTCAGTTGCAAATTCAAGAATCTCTCCTTTAGCGCCAATAAAGCTTAATATAGGACGGCTGAAAATAGCAAGAACAGCACTGATAATTAAGCCCAATATGAGATTAAAGGTTATAGACAGCGCCGCAATTCGTGACGCCTCTTTATTTTTATTCGCACCAAGATTTTGAGAAATAAGCACTGCGCTTGCGGTAGACAGCACTGTAAAGACAAGCGTGCAGATTGAAATAGCCTGGTTTGCCGTGTTTACAGATGATGCGGCAAGGTCATTGTATCGGCTTAGTACAAAAACATCTACAAGACCAAGAGCCATAAACAATGCTGTTTCAATAAATATAGGCCACGAAAGACTGAATAATGTCATTTTTTTCATAGGCTGAACCTCCGAAGCTGTTGTGTATAAGGTATATATTATTCTATTTGTTTTATTAAGTCAAGCAATACGAAATATAAAACACATTGGTATTTGAGAGGTGCTGAAAGGCTTTATTTTGCAAGCTTACTGTATGAACAATGTGTAAAATTCGACGTAATTTATTTACTGAAAAATTGATTTGTGGTATAATTTTTTTGAAAATTACATAGAAAGGGATAATTCCGATGAATCTTTGTCCGAAATGCAATAAAGAATATGATGATAATTTAACCGCCTGTCCTTACTGTGGAGGGAACGCTGATGCCGATGCACCTGAAAGCTTAGTGAAAATAGATGTCAAGCCTGATGTTACGCTTAACGAGTCTGAATCTGAAAAGGCAAGCAATCCGCAAGCTTTGCCTGTCCAGCCTGTTGATAACAGCAACGGTAAAAAGCCAATGCCGACGGGTGTGTTAGTCGGAATAATAGCAGCTATTGTAGTAGTCATTGTTGTTGCTATTGTTGCAGTTTTCTGTATCTCCGGCAATTCAGACAACAAGAATAATTCATCAGCAGCCTCCGGTACATCAAGTGCTGTGGAGGATATGACAATGCCGAGCGGATACGAAGACGTAATCAAGAACATAAGGGATGATAGCGGTCACGTTATAACACAGGCTACTGACCCGTATGGCAACACTATAACAAGAGAGGTTGACAGTGACGGCAACGTAACAACAACTTATGTCGGACCTGACGGTCAGATTTCTACTGTTGTAACCGACGGTGACGGAAATATTATTTCCTATGATGTACCCACAACTCCTGCAACTTCTTCAAAAACAGACAGCAGCACGTCGTCAAAGAACAATAGCTCTTCCAATACAAGCTCAAAGAATAATTCTTCAAGCTCAGGCAATACTTCAAGTGCCAATCCGTCTAACGGTGAGGTCTTAATTAATGGTAAAAGCTATAAGGTTGGAGATACTGTTGAATTTACTGCAACTGCAGAGGGTATAAACGAGGCGGTTGCCGGTTTCCAGTTTTCAATCGCATATGATGAAAATCTGCTTGAGCTTGACAAGGATTCAATAAAGCTTCTTGACGGAGCCTGCCTTGTTAACATCGACAAGCCGGGACTCATTTTGACAAACGGCATTTCCGTTTCGACCGGTTACAATTTCTCAATGCCGGCTGACTTCATTAGCTGTAAATTTAAGGTTAAGGACACCACAGCTAAGGCGTGTGATATAACAGTTACTCCTACCGAGGTGCTTATAGGAATCGGTACAAATGAATTAGTCGATGTTACAAACGATGTTGAAACAAGCATTACGGTTAAATAATTATAATATGTGTTTTCAAGGCTGTGCTGAGAGGTTACTCCGGCACAGCCTTTTCACATTTCTGTTTTTGCGGCGTAAGATAACAACAGGGGTGTTGTCAGTGCGAATCAGAAGAATGTGGAGAAGAAAAAAGAGCAGAGGCAGAAAAATATTTGTTACATCGGTTATGCTTGTTATAGTTTTTTTATCGTATATTGAATTTCAAATACAACCGTCCGTAATGGATTTGACAGAAATTAAAGCGCAAACTCTTGCGACAGAGGCAATCAACACGGCAGTTAACAAGACGGTTGACAGTATGAAACTTACATATGATGAATTAGCTGATATTAAGTATACCTCTGACAACAAGGTATCCAGCATATCGACCAATACGGTTAATGTAAATAAACTCAAGGCAGCCGTATCGTTAGAGATTCAGAACCAGCTTCAGGAGCTTCAGCACCGAGAGTTTAATTATTATCTTGGAGACTTAACAGGATTTGAACTTTTAAACGGCTTAGGTCCTTCTCTTAATGTTCGTCTTAATTTTTCAAGCAGTGTTGAAACAGACGTTAAAAACAAGCTTGAGTCCGCCGGAATAAATCAAACGCAATCGATAATTGAGATACACGTTCTTGCGGAAATATTCCTCACCTCTGATGAAGAATATCCAAACGCAGTGGTTGAAACCACTTTGCCTGTTGCTCAAACCTTGATAGTTGGCGAGATGCCAAACTATTTACCGATTGCACGGTATTATTAGGCGTGACATCTGCGGCAGTGAATGTTGTGCTGAAAGTTTAGTATAAATCGTAAAACTCCTTGACAACTGAAAAAATCTTTGTTATATTTATTAAGATAAAAATTCATATTAAAAGGCTATGATTAAGACAGTAACCCGTTCTTGAAAATCACAGAGAGTCTGCGTGTGCTGAAAGCAGATATGAGTAAAGCTTGGGTGAAAATCACTTATGAGCTGCATTTGCGAAATAAAGTAGCATATGCCGCAGTCCTGCGTTATGGGTACGCTTTTGGGAATAAGCTCTGGCTTATATCTTTATTCCAAACAGGTGGTTTATGAGGTTTCAGTCTCATCCTATACGGATGGGACTTTATTTTTTTACAGGAGGTTATTGCAATGTATAACAAGGTTTCTTCAAATCTTAACTTTGTTGAAAGAGAGCAGGAAACAGAAAAATTCTGGAAAGAAAACAAAATTTTTGAAAAATCAATGCAGGCTCGTGAGGGCGCTCCGACCTACACCTTCTATGACGGTCCGCCGACAGCTAACGGCAAGCCGCACATCGGTCATGTTCTTACCCGTGTTATCAAGGATACAATTCCGAGATATAAGACAATGAAGGGCTATATGGTTCCAAGAAAGGCCGGCTGGGATACTCACGGACTTCCGGTTGAGCTTGAGGTTGAAAAGCTTTTAAATATTGACGGCAAAGAGCAGATTGAGTCCTATGGACTTGCTCCGTTTATTGATAAGTGCAAGGAAAGCGTTTGGAAGTACAAGGGTATGTGGGAGGAATTTTCCGGCTGTGTTGGCTTCTGGGCTGATATGGATAACCCTTATGTTACATATCATGATGACTATATTGAGTCAGAGTGGTGGGCATTAAAGCAGATTTGGGACAAAAAGCTGTTGTATAAAGGCTTCAAGATTGTTCCGTACTGCCCACGCTGCGGAACACCGCTTTCATCTCACGAAGTTGCTCAGGGTTATAAGGATGTTAAGGAACGCTCCGCAGTTGTTCGCTTTAAGGTTAAGGACGAGGATGCATATATTCTCGCATGGACAACAACACCGTGGACTCTTCCATCTAACGTAGCACTCTGCGTTAATCCGGATGAGGACTATGTTAAGGTTAAAACAGCCGACGGCTACACATATTATCTTGCTCAGGCTTTGGCTGAAACAATTCTTGGCGGTGACAAGCCGACTGCACCTTATGAGGTTTTAGAGACCTATAAGGGTCGTGAGCTTGAATACAAGGAGTATGAGCCGTTGTTCGACGGCGCAAACGAGATGATAGCCAAGCAGCGCAAGAAGTCACACTTTGTAACCTGCGACGGATATGTAACTCTTACAGACGGTACAGGCGTAGTTCATATTGCTCCTGCATTCGGTGAGGATGACGCAAAGGTTGGCAGAAACTATGATTTGCCGTTCGTTCAGCTTGTTGACGGAAAAGGCAATATGACAAAGGAAACGCCGTATGAGGGTGTGTTCTGCAAAGACGCAGACAAGCTTGTACTTGTTGACCTTGATAAAAAGGGTCTGCTCTTTGACGCACCTAAGTTTGAACATAGCTATCCGCACTGCTGGCGCTGTGACACACCGCTTATCTACTATGCACGTGAGTCATGGTTTATCAAGATGACAGCAGTTAAGGATGATTTGATAAAGAACAATAACACAGTAAACTGGATTCCGGATTCAATCGGAAAGGGCCGCTTCGGTGACTGGCTTAACAACGTACTCGATTGGGGTGTTTCCCGTAACAGATATTGGGGTACACCGCTTAATATCTGGGAATGTGAGTGTGGTCATCAGCATTGTGTAGGCAGCCGTCAGGAGCTTTTTGAGCTTAGCGGCAATGAGGCAGCCAAAACAGTTGAGCTGCACCGCCCTTATATCGACGAGATAACAATTACCTGTCCGGAATGCGGCAAGCCGATGCACAGAGTACCTGAGGTGCTTGACTGCTGGTTTGACTCGGGCGCAATGCCGTTTGCACAACACCACTATCCGTTTGAGAATAAGGATTTGTTCGAGCAGCAGTTCCCGGCTGACTTTATCTCCGAGGCTGTTGACCAGACAAGAGGCTGGTTCTACACACTGCTTGCTGAGTCAACTTTGCTGTTTGATAAGGCTCCGTACAGGAATGTTATAGTTCTTGGCCACGTTCAGGATGAAAACGGTCAGAAAATGTCAAAATCTAAGGGCAACGCCGTTGACCCGATGGAGGCTCTTAAAAAGCACGGTGCAGACGCAATCCGCTGGTATTTTTCCTCAAACAGCGCACCGTGGCTGCCAAACAAATTCCACGATAAGGCAGTTATAGAGGGTCAGCGCAAGGTTCTGTCAACACTTTGGAACACCTACGCTTTCTATATCCTCTATGCAGATATCGACGAGTTCAACCCGAATGATTATAAGCTTGAATATGAAAAGCTTTCCGTAATGGATAAATGGCTCCTGTCAAGGCTCAATTCAACTGTTAAAAGCGTTGATGAAAACCTCTCAAATTACCGCATACCTGAAACTGCAAGGGCAATTCAGACTTTTATTGACGAAATGTCAAACTGGTATGTAAGACGTTCAAGAGCAAGATTTTGGAGCAAGGGAATGGAGCAGGATAAGATTAACGCTTATATGACTCTATACACATCACTTCTCACAATCTGTAAGGCAGCGGCTCCGATTATTCCGTTTATGACAGACGAAATATATCAGAACATTGTTAGAAGCGTTGATAAAAACGCTCCGGAAAGCATTCATCTTTGTGATTTTCCGGAATATAACGAAGCTCTTATTGACACTCAGCTTGAAACAGATATGGAGCATCTGCTCGATGCCGTTGTACTCGGAAGATCATGCAGAAATTCCTCAAATATCAAGACAAAGCAGCCTGTTGCAAAAATGTACATTAAGGCTGATTGGCAGCTTTCTGAGTTCTATACTGATATTATTGCAGGCGAGCTTAATGTTAAGAGCGTTGTATTTGCTTCAGATGTTAGTGAATTCACATCTTATTCGTTTAAGCCGCAGCTCAGAACAGTAGGCCCGAAATACGGCAAGCTGCTCGGCGGCATTAAGGCATACTTAAGCGAGGTTGACGGCAGTGCGGCAATGGCACAGCTTAAGTCAAACGGCGCAATTAAGTTTGAAGTTAACGGCAGTTCGGTTGAGCTTACAGAAGAGGATCTTCTTATTAGCTCAGAGGAAAAGTCAGGCTATGTTAGTGCAAGCGAGAACGAGCTTACCGTTGTTATCGACACAAACCTTACTCCGGAGCTTATCGAGGAAGGCTTTGTTCGTGAAATTATAAGCAAGATTCAGACTATGCGTAAAGAAGCCGGCTTTGATGTTATCGACTCGATAAAGGTATACGTATCTGACAATGAAAAAATTGCAGGAATTATGACAAAGAACGCAGACAAGATTAAGTCTGAGGTTCTTGCAACCGACCTTATCGTAAATGACGCTAATGGCTATCAAAAGCAATGGAGCGTAAACGGCGAGGATGTAACAATAGCCGTTGAGAAAAATGCTTAAGCTTTGAATTAGAGAAATAAAAAACTACAAGGCTCTCAGTGAACTGCCCCAAGTTATGCAGACAGTACAAAAAAGCCTACTTGATGTAGTTAAAATTAAAATTTAAGCAACAAACTGATTTCGTTTTTCTAGCGGAGTCAGTTTTGTTTTTGTTTGAATACGATAT
>NZ_WNJZ01000021.1 GCF_024433635.1 Ruminococcus sp. zg-924 | reverse complement strand
TGCTTCTTGTGTTAATATATTCATGAGAAGTACTTCTTTCTTGGTTAATGTTTTGTAGCTAATCCATTATACCATATTTTGAAGTTACTTCTCTTTTTATTGGTTCATATCATTTTAACACATACATCGGAAAATTAATTGAAATAATTGAATTGTTCCGAAAAACAATTGATAATTCAGCTGGTGTTTGTTATAATATGAAAATAAAATGTTGTTTTTATACAAATTTGAAGGGAGCTTATGTTTTTGGACTTCAAAGATAAAAGATGCCAGGTGTGCGGCGTTCCGTTTGACGACAACGATGATATTGTTGTCTGCCCGGAATGTGGCACTCCTCAGCACAGGAGCTGCTATGAACGTCTTGGAAAATGCGTGAATTCCGACAAGCACGGAGAAGACTTTTGCTGGGGCGAAAACAGCGATGTTTCAATATGCACGCATTGCGGCGCTGAAAACCCGAAGGATGCTATGTTTTGCGTTAGCTGCGCCCGTCCACTTGGTGACGATGACTCTAAGGACAACACGCAAAGCCAGCGCACCGCTCCGCCGTTTGGCGGCACAGCACCGCAGGGTGTTCCGTTTGGCTTTGGCGGCTTCGATACGTCTAATATCTACGCAAATTACGGAATATCTATGGACGAGGAATTATCCCCCGGTGTTACGGCGCAGGAATGTGAAAGCTACGTTAAGACCAATGCTTTTTATTACCTGCCGGTGTTTAAAAATTTTAAGCGCTTCGGCAAGGGACGCTTCAACCTCTCCTCCGCACTTTTTACCGGCGCATGGTATTTATATCGCAAGCTTTATGCGGCGGGCGCTGTTTTCATTGCAATTATAGCCGCCTGCTTGACAACCGAGGCATTTTTTATCAATGATTTTTTGAGAACTTACAGCGACATTCAGCAAACACTTGGCACTGCGGCAACCTCTGTTCAGATTGTTGATTACGCATTTAATAACTTAAGCGCACTTGAGCTTTGGAAATTCATCTTGCCTTGCCTTGCTAATCTTGTAATGTTTGTCACAATGTTTGTAAGCGGACTCGTGGGAAACAGAATTTATTACAAGCATACTGCAAAGCATATTAAAAAAATCAAGGACGCCAAGCCCGTAAACCTCAAGGAAGCTTTGGCGAATGCCGGCGGTGTAAACACAATAGCGGCGGTTGTTGTTATGGTATGTTATTTTGCGTTCAATTTTATAATTCAAATAGTTTAACAAATTCAACAAAAATTAAAAAGGAGAAATGGGTATGAAAGTTACAAAGGCCGTTATCCCTGCAGCAGGACTTGGCACAAGAGTTCTTCCTGCGACAAAGGCTATGCCTAAGGAAATGCTGCCTATCGTCGACAAACCGTCAATACAATATATTGTTGAAGAAGCTGTAAAATCCGGAATCACTGACATTTTGATTATAACAAACAGAGGAAAGGGAATTATTGAGGATCACTTTGACCGTTCACCGCACCTTGAGTCCAGCCTTGAGCTAAGCGGCAAGGACGATGTTCTGGAACAATTGAAAAATATTGCCGACCTTGCAAATATCTACACAATAAGACAAAAGGAAACCAAGGGTCTTGGTCATGCAATAAGCCGTGCAAAGGCTTTTGCGTCGGGCGAACCTATTGCTGTGCTGTATGGCGACGATGTTATCATTGGCGAAAACCCTGCTTGCGGTCAGCTTATTGAGGCGTATGAAAAATATGGGCTCGGCGTTGTCGGAGTTAAAGAGGTAAAGCCGGAGGACATACATAAATACAGCTCTCTTAAGGTTGACAAGCTTGAGGGCAACATTTACAAATGCACCGATATGGTTGAGAAGCCTGACAAAGACCACGTTTTATCCTACTTCTCAATTCTTGGCAGATGTGTTCTTCCGCCTGAGATTTTTGATATTCTTGAACACACACAGCCCGGCGTCGGCGGTGAGATTCAGCTTACTGACGCTATGCGTCAGCTTGCCATAACAAAGGGTATGACTGCGGTTGACTTTGAGGGCACAAGATATGATATGGGTAATAAGCTTGGAATATTAAAGGCTACCGTTGAGGTCGCTCTTCAGCACCCTGAGGTTAAGGACGGATTCAGGCAGTACATTAAGGAAATAGCAAAAACACTTTAATATATAGTAATAATTTGGGGCAGTTTTTATTCACTGCCCCGATTTCATTATAAAGAATACGAGGTATTTTATGAAAACATTTGAACATACACGCTTCAACGGCGTATTTCGGGATTATCAGCAAAAGGTGTTAAACAATGCGCAAAGCCATATTAATGACGGAAAAATCCACATTGTTGCTGCTCCGGGCAGCGGCAAAACAATACTTGGTCTTGAGCTAATCCGCCGGATAAACCGACCTGCGCTTATACTATCGCCGTCTGTTACAATAAAACAGCAGTGGGGTGAAAGATTTTGCAGTGGCTTTTTGAACGGGCAATCCGGTGACGGGTATATATCATACGACCTTAAAAATCCAAGCCTGCTCACCTCAGTGACATACCAGGCGCTTCATTCTGCATTTACAAAAACATCTATTCCAAACGAACACAGCGACGATGACGACGACTGTGAATATGACGCACCTGAGGACTTCAAGGATTTTGACCTTATAGCACAAATCAAAGCGCACGGAATCGGCACAATATGTCTTGATGAAGCTCATCATTTGAGGAGTGAATGGCAAAAGTCGCTTGAGGGATTTATTGAGGCGGTATCAGGCAGTGTGTATGTTATTTCGCTTACTGCTACTCCGCCCTATGACAGCACGCCAAACGAATGGAAAAGGTACATTTCGCTTTGCGGTGAAATTGACGAGGAGATATTTGTTCCTCAGCTTGTTGCACAGAAAACACTGTGCCCTCATCAGGACTACATTTACTTCAATTACCCGACTGACGAAGAAACGGCTGTGCTGCGCCAATACAATCAAAAGGCGGAGCAGACTGTAAAAGAGGTATTATCCGGAGAAATATTCAAGCAGATTTTGTTCTCACCTGTACTAAGCAGCTACCGTGAAAACGAGGAATGTATTCTTGACAATACACAGGGTTTTATTGCCATACTGTGCCTTGCAAAACACGTAGGAGTAAAAATTCCTAATGACCTTATAACGCTTGTATCGCCGAGCGACAGACTTCCGGAATACAGCATAACCTTTGCACAGACTGCCTTTCAGTTTGTTATAGATTCACCGTCTATATTCGGCGAACAGGTGTCAAAGGCTTTGCTTACAAAGCTTTCCCAATCAGGACTGATTGAGAAAAAGGCGGTTGCTCTGACAGGCAATGGAAAAATTAATAAAATGATGATTTCATCACTTGGAAAGCTTAAGAGCATTGAAGCAATAGCGTCGGCAGAGCTTAAGAGCCTTGGCTGTAATTTGCGTATGCTTATACTTACCGACTATATCAAAAGAGATATGTTGGGTATAGTCGGCACACAAAGCAACATAACCTCAATGGGTACTGTTCCGATATTTGAAGCCTTGCGGCGAACACTCGGCAGCAGTGCAAGTATTGCTGTACTTTCGGGTGGTCTTGTCATTTTACCAAACAACATAATAACTGCTGTATCACAGCTTGCGGCAAAAGCAGGCGTTGAATTTTCGTCAAAGCCGATAGCTGACACTTCGCACAGTGAAGCTGCTTTCAGCGGCTCAAACAAGAACAAGGTTGCCGTTATCACCGAGGCATTTTCACAAGGATTGATCAATATTCTTATAGGCACAAAATCACTGCTTGGCGAGGGTTGGGATTCGCCGTGCATAAATTCGCTGATACTTGCAAGCTTTGTCGGCAGCTTTATGCTCTCAAACCAAATGCGTGGCAGAGCAATTAGAATGGATAAGACAAATCCGGGTAAGGCTTCAAACATATGGCATTTGGTAACGGTTGAGCCTGATACCCAAAACAGCGGCGGCATAGCGGGAAACGACTTTGCCACAATGGAAAGACGGTTTGAGGGTTTCCTCGCTCCGAGCTACAACAAAAACACAATTGAAAGCGGCGTGCAGCGCCTCGACATAATCAAACCGCCGTATACTAAGGAAGGCTTTGACAGAATAAACGCTCAGATGCTTGAGCTTTCGCAAAACAGAGCAGCGATGGCTGCACGGTGGCAAAATTCAATCGGCGTCGGCAAAAAGACCGAGGTAATAGACGTAAGCGAAATTCCTGCCGAGGTACAGCCACAGGGATATTCATTCAAAAACAGGCTTGCGCTTGTTATGTTAATTATTTCGCTTGTCGTGCTTGTTGTTTCGGTTGTATGCGCATTAACGCTTAACACCTTATCCATTACGGCAGGTGCGGTTTTAGCAGCTGCATTTGCGTTAGCAGGCTTGATATTCGCTTTTGTAACACTCTCAAAAACAAGCGGCTTTGTTTCTCCTAAAAAGACTGTGCAGACCTTTGCAACGGCTTTACTCAGGTCGCTTAAATCCGCAGGAGAAATTAACAGCCAAGACGCTTATGTTGAAGTTACAAGCGATAAAGCAGGCACAACCGTAAGCGCTGCACTAAAAAATGCAAGTGCACATGAGAAAGAAGTTTTTAAAAAAGCGATTAAGGAGCTTCTCTCGCCAATTGAAAACCCAAGATATGTATTGGTTAAGAAAAAGAACGTCAGAAGGATTTACAGCCAAAGCTACGCCTGTCCTGCTATATTAGGCACAAAAAAAGAAAACGCACAGCTTTTGGCGGCTAACCTACGTTCTTCTATGGGCGACTCTGAGGTAATATACACAAGGTCAAGAGAAGGCAGAGCAGAGCTTTTGGCTTGCAGAAAGCAATCTTATATAAACAAAAACGACATTCATATCAGGGGTAAAAAGGCAGCTGTATCTGAGTGGAGCTAAATAAGAACGCAAAATGCGGCACTTTGTTTTAAGTGCCGCATTTTAATTTCCGATATTTTTATAACTTGTGCTTACAGCTTTGAGTAGCCATAGCTATTTACAATTGCCTCAATTCTATCTCCGTTTTTACAAAGAGGACAGTTGTGCGGGTTGTAGCTTTCGTAGCCGTCAAGGTCGTTGGGGTCGAAAATTGAATTAACAGGAATTCCGCCGCACTCGGTTACGGTTGCGAATATTCCCGATACACCTACAACTGTGCCGCCGTAGTAATTCACAGCGTCAATAGCCGCAAGAGCAGTTTTGCCGGTTGTAACAGACGCCGCAAGCACAAGAACGTGCTTGCCTGTAATCATTGGGGTGAGATTATCACGGAAAATCAACTGTCCGCCCGATGTAAACTCCGGCGATACTATGTAGATTGTCTGGTGAGCGTTCATATTGATGAAGTCCGCTTTTGTAAGCTCCTCGGCAACACAAGCGCCTATAACCTCTGTGCCGTCTACGCAGAATATTGTATCAATAATTGTGTTCGCACGGTAGTGTGCTACAAGCGCCTTTGCAACCGCCTTAGCCTCAGAGAGCCTTGTTTTCTGGGTTGTAACGTCTATATAGTAGTTTGTATGGCTGTGTGTGGTAGCAAAATGACCCTTTGCAATGCGCAGGAAAAGGTCTTTATTCTTCGTTCTTATCTTATACATATGTTCCATATTATGTGCCTCCGAATTAGGATACGTAGAGTAAACAGGGTATCCTCATAATTTCATAAGGATATTTTACAATATATAAACAAAAATTTCAAGGATAAATTTAAATATTTATTTAATATTCATTTTTAAGCTATAAGTAAAGCGGCACAGTACCCCAAGCTTCTGTGCCGCTTTATGCATTATTTTTTCTTGATTGGATACCTTATAACCGTTTTCAGTCGGCTTTCATCACAGCGGCGAGGGTCGCTTAAATAAATTTCGTGGTGATGCCTTGCGTAGGTTATGTCGTATCACTGCCTTTTGTTTATGCGTTTTTTTATGCAAACACACACAACAGAAATCGTAACAAGTAATATTCCTCCTGCTATGTACATAAATATTCCGCTGCCGCCTGCCATAGGCAATTCAGCACTTTTGTTGCTTAAAATGGTAACTGTGTAGGTGTATAGACCATTCTCATCCGCTACGCCCTCGTCTACATATGCTCGTTGTTCGTCAGACGGATCTCTCGGAGACAAAGTGAGCGTTGCCTTATCTATGATAAGCTTCACCGGCTCATTCAGCTTATTATACCCGTTTGAGGGCTTGACCTCTTCCAGATAGTATTCGCCGTTAGTAAGTCCGTTAAACGCCTGCGCTACCCCGTCAGTGTCTGTGGTCACAACCATAGCAGTATTAACATCTGTATTCCAGCTCACATTATTTTCGCTGTACCCTGCGTAATACTCATTTTCGTTTTGTAAATTCAAGCGGTACAGCCTGAACTGAGCGTCTGAAAGTGCTTCGTTTGACTTGTTCACATTCTTCACTTTCAAGGTTGTTTTCTGATTATCCGTAACCCTGATATACGTAGAACGTGAGAATAGATTAGTCAACTCGTCTCCTCGCAAGTCGTCGTAGGTTGCACCCAATTTTTCAGCTTCAACAGATCCATATTCATAATCCTGGTATATTTCATAGTACGGCCAGCCCTCAGTAGTAAACAGGCGTCGGTACCCGTCCGAATCCTTACCCTCGTTGCGTATCTTATTAGGCACATAGTTAAATGCAACTCCCTTATTATCTTTTGCATACATCAGGTATGTTCTGAAAATCTTCGATTCGTCCGTTGTAGTTTCATTTGAATTATTTATCATCAGGTAGCCGTCTTTGATTTTGCTCGCATCTCCAACATCGGCAAAGCTTTTGCTCTCATTAGATATTCGCATCTGAGCATAAACCCAAGACAAGGTAGTGTTGATTTGACCTACTGAAGCGAACTCATGCAGAGGACTAACCAAGTAGCCCGGTCCTCTGCCAACAGTAACACCGTCATCTACTGTTCCGGCATTGGCATAGATTGTATCCTTTGTCACCAGAACCATGATATCCGACGTATTCAGAGAATACCCTGCCGGAGCGTTTACCTCTTTTATAATGTATTGCCCGGCAGTCAAATTCATAAACCTGACAGTACCGACATGGATTCCATCTTCAAACGATTTTGTTACATCGGTTTTCAACGGAGTGATACGGATTTCTCCGTCGGTAATCTCGCCGTTGGAAGAAATGACTGCATTTTCTGAAAGAGTGTGGTATTCGCCGTCCTCCAAAAGATACTGTATTGTGTTATCGTTCAACTGCTTTACCTGATACATAGCAAAGGTTGCGCCGTTGATCTTTTCACCTTTTTCATTAAGCTTCTGAACAAACACATCGTTTATCAGGTTTGGAATCTGAATTTCTGCACCGAATGAACGCCCAAAACCATTGTATTGAACACCGTCTATCGTTCCGGGGTATGAATTCACACTGTATGTATTGTCGGCTGTTGCATTTTTAAGGCTTGACTGGTCTGTCCAGTAGTAACAAACCAAATATTGCACATTTTTGAGTTCGTCTTCACCGAGCATGTCGTAATAGGCTGAGATATGTCCGGGAAGGTTTTCCATTGTAATCTTCATATTACCGGAAACCGATTTATTAAAGCAAACATTGCCATATTCCTGCGCCTTTTTTGCCGCCTCTATTGAAGCATTAAGTAAGCTTTTTCCGCCACTCATATCAATTAGCTGATAACCGTCGTCATCGCTGCCATATAACGGCGTCCAACTGCTTTCACTGGTAAAATCTCCCACTGCATCGCCGTTTTCATCTACTTCACCGGTATATTTAAATACTACGGCAAACAACGTACCGAAAGGATTGCCGTCCATGTCACAATATTCTACGGCTTCACTCCCGTTATACGGTCTTCGCAGATAAATTGCGTCAGTAGCCGTTACCTGATAATTGGTTGCCGAACGGACACCTGAATCCGTGGTGTTATCACACATAATTATTTTTTGTGTTGTGCCTTGAAATATTCTAAGGTGTACGTTACTGGATACCATTCGGTAACCGGTCGGTACTTTTACTTCCTTGATAATAAAGTTATCGCCAAACAACTCACCAAGCTCGTTTATGGTATAATCCTTACCGTCCGGGTCTACAAAGATCAACTCACCATTTTCGTCGGTAGTGCCGCAATACAGTGCCTGAGCCAGAATATTTCCTGAGCTGTCTATCATATCTCCATTTTCATTATATTCTAGTTCACTATCAGGCGGCACGTCAACAACTGCACCGCCCTTGTTATAGAGCAAATCATATGCGCTGTTTGCTGCAAATACTGCAAGGGTTGCCCCCTGCACAGGTTCGCCGTATTCGTTAATCTTTTTGATGCCGGTCTGGGGAACCTCGGTCAGGTTGTATTTCAATTTCATGTTAGAGTCGAAATTACCACGCTCCAGGAAGAAAAACTTCAGCGTATGTACGGTACCGTCCTTGTATGTACCATTATCGTTCCACTGCGTAATGTCAGACTTTCCGGCAGCATCATAGCACTCTTTTAAGGTTGTCTTAATCGGTTGTTCATATCCATCAACAACACCCACTTCTACTTCGCCGGTAACAAAATTTATGTTTACGCTTGACATATCATGAATACCACCCACGTCGCCTACAAGCACGCCGTCAATGAAAACCCACACGTCATCATCGCCTGAAAATTCAAAGGTGGTAGGCGTAGAACGTTTTTCGTTAGTATATCCTCCGTTCTCCTGGAGAAATCTGTTAGTTATGGTCATACCGAAATAGTGGTTCAACTTTGAGTCCTGACTTGTGGATGCCATAATTTCAGGCGCTTTGTTGAGTGGAAAAAACTGTCCGTCCAACGAAGGCTTGTCATAAACATTAAATTTATGGCTCTCTTTGTCAAACTCTGCCATTTGCGTTTTGCAGTCAAAGGAATAGTAGCCCTCGTTGTCTACGGAAAACAGGCCGTTCACGTTTCTGAATGACTGTTTTCCCTGGCTCTCATATGCCGGATTGAACAGGTATTCCAGAGA
Organism: Ruminococcus sp. zg-924; assembly: GCF_024433635.1. Lineage (GTDB taxonomy): Bacteria > Bacillota > Clostridia > Oscillospirales > Acutalibacteraceae > UBA7067. The sequence goes on along the minus strand of NZ_WNJZ01000021.1, from coordinate 27,344 downwards.
TTCGGTCGACACGGTTCCTTCCCCCTGGTAATTGCCGGAAAGAACAGGATACCCGTCGACAAGATTATTTTGCACAACACCCTGCAGGGGGTTCAATCCATCGCCGGTCCATTTATTCAAGACTGACGCACCTTCCTGATCTCCGTGCACAAATTTAAGAGCGTGGTCCTGATTAATCTTGCCGTTCAAATCTGCCTCTACATTGTCGGGGTCATTTTTATTCTGCGACACCCAGTAGTCAAACAGATTGGTGACTGTGTTGGTTGAAGAAACGGTTTCGACCCGGTTAGCCGTTTGCATTTCACCATTATAGTCCAGAATTTGCAGACAAGAGCCGGAGTCGGCTTCACTCCACCCTGCCCAGCCGCTGCAATAATCACTATCATCTCCAAACGTATTCAGATAATTGCCGTTTGATTCGATTGTAACGCAGTCTGTATATTCCTCAAGAGTAGCCTGTTGCACCGTAAAAGCGGACGCATCGTCCATGCTTGTCAAAGTAAGGCTTTGACCTTGCAGCTTCAAGTATTGACCGTTTCCGTCATAGATACGATACTTATCATCTATTTTTTCAAAACACCATATTTCATAACTTTTATAATTGCTGGCATTACCTAAGCCCGGCCGGTTCGCTTCTAACATATTACCGTCGATGACTGTATTAGTCAGAACATTACGCCGACTGTTTCCGGCAATGATATAAGGCGTGTTTTCCTCAATACCTGTAACTGCTACCTGTTGCAGGCTTGATGCTTTGTCCCACCAGATTGAACCGTCTTCGCCATAGCCACAATTTGCGCTTCTTTGTGTGCCCTCGTCTGTATTACTTAATGGCATTACATCCCTTTTAACAGACGAACTAACCGAGTTTTCCAATTTCTTATAGCAAGAATCATCGTGTATATGCTTGGTTATCTGAAGCTTGCCGCAAATAAGCGTTCCGTTTTTGTCATAGCAGGTATCGTCATGTGTGTGCAGCACCGCCGTTTCCTCGCAGATCAGCGTTTTTTCAGTCTCATAGCAGCTGTCATCGTGGGTATGACTCTCTTCATTTGTGCAAATCAGAACTTGCTGCTCTTCATAGCAATTTTCGGTATGCCGGTGCTCATCTATATTAGGCAGCTTGCAATTAAGCTCGTTTTCCTCATTATAACAGTTTTCATCGTGCGAATGAATAACAAAGTCTGCCTCACCGCAAATCAGATTTTCATCAGAGTCATAGCATTGTTCCGTGTGATGATGAATATTCAGCGGACAGTCAAGAACCAGTTGCTCATTTTCAATAGCAATTACAGGCATTATCAGGAATTGGACGGTACACAAAGCGACAATAACAGCAATCACAGCTGATACCTTGCAATACCATTTTCGACTTCTTCTTTTCTTGACTTGCTCTTTACACAAATGCTTAGAATTTCTATTCATCAACCAATTATGCCACCTTTCCATAATTTTAAATATATCAAATATCAAATTTAAAAGACAGCAAAAGCAGTCATCTAAGGTTAACAACTTCGTTTAACAGCCGCACACGAAACATAATCTTTCAGAAAATCAGCACTTTTGCAATACAGCCCGCAATAGTAGACACCATATATAATGGCAATATAAACTATTTTTGACATTTTCACTTAATATTCTCTTATATCTTCTGTGATTATAGCACTAAAGCAAGCAAAAATCAACATCAGTTAGATTATATCTTTGTAAATTAATTACAGGGTTACATTTGATATGTTACAATAAAATGGTAACGTCAAGCATTAACCAAGTATACTTAAAGAGATTGGAAAACTCAATCTTTACAAGAATGGCTGCGGCAAGCTCTCTGTTTAACGAATAATTTTTCAAACGTACAAGCGGAGTAGAACCAATCGGTTCCGAAATTTCATATGTTTTCATAGATTTCGTCTTCTCGTATATCAATGAATTTTATTTATTGTATTTTTTGCAATGTTCAGTGACAACATCGTTTCTTTCTTAAAAACATCATAAAAATTTTCCCTTAGACGTTCGCTTTCACTTACGCCTATTAAACCTACCTGTTTTATATGTTATATTTTAACATATGCCCCATTCATTGTCAATACCTTTTGCAAAACACCGTTATAGCAGTATTCTATAACGGCGTTTTGGTTTTATATATACATTAAATCAATGGGAAACGTTCTCGCCATTAAACCCAAGTTCAACTTTGCGATACACTTATTTGGCAGTAGAATTAAATGTAATACTCATAATGATTAAGTCAGTCTGAAACTCTTTTTTCCCTTTTTATTATTTCAAAGTCACACTGCCTGATTTGTTCATATCAACTGCTACAGCAAACAAATCAGAGCTGCATATTGCTGCAAAGTAATTTATCTCCTTGTATTTATTTTCATAGTTTTCAAAAATTGTGTGGAGAATATCCCTGAGCTGAAACATTACTGCTACCTCGTGCTTGCAATGATAACTACAGTAGCAATCACAGGTGAGATTACTTATCATCCCGTTTTCATATGTAAACTCCACTTCATAGATTCCACTTCCTGTTACAATCGCTTTGCCGTTTTTTCCGTCAAGTGAAATATACACGACCTTGTTGTCCATATAATACTTGTGACCTCGAGAGAGTATTTCTCCACTTATGTTCATACTTTGAAAATCATCAAGTTCATACTCTTCGCCGTCATCACCATATACTACTTCATCATCAGGATTTTCAGGTGCTTTGAACCATCTAACGACCTTACCGTATGGAATAATTTGTCGGTCAAATGAAATCAAGTGTGAGCCTGCAAAAAAGAGCTCGCCTTTAACATTTGTGTCTGCAACGGCAATAACACGCTTATAGTCAGATAATTTTATTTTAAAATTGTAAGTTACGTTAACAACTATTCCTCGAATTCTCTCAAGCTTGCCGTCAACAAAAACTATGTCGCCTTTCTTTAAGTCAAAGCTATCATTGAAGTATGGATATGAGCGATCTCTTGAAGGAAAATACACTTCAACCACAGATTTTCTTGGTGTAAATTCTGTCTGCTCAACAATCTCATCTGACAACTTTTCTTCATCATTAATATTTGCCGTAAAACCTATTTTCAGACCCATAACCATTCTCCTTTATTCTAAAATATTATTGTGTTCCTTTACTTTAATATCATTATAAGCTATAAGGTGTCCAATAAAACTCTCTTTGTTGTTTCAAGGATAAAAAATAATTGTTTTTTATACATCTGCATTACCCAAATTTCTGTTCATTATATAATTCTCATCACCGGAAATATATTTGTTATAATCAACTCTCATAAGTTTCTTATCCCCGATTTTCTCAGCACAGCCAAATGCAATGCGGCCTGCCACTCCAACATAATTTATTGTTGCATTTTCGTTTACTGCCATTATGCTGTCACATTCTCCGGAGGTCGGTTTTGCTCCGTCACCAAAAGTAAAGCCTTCATTCTCTGCATGTTGCAAAAATCTTTTTGCAACGTCCTTATCCGACAGATACACATACACTCTGCAATTTTCTTTCAGTAATTTCTTGATTGTTCTTTTCATAATAAAAAGTCCTCTCTTCAGATTAATTTCACCTAAAAAGAGGACACAAAAAACACCCATCGTATCCGATAGGTGTTGAAATCAATTATTTTCGCCTATCGGTCAAGCTTTAGCACCTTGCATTTTGCAGGTTGCTGTGCGATCAACGAGCTTGTCTCTCACGCACTCTTTATAGGTTAATTTCATTATAATTCACACAAATTAATTTGTCAATATCAACTATTATATTTCCTGCAAACAGAATGTAGGATTAGTTTTATGAAGCTTGTTTTTCTTGACTAAAACTTATATCGCCTGCTATTGTTTTGACAATTGTTATCACTACCTTGTATTTTAATATATTTTTTCTTTCTGCTGTAATAACTTAACTTGGATAAGTTCTTGTCCTATTATCGTGACAGGAGGCACCTATCTTGTCAAAGCAACCGCCAACCGTTTTTATCAGTTTCTTTAGATAGAAATATGACTAAATCTTACATAATTGTCATCTTTTTTTGTTGTAATTACATAATTCTTATGGTATTATATAAACAACATAATAAAAAGGAAGGAGGAAGAGAATAATTATGGCGAATACAGACCCGATTCACGGCAAGGTGTTTGAGTATTTTTACAAGATCGCATCTATCCCCCACGGCTCCGGCAACACAAGGGCTTTAAGCGATTACTGCGCTCTACAAGCCGAGAAACACGGTTGCAGGGTTTACCGTGAGGATAACGGCAACCTGATTGTCTATGTTGACGGAACGCAGGGCTATGAAAACAGTGAAACTGTGATTTTACAGGGACATATTGATATGGTCTGCGACAAGACCGAGAGCTGTGACAAGGATATGGTGCGTGATGGCGTTGAGGTTTTGAACGACGGTGAATACATTTTCGCAAAGGACACAACACTTGGCAGTGACGACGGAATTGCGGTTGCTTATATGCTGACTCTGATTGAGGACAGGAGTATTCCCCATCCCCCGCTTGAAATGCTGTTTACGGTTGACGAAGAGGTGGGAATGTTAGGCGCAAGAGCGATTGACGCTAAAAAGCTGTCATCTAATAAGCTTATTAACATTGACTCCGAAGTTGAGGGAATTCTCACCGTAAGCTGTGCAGGTGCAATAAGAGCGGTCTGCAAAATTCCCTTTACAACCGAAAACACAAACGGTAGCTGCTATAAAATAAGCATCAGCGGACTTAAGGGCGGTCACTCCGGAACGGAAATAAACTCAGGCAGAATCAACTCAAACAAGCTGCTCAGCAGATTGCTCAATTTTGTAAGCCAAGATGTTGACTTTAAAATTTCGAGCATATCCGGCGGCAAAAAATACAATGCCATTCCAAAGGAATCGGAAGCAGTTGTGTGCGTTGAGGACAAAAACAAAGAATTGTTTTTGAGCGTTACCCAAAAGTTTATAAGTTCCATAAAGAATGAAAAGGTTATTAACGAGCCTGACTTGGAAATAAACATTACACAAACCTCAGACACCGGAAAATGTATGGACAGCCGTTCAAGTCGCAAAGCTATGTTTACACTTTTGCAGATTCCAAACGGCGTTCAGACAATGAGTCCCGATATTCCTAATATGGTGCAGACCTCGCTGAATTTGGGTATTCTTGAGACGAGCGATGAATATTTTTCACTTTGCTTTATGATTAGAAGCAACGCCTCGGCGGGCAAACAAGCTCTTGTACAAAAGCTTAAATCGTTTGTCGAATACCTTGATGGCAGCATAGAGTTTATGTCCGATTATCCCGCATGGGAATTCAAGGCGGAGTCAAACTTGAGAAACACCTTAATTGAAACCTACACGGAAATGTACGGTGAACCGCCGGTTGTAACCGCAATTCACGCAGGACTTGAATGCGGAATTCTTGCCGGAAAAATTCCCGATATGGACGCAGTATCGTTTGGTCCTAATATTCTGCACGCACATACTCCGCAGGAAAAAATCGAAATTGCGTCGGCAAAACGATGTTGGGAATACCTTAAGACCGTGCTTAAAAATTTAAAATAATACTAAATAATTACAGGAGTATAATTATGATTAAAGATGGATTTTTATATCTTGCAGCGATAATTTTTATCTCTGCTCTTTTGATTTGTCTGCCTCGATTTTTTAAGGGCAAGACTGCAAAAAAGGTATTCAGCTTTGCTCCCCCGATTGTACTTATTTATTTGGGACTTATGATGCTTTGTACCTTTAAGCTATGGGACCTTGACGCAACAGCCGCAACTTATTCAACAATGAAAAACCCTATACTTTATGCAATGCTGTTTTTGATGCTTTTGCGGTGCGACCTTAAAAAGATTGTCAAGCTTGGTCCTAAGATGCTGATTGGATTTTTCTCGGCAACCGTTTCTATCGGGCTCGGCTTTGTTATTGCGTACATAATTATGAAAGGCGCTATCGGCGCTGACGCTTGGCAGGCACTCGGAGCCTTGTGCGGAAGCTGGATGGGCGGCGGCGGAAATATGCTTGCCATCCAAAGTGCTCTTAATGTAAGCGAAAGCTCAATGGCTTATGCACTTGTAATGGATTCAATCTGTGCTACGCTATATGTTATGTTCCTTTTATGGGCTATCGGTTTTTCAAAGGTGTTCAACAAGTGGACAAAAGCTGACACAAAAACAATTGACAGCGTGGGTGCAGCACTTGCAGCTGAGGCTGCGGCTAACAAAAAGCCCATTACATTCCAGAACATTTCAATTCTTATCGGTTCTGCATTGATGGTATCGGCAGGCTCTTCAATACTCGGCGATATGATTGCCGGATATATTCCTTTCTTTGACAAGGCGACTTGGACTGTTCTTATCGTTTCGTTTGCCGGCATACTGCTTGCACTCACACCGTTCGGCAAGCTTGCAGGAACCGAAGAGCTTTCTAACACTATGCTCTACATTGTTATTGCACTTATAGCATCACGTGCTGACCTTAGTGCAATGGGCAATGCTCCAATGTGGTTGCTCACAGGACTCATTATCCTTTTAATTCACATCATTATTATGGTAATTCTCGCAAAGCTTCTGCATATGGATATCTTCACCTGCGCAGTTGCCTCGCTTGCGAATATCGGCGGCACAGCCACAGCTCCTGTGCTTGCAGGCGCCTACAACAGTGCGCTTGTTCCGGTTGGCATTATTATGGCTCTGCTCGGCTACGTTATAGGAACCGGCGGAGGCTTGCTTGTGGCGAATATTATGAGTATGTTCGCTTAGCTTATGACATAAACAAGTAAATAAAATTGAACAATGCCGATAGACAATTCTATCGGCATTGTTCTTTTAAAAATGTAAAGTTGTCATTCTATTGCAACAAGGTCTGTTCTTTCATAGCGATTATGTCCTTGTAATTGCTTTTTGTATTTCCAACACTTAATTGCTTCCTCTAAAGATTTTCCTTTATTGTCTGCGAAAAAATCTCGAATATAAGTATTATACTCAAATTGCTTATCAATTTTTGTTTTTCCTTTTTTTCTTGTCCTCAAGAATTTGTTATTTCTATTTTTCCACCCGAAACAGGAATACCATTTTCTCTGCAAAAGTTTACTAATTCCTCTTTCAAATAATAGAAATCACGAAATGTTTTGCTATCTAAATTCTTATCTAAAACAGGTTTTTCACTCATATATGCCTCTTTTCCGCTACACATCAAATACCTATTTACCGCACCACCATGACCAGTGCCCCGGTGAGCAGACAGGGGATCAGCCCCACGGCCATGCCAATCAGCGAACGGATCACATGGTACTTCTTTTGATGATACGCCTTGTCCATGTGCTCCGTTCCCGGCAGACGAATGCGTTTGACGTTGGCAAACAGCACCCAGTCCAGGAAAAAACAGTCGTACCAGTCCACCAGCAGCCAAAGGCCGTAGGAATACAGAAATCCTGTTATGAAATCGTCTGCCCCTGCTGCAAGTGCCAAAGCCGTCAGAATTGACAAAGCCAGCAACACCGCAAAGCCTTTTTTCAATAACACCGGGATGCTGAGCACCTGAGTGGGAATACGCTCATGGGTTTCAAAGTATTTCTCCTGAATGTCCTCGGGGTAGTCGTGAATCCACCACACCGGATTTTGGCACAGCGGGATCATAATAAGGCAGGTGAACAGGATCAGCGCCCCAATACACTCGATTCCATAAATTGTCCAATTCATTATTTTATATCTCCTTCCACTCCGGGATCATATAGTTTAATCCAAGCGCTGTCATCCGGTCTGTGTCATACCCACCCTGGATTGCCGCCGGCACTCCGCAGCCTGCGAAGGCTGCGGAGTGAACCAACCTCATTCCCTCGGAGGTTCTCCCGGCAGGCATTCTGTCAGTTCCCGGATACGCTTCACGGGAAAGAGCGGCTCACAGAGGGGTTTCAGAGCAACGCCCATAAGTACTTTTTAGCAACATTGCTTTATACAATGCCGCACTGTCTTATTCTATCGGCAACTGAATTTCCGTCAGCCATTCGTCGGCTGAGTCCTTATTCCAAATTCCGTCTATATAGCTTTCTCTTGCAAGGCCTGACGTTTTGTATCCGCCTCTTTCGGCGTACTTCATTATGAAAGCGTAGGCTTCGCCGATATTGTCATAAGCGCCCTTGTGATAAACGCTTAATACCTTTGTTTCGGGCAGAGTGCGGAATTTGATATTTTCACTTTCCGTGCCTGCCTTAGTCACTGCTTCGTTGTGGCGAATCCTAATGTCTGTTTCTTTATGTTCTCCGTCAAGGTATTCACAGAATTCATAAGGCGGTTCGGAACATTTAAGATCGGGATTGAGTTTTGCACATTCTTCCCCGACGGCAGGAATCCAACTCATAATATCCTGATACTTTTTAAGGGTTGTTTCGGCGTAATAAACGGTGGTTTCAGGGATGATCTTTTCTGTTACCTGATACTTCATTTTGTCTTCCTCCAAAATAGATTTAATTACGGAAAGACGAACATCAATACTCTTTCTCTCGGCTGTCAGAACGTCTGCTTTTTTTGAAAGAATCAGCTTCACGTCTGCGCCCGAGAAAATTGCCTTTATTTCCTCGATGGATAAATCAAGCTGTCTGTACGCCTTAACGGCAGCGGCTTTATTTAACTGCGTGGTTTCATAATAACGGTACCCTGTCCATTCATCAATGGCTGCCGGCATAAGAATACCTTCCTTTTCGTAAAACCTGAGTGCCTTTACCGTCAGGTGGGACAGCTTTGAAAATTCACCGATTTTAAGCATTTTGATGTCAACTCCTTTCCGCAGTTTCTATTTTAGATTATCCTCTAAGGGGAGAGTCAAGAGATTATTTTTAGTTATCTGCGTTTAGCTGTGCACCATAACGCAATACCACACTCATAACGAGAAATGCAATTCCCAAACCGACAGATACGAAATTATCAATATTCATACGCTCTACATTCAGAAAAACTGCATTTATAACCTGATATGCAATTTCTGCCACAATAGTTGTACCGACGGGAATGCAGATTGCAAGAATGCCCAGCCGTGTCATTTCATTTGCTCCGGCAAGGGTAAAGGGAGTCCCTGCCTTCAGCTCGTTTTTGAAATAGCGCTCAGCAAACAGAGCCAGGGCAATCTCCCCAAGACAGAGGATCATCCCCACGGCCATAGAAGCATACATAGAGCCGACACTCATTCCGGTTTCATTTTTAATTAAGCCGTAAATCGTGACGCCGCCGATTTTAAAGACTTCATCAACACCTACTGCAAGGCTCGCAATACCGATTAGACATCCTGCCGCTCCCACAATGCAGCAAATCCATGCAATTTTACTGAGAACACGCCCGATTTGTGCCAAGACTTGAATTGTTTTTAAACTGTTTTTCATGATTTTATCTCCTTTTTATTAAATATATGCCTTATTTCCAAGGCTTTTCGCCGTCAAGCCAACCGTTTTCTTTCCAATATACAGATTCGCACGCATATAATCGGGATTCTTTTTTCTTGTGAATGCCATCATACTGAAAAGAAAACGGATATAGGGTGTAATTTTATTGCTCCCGCTGTAAACCGATTAGATTTTCCTCAAAACGATTTTTATAAAATTCAAATACTTTCCGCCGCCGGCTTCCATAGTTTTGCGGTCACTCAAAGCATACTCGTTTTCCTGCTTCAGCCAATCTGCCCACACCTCTTCGTTGCTTTCCATTTCGCTAACGGATACAACCTGAGCAGTGCTTGCACTCACAATATCCGCCCAATATTCAGCGTCGTGAATGTAGTCAAGCTGTTCAGCCGTCCAGGACAGAAGCAGTTCCTGCGGGAGATTATTATGTAAATCCTTCTTCATTCCGGGAACGGTAATATAGATGTATCCGCCTTTTTTCACAAAGGGCAGCAGGCATTTGTCTAAGTATTCCTTATCACGACCGTAATAATTATAGGAATCGGTGGAAACAACTGCGTCAAAGAACTCTTTTTCAAAGGGAAGCTGTAAGGCATCTGCCTTTACAGGAACAATTTGTGTTTCATCGAGCCCCATCTCGGCAAAAAACTTTTTATTCTCATCAGGGTCGCTCCAAAGGTCTGCGGCATAAACCTTAAAGCCGTATTCCTTTGCAAGAAAGACAGAGGTAAGTCCCTGTCCGCTGCCCAAATCCATAACAACCGCACCTTTCGGAATACGGTGATTTAAAAGTAATTCTTCCTCTAATTTCAGAGGGTTAGGTCCCATAATTTTCTCCATAAGAGCCGATGTGCAATACGGCTCGCTTTTTGTGTATTTCATAGTTTTTTCTCCTTTTAATCTCATCTTCGCTTCGGCGTTACTCCCGTGAACAGAGCCTACCGTTTCACAGTGCTCCATATCAGGGCAATCGCCGCAGGTGTCACAGCTCTTTTTTAAGGCGCATTGTCGGATAGGGCATAAATTATTGCAGAACGGCGTTTGTACACCGTTTGTCCGACAGCCCTCACAGTTAATCATCTCCGCTGTGATAGGTACGCCGTTGAGCTCGCTCCAAAGCTCGGCGGTTTTCTCCCGAAGGGCGTTATCGTTTGTTACTGTTGCGATACGGGCGTCGCAGGCTTCACAGTCCAGTCCGTAAATTGCAATCAATTCTTTCATTTTCTGTTCCTTTCGTTTAGTTCCCTTTTTGATAATCGTCTTGCCCGATAAATAAATTGCTTATTCTTAAATATATCTGTCATTTGTGACTGTATTTTGTCCCTGTAGCATAACATAAAAAAGGTATTTTAATGCTTATTTCGCAACAAACAAAAGTCATAATATATGACAAAAACAAGGTTCCGATATACATAATGAAGGTACAATTCCCGCATATTGCATACAACAGGTATTGGAACAAAACGACCCATATAAAATGATAAGTATAAAACAGAAAAGACCTTTTTCTCATATATTCTGATACTTTTCCGGTAAAATTTAAATATCTTTTTGCCAATCCTATTAACGCAATAACCATAATCCATTCAGACAGATAATTGGTAACACCATTGAGTAAAGTGTATTTTTTATCTGCCCAAATAAAAAGATATACATTGAGAATAGTTGCCGCTAATCCGATGCCTAATAAAAGCCGGCTATTCTTTTCTGCTTTGCTTACTGTTTTTTCATCAGCAAACACAAAATATCCAAGCAGGAAAAGATATGTATATTCCGCAAGACTTTTTCCTCCGATTGAAAGACATTCATGGAGCAGAGGTAAAGCTAAACCTAACACAAAAATCAGCCAAAACGGAATTGATTTTTGAGGTTTAAGATTTATTTTTTTCATCAGAGATAATGCTCCAACGCTCACAACCGAAATAATCATAAGATATAATAAAAACCAAAACTGTCCCAGAGAGAATCCTCCGTCAGCTCCTGTTAAATCGGTAAATTTTGTAAAAAACACCGCATAATGTTGAAAAAAACCTCCGCTATAAGAACAATTAAATTTGTCAGCGATATATGACATTATCGGCATAAGGACTATTATTCCAAACAGAAACGGAACAAACAATCTTTTTACTCTTTCAATAAGATATTCCTTAATTGTCCGCTTTTGAAGCGCAAACCTCGTACTTATCCCTGCTAACACAAACAGCAGCGGCATAAAATATGGACTAAAAAAAACAACAATACTGCTAATGAATCTGTTTCCCTCAAAAATAATATAATTCGGCTCACCCCAGACATTCCATGCCATTGCCGTGTGAAACGGTATCAGTATCAGAAGTATCATCCATCTTAAGTTGTCAATATAATGCTTACGCGTACCTGAATTCATATCTTCTCACCATCAAATTTTGATTTATCGCTTTGATAATCAGTTCTGCGTTTTTGCCTCAATTCCCTTAATAACCGTTGCCTGTAAATCCTTTGCGTCAATCAAACTTTCCTGTCTGCACTTTGGGCAGCAGATTTATGTTCCGCTAAGTTAAGTACTGATAATCTGAATACTCTACAATGCCGCTGATATTGAGCAATGCACCTTCAACCAGTTCTTTCACCATTAAACATTCCGGGAATGGCAAAGAGAGCGTTTTACCTGCGACAATTCCAAAATCATGGGATGTCCGAAATCCCCTTGCCCTATAATTTTGTGGATTGCCCTCTACAATAACAGCTTTAAATCCCATTTCAACAGCTCTTTGAAATCCAAATTCGATAATTTCTTTGGAAATATGCTGTCTTTGAAGCTCTGTCTTTACTGCAACAGGCGAAAGTAAAAGCAGCTCATTTTCATATTTTCCTTCTAAATGGAATCTTGAAAACATAGCATAGCCTAAAATATCATCTTTTTCATCAACCATAATTAGTTCAAGTTCCGGCAGATAAAACTGTTTGCTTCTGATTTCTTCGACAAGACTTCTGACGATTTTTCCCGATTCTTCTCCCTCCGATTCAGTAAACACTGTTTCCACCAGTTCTAAGGAATTTTTCAAGTCTTCTTGTCCGTACACACTTCGTATTATTCTACTCATTTATTTATCCTCCCATTTAACGACTCTTACCTGTCATTTGCTGATTTTTCATTTCATTTCCTCCTGTGTGGCTAAAATCGCACCGTTATAAGCTCTCTCTAAATGCACCTTTATGAGGTCTTCATCATACTCCAATGCGTTGTTGACAATGATACTGGCATAGCCGTGAACGAATAGGTATAGTGTTATAAAAACGTCCTTTGTTTGTTCCATATTCAAATTCATTTCTTCCTGCATTGCCGAAATAACAGGTATAAGCTCATTGGAATTGATCATTTCAAGCAGGTTGTTTTGGGCAGCAAAGCCTGACTGGAACAAAAAACGGAACAAATTCGGTTCTTCCACCGCAAAACGGATATAATTCAGCCCGATTCCAAGCATAACATCTTCCTGTGGATTGACATTCATCAGATATTCCGTATGATATCGGTCCAATTTCGCATATACCGCTCTTTTCATATCCTCGATTGTCGCAAAATGGTACATAACAGGCTGTGTGGAACAGCCAAGCTTTTGTGAAACTGTCCGTGCGTTCACATTCTCTGCACCCTCGGCTCGTGCAACTTCAAACGCAGCGTCTATGACCATCTCTTTTGTGATTTTCGCTTTTGGCGGCATTACTGCTCCTCCTTTTAATAACCGTCGTTATATAACCCTAATTATACTTATAGTATCTCGTTTTGTCAAGTACTCAGTTGTGCAATTTAGAAAAAAAGTTGCAGACAGATTTATCACTTCCAATATATGGAGATTTTATCTCCTTGCTCAGTTCATCTATTCCTCTTTACTCATTTCAAGTTTTGTCGCTATCACATTGTTTGTATCTCTATGAATAAATAAACGGACATCTCCTGTCGTCAGATTATAAACAACAGACCATTGCAATTTATCAACTTCTCCATCCTGCACACCAACCTTAGCAAGAAGCGATATAACATCATTCTCATTTAATATGCCATTGTTATCCAGTAATTCTTTTTCTACCGCATCATATCTTTCAAATTCCGTAAAACCTTCGCCAATATTCAAATCGTTATATGCTATAAAATTAGATGCGATTTGATAATCGGTTTCTGCCTCTACAACTTGAAGTTCATCATCGTAAAATTCAACAATAACGGAATGTCCACTGGCATCTGCAATCAAATAATGACATTCAACATCTCCGGAAAAATAAATATTGTAATTTTGGAGCAGTTCAACCGCTTCTTCTACCGTTGCAGCATTATCAAGTACCAATCGGATTGCAGTTGTCGTATTCAAAGTTATCTTGTTACTATCATAAGGCGGCTCGGCTTCAGGTACGGCTAATAATGCGATTGCCACTCCTTTCTCATTCATGCCGTCAAATGGTAAAAACGGTGCTGCGAGTGTCAGAAACTTATCAAAAAGTGAGCCGTCTGGCAGATAATCCTCTGAATATCCAGCAAAAGATAAATTTACAGTAGATACTGACTTATATCCATTCTTCGGCTCTGTATATAATTGTAATGATGGCGCATAAAGAAAATCGAAGTTTCGTCCATATAGTACGTCTCCTTTTTCATTTCTTGTTACGAAAGCAGTACATCCACAACCTGTAACACCCAAGTCGATTGGCAGTCCTTTCAATAATCGCTTTGTCACGAATTTTTCAATATCTTCATCGCTTGACGCGCCTATTTCTAAAAACTCATCAAAACCATAATCACCATAGTAGGTCATCTGATATGCACCGTAACCGTCAATCTTTTCTAATGAAAAAAGTGTTCGCAATTCATTTCCAAACAGAACAATTACTCCTATAACAATTACAAGCAAAACTACAGCTATTCCGATAAAAAAACATTTTATAATCTTTTTAATATTTCCATGCGGTTTGCCATCTGTATTAATCATAAATATAATCCACCTTTCTGCGCAAGCCACCAAATTAATTCTTCCATATTCTTTCCCTCATTCTTCCTTCTTTTTGACGCACATCCCGATAAGCAGTCCAATGAGCATTCCGAGAGACAAGGTGATACCAATGAACTCAGGAAAAAAAGCACCGATGACCGCACCGGCGCACATTCCAAGACTCATTCCCATCGCTTCATAGCCGCTTTCCTTTTTCTGATTCTTTTTCTTATTGGCTCGCCCGGCGAAAAAGACCGCCAGGGCAATCCCCACCAACACCAACGGCAGTGCCGCCATTATAAACTCGCGCATAAATTTACACTTTCCTTTCTATAAAAAAAATATCTTTCTGTTTTAATTGCAGCCATTTTTATTTTTCTCCTGTATACCGGTGCTTCAGTCCCTCATAAGCGTCGGTGAGAGCTTTGTCGATAAAATCAACATCCCATTCAAGATAATTTGTTGCTATCATTGTGGCAATACCGTGAACAAATATCCACAATTCTATATGGAAAAGATAAGCTTCCTCCTCTGTAAAACAAAGATTTTTCATAATAATGTTTAATATCGGACGAATCTCTTCCCGATTTTCTTCTTTTTTTTCGTTTGTTCGATCGCGCATAAATAGCAGTTTAAACAGCTCCTTCTCCTCCCCCGCAAACCGGATGTACGCCATTCCGGTTGCCTTGTAAGGTGTGTATTCGCTGCTTTTTAAACTTTTTTGTATACAGGATTGATAAATCATATTTGCAGCAGTTATGACCTCACTCTGCACTTCCTCCATATTTTGAAATAAACCAAAAATTGGCTTAGCTGATGAGCCAAGCTCCGCCGCCAGTTTTCTGGCGGTTAATCCTTCAAATCCATTTTTTCTCGTCACTTCCAAAGCGGCATCTATGATTTGCTCTCTTGTGAACTTGAATTTAGGTGGCATCCGTCTTCCTCCTTTATAAGCACCTTATGTTGCGCAACTGCTGTTTCCTATTATACCCATTCTGCCCGGTATGTCAAGAAGGAATTTCTATTATAACCTGTGCGCCGTTTGTTTTGTCATCGTTTTTCAATATGAGCTGTCCGTTATGCTGTTTGACAATGCTGCCCGTAATATAAAGTCCCATGCCAAAGTGCATATTAGAAACAAGTTTAGTATTAGAGCTTGCGTTCACACAAAAAATGCATAAGCTGTATCCCACAGAATTAAAAGATAATTTTGTGGAGAACACTGCTATGCTACAAATATCTGAAATTGTAAAAATCCGAGGAAATGTTTAACCTGAGCCGGATATGTCATTGGGTCAAAGAGCTTTGCCAGTAAATAATAATCCGATGACAGGCCCCAAAAAGATAGCGATATAGATTAACGTAATCCACGGCTGGTAATCAATGTAAAACTCCTTGAACGATAAACTCCATGGATGCTTAATAATTACCCAGCCAAAAACATCAAATACAATGCAAATACCTGCCCATATGGCGCCGGTTATCAGCGCTTCTGTTATGGTGGGCTGCGGCAAACCGTTCATATATAAAAACCCAAACAAACTAAACAAAATGATGTTATATACCGGATGCCACGGCTTTGTTTTTTCATAGCCTTCCCCCATGGAATTTTTGTCCATTGGCTTCATATGTAAAACATAAATATTGAATACGGTATGCAGTATTCCTACTCCTGTCACTAAGAGATAGCACACCCAGAACCAAAGCATTGATAATCCAAAATTCTGCATTTTTATTTCCTCCATCAATTCTGATTTACCGCTCCGTAAGAAACCACATCTCTGTAAAATATAACACTAAACTCAAATAAAAAAATAGACACTCTTTGCGGTTTGATTTCCGCAATACTGCGTTGTCGTCCTTGCAAGGCGCCAGCCTTGCGGCGTCCTCCGCCTTGTCTTGTGAAAATCATCCTCGCAAATCTATGTCCACTTTTTATCTGAGATTAGTATAAGAGTAGGATTTTCAGAGAGCAGGTAGTAGCTTATGTATAAAATAAACAACGGTTACGACTTTGATTTTTTGAGATAATTCATAAACTCCGGCGTTTTTGACCAGTATTTAATGCCCCAATTTTCAAAACTCCACTTATCCATATAACCATTACACTCATAGTCTATGTAATAAAGCAAGCCGTTTTGTACAACAAAGTTAGTTGGAAAATAGTCGATATTTATGCCGGATAGCTTGGCAAGCGTCGCCATCTCACGGACTTGCAAAAGGTAATCTGAAACAGGAATATCCTTTTCTATCATCTCAAAAATTGTATTACCATCAATATATTCTTTTAAAATCCGTTCGTTATCAATATCAATATCTATCATCTTGGGAATTCTAATACCGGCGTTTATAAGAATGTGATAATCGTTTTTCTCAGCTTCGATTTTATTGCCAAACTGATAGTAAGAACACGGCTCGTGATGCATTTGTTTTACAACATATTTTATTCCCTGACGTTCAGCCAAATATGAATATCCACCCTTTCCTTTACCGAGTAGTTTTATGATATGATACGAAACATTATTTACAGTTAGCACACTCAACAATATCAAATCCTTTTCATAATTTCATCTATATCTTGTTCTGTGCAAAAACCAACCGAGGCACCGTTATGTCCGATTTTAACACCTGCGAATACAACAGCTCTTTGCAATGAAGCTTTAGCGCCATAGCCCTGTATATAAAAATGCAGGAAGGACGAAAAAAGAGCGTCGCCTGCACCAACGGTGTTCACAATTTTTCCGTTATTATAGGCAGGAATCACTGACACTTCGTTTTTCTCTGAATCAAGTAACATTGCACCTTTTGCTCCCATACCGATTACGATAATTTTATTATGATAACGGTTTTCTATTTGCCATATAAAATCCTCGGCATTGCACGGAAGATTTTCATCACTCAAAAATAGAATGTCTGCGTTCTCCATAAAGTCACGGTTGTACTCGCCATTAATGTCACTGAGCACATGAACGTCTGTTGCTGTCGGTACTGCAAGCTGCTTTGCTTTTTTAATAAGTTCACGGTTGAAATTGATGTTGCAAAGCACAGCAATATCGCAGTTGTTCAAATCTGCGAGGGCAGTTTCGGGCCTAATAGTTTGTTCCTGAATATCTTTTAAATCACAATAAATCTGTCGTTTGCCCGTTGAATCAAACAATACTGTCGAAATTGGGGTATTCTTTAAGTTTTGGTTAATGTTTTCAACTTTGATACCATCCTTATGCAATCTATTAAGTATTCTTTCGGCTTCGTCATCCTTTCCTAAGAAAGAAATAAGGTTTACGTCATCTCCTAATGTCGTGAGTGCCTTCGCTATATTGAAACCAACTCCCGAAACATTGGAATTAATTCCGAAAAAAGGATAATCTATCGGATAATAATTAATAGGAAATCCTCTTACAGAAACCGTAGTTTCTATGTTTAAAAGTCCGGATACAAGTATTTTCATAATCTTACCTCCACAAGTTTCATATATGTTTACATTATAATGCTTAATATACCCGGAATCGGCTTTCACCGTTTCCGTATGATTTTATAATGCTTTTCACTTCAATCATCTTTTTTACCCGCCTTAGTGAACATTCTCATTTTACCTACAAAGATACTGAATTATACCAATAACAAATAAATGTAAAGGATAATATATGTAAAACACCCATTTCATAAAATTATTTATGCGTTTGCTTTTTCCACGTTGTCCGTTGTATAGCATTAAAATCGGTATTGCCAAAACAATGCCCATTTGAATACAACCATATACCTTATCTATTGCAAAGAAATACACAACAGAATAAATTAACACAAAAAATACAAGTAATAACATCTGCTTTTTAAAATTCCCTCGATTTGTTCCAATAGCCAATATACATAAAGCCGCAACGCAGCTCCAATCGCTGGGAAAACTTACAATACAAATCAGTATAATTAAAATGGTTTTTAAGTAGTTCGCTTTAATTTTGTTGCTGTTTGCAACTCTAAGCATAACCAGTCCCCAGGCAAGTGACCACATAACACTTGTTTGATTTAGAAAGCTACCGTAATAAAACGGGATAAAAGATTTCCAATCAACAAATTCCGTAGACGCAAATACATAAGCAAAGTGTGAGATAATTGCAAATAAGAACAGCCTTGCCGTGTATTTTCTAATATTTCGAGTATAATGATACCCTTCGGCAACAAAATAACACATTATCGGACAGGTAATTCTGCCAATTATATGCATTACAATAGGTAATGCCTGCGTTGGATAACCCGGAAATACTAACCACGCAATATGGTCTATCGTCATTGCCAAAATGGCAATCAGTTTTAATGTGTTTGCATCTAATTTCTTAAATCGAATTTGATTACTATCATTTGGATTTGCAATTTTATTGTTTATATCCATTGTTTTCTTCTTCCTTTATATTTTTCAAGATGCCTATGCAGACCTCTGTAATCATATTGCTGATTTCTTCACCGGTGAAGCGGCACATTTTGGTGGCACAAAGTGTTGCAATGCCGTGTGTATAGATCCAAAGATGATAATATAATTTTTCGGCAAAATGCTCGGTAATTCCATAATCGTTTTGAATGGACAGAAGAATTTCCTCATAGCTGTCCTCTATCAATGGAAGTACACCGGATAAATCAGGTATTTGTGGTTGTTCTGTCATAAAGAGAAGCTGAAAAAGCTTTGGCTCATTCACGGAGAAGAGAATGTATTGAGTTCCCACGCCTTTAAAAGAGTTTTCACACATCAAGCCTTGAGTCACGTATTCCTTATACAGCGCTTTGGCGGATTCTATCACGGCTTGCTGAACCTCGTCCATACTTTGAAACACAGTGAAAATCGGTCTTGCCGAGCTGCCGAGGCGAGTTCCCAATGCTCTGGAAGTTAATGCTTCAAATCCATCTGTTTTGACAATATTGAATGCGGCTTCAATTATTTCCTCTTTTGTGAATTTTGCTTTTGGCGGCATAACTTGTTCCTCCCTTTTCTAAATCTATTGTTTTACATCACTTGATTTTATTATACTCAGAACTGCATAAAAAGTCAATAGGCGGCAGAAATTTCTTCCTGCCGTCTGTCTATTATGCATAATGATTTCCTTTTCCACAATCTCCATCGCACAAGAAAAACAGGAAGTTATAGTAAATAACCTATAGCAATAAAAAGATAGCTATACAAATATTTCCTGTTTAATCCTAAATACATCATACCGCTAAGAAAAGAAAATATCATTATTTAAACTCGTTTTCATATTTGCGTCCTGTGCGTCCGGCTCTTTAATGAAGTTGAAACGAATATGTCTATTTTGTAAAATCAATATCGTATCTTTTTCCGTTGGAAAACAAAACACCGTTCGTTAATTCTATACGCAAGATACAAGTATTTTCATCTTCAAAATTGTTGTGACCGTTATTTATCCATTCAGCAAAAAGAGTTTTCATCTTATTTGCAATCTGCTCATTTTCCTTTTTGCAAAACCACCCCAAATTGCTTCCTTTTCCATGTGCTGTAAACCATTCGCCGGATATTGCAACAACTGGATTTTTAGCAATCTGCTTCATCTTGTTAGAAAGTGCATAAGTAAGCACATAAAAAGCTCGTTCATCATAATATCCATCAACAGTTCGCACATATGGTACACCTTTTTCGACCGTTGCCAATGCAATTAAACTGTCTTTTCCAAAGCGTTCCATTATAACTTTTTCTATATTTTCTTTTAATTTTTCCATGTTCTTTTGCTCCTTTCATAGTTGAGGAAATTTTTTTATGACCGGCTTCCCGACAAACGGGAATTTATCTCGCTTCGTATCTACAATATCTCCCCGTTGTAACTATATCTCCACCGTTACATTCATAGGGTACATCTTTTGTGAATTTTGCTTTAAGCGGCATAACTTGTTCCTTTCTTTTCTAAATCAGTTGTTTTACATTGCTTGATTTATTATGCACAGAACAGCATAAAAAGTCAATAGGCGGCAGAAATTTCTCCCGCCGTCTGTCTATTATGCATAATGATTTCCTTTTTCAAAATCTCCATC
Organism: Ruminococcus sp. zg-924; assembly: GCF_024433635.1. Taxonomy (GTDB): domain Bacteria; phylum Bacillota; class Clostridia; order Oscillospirales; family Acutalibacteraceae; genus UBA7067. Next base: position 6,969 of record NZ_WNJZ01000021.1, on the reverse strand, counting down.
GCACAAGACCGTTTATCTTGCCTGCTTAGAGAATTTTCGGCAAAATTATCATTACAAGTGCCGCAACACCGCCAACAGCATAAAGACTGTTTACAATTAAGCACACCTTCATTAAGTTGTTTCGCGCTTTTGCTTTAACATAGGAAAGAATTGTGAATACTCCGCTGAAAATCATAAACGCAGCGTAGCAAGCAATCATAATTTCTGCAACAGGCGATTCCAATGCCCAGTCAAAAGTTCTAAGTGGGAGAATCGTCCACGGGATAAAAAGCATAATGGTACTGATAGCGGTTAAAATTTTGTTTTTCATAATTATTATCTCCTTTCAGCCTGCCCGAAACGAAGGCAGGAAATGCTTAAACATAAGATTGTAATAGCAATGGCAACAGGTATCCACGGTATGAGTTCAACCTGCGCTGTGTCAAGATTTGTTGCAAGTTTTCCATATTCCGATGTGATAACATAAAACGGATACGACATCGGATAGGCAAACCACGCCTTTGTATTGATTATCAATACTGATGGTACTATTGAAGCCAAGCCAATACCAATGGAAAAAATAGGAGCCTTAATACATACAGACAGGAGCCAGAAAAATGCAATCATCGGAATTGCCGATACAAAAATCAGTCCTGCTTCCTTAAAAACAAATAATGGCTGTAAAATGAAATTGTAATCCTGTATTTGTGAGGCTACCCCGGCACTCAAAAAATACATACCGACGGTCATCAGTATTTGAAATGCAGCCAGTGCAAGCAGGACAACAAATTTCGCTAAACATAACCTGTTAATAGCGATTGGCAGAGAAAGCATTTTCAAAATACCTTTATTGCTTCTTTCCGTCATATTCAGCAAAACCGTACTCACAACCATACTTGCGGGAAACATAAACCACGCCATTCCCATAAATCCCTGTATCAAGAAGTTGTTTTCGGGTGAAATGCCCTCTGCCTGCATTCCAAAATTCAAATTGGCATTAAAGATAGAAGGAAGCCAAAGAATAATGGTAGCAACCGTCAAAATCAAAAGGATTTTGGAACGGTGTATTTTTTTGAACTCAATGCCGATAAGCGATAAAAAACTCATTCAAACGACCTCCTAACCTTTAAGAATAAGACTTCTGCAATCCAAATGATAAGGATTTCAACCGCTGCGGCAATCAAAAACGAGCAGGCGGTATTTTCTGCTGTACCTGCAAATATCTGAAATGGAAGCGCAAATGGGAACAACGATAAAACAAAGTTCTTTGTAGGCAACATTGTAGCGGTAAATACACACACAACACCGATACCGAGGGACACCCACATATTCTTACACGCCGATGCAATGAACAGCGAACCGAATGCTGAGGGAAGCATTAACAGCAATGCATACCCAAAGCTTTTCATTATTTCTAACCATACTTTATAGGTCAATTCAAACCAATTATATGAACAGAACGCAATACTCACAGCTTCTATTACCAGTATTACAATGCACATAAGCGCCATTAAAGTGGCCTTGCCGAAAAACAGCTTGCTTTCTTTAATTGGCAGCGTACACATTCTCTGAATGGCATTATCTGCATATTCCGTGTGATACATCAAGCACGCTCCTGCTACAACAAGCAGAATATTGAGCATCGCCATCATCTGCCAATTCGCACCCATCAAAATTTGAACAGGCGCAGCGTGAAGCCCCAAATAGTTTTCTGAACGAACTGCCATATTAAGGACAGGCACGATTGCTGCTAAAAGCCCTCCGCCTAAGAAGGCAGGCGTAAAACCTGTCCGTTTTACTTTTTTACATTCCAGAGAGAAACTCATCTTGCGCCGCCTCTCTGCCTGTTGTCAGCATCAATCAAGGCAAGAAAAGTATCTTCCAAATTATCCGTAGGATAACCTTGCGCCGTTGCATTAAATTTAAGTTCTTCAAGTGCCCCCTCAAACAGCAGATGACCGTGATTGAGAATGCCGATATTGTCTGCCATCAGTTCAATTTCGGATAACAAGTGGGATGATACCAATACGGTGCAGTCAAACTTCTGCGGCAAAGAACGGATAAGCGTTCTGATTTCATGAATACCAACAGGGTCAAGCCCGTTGGTCGGCTCGTCAAGAATCAAAATCGGCGGTCTGCCAATCAAAGCGCTTGCCAGACCTAATCTCTGCTTCATTCCGAGAGAATACTTTTTTGCAAGTCTGTTTTTATACTGCGTAAGACCAACCAGCTCCAACGCTTCGGAAACAGCAGATTTGGGCAAACCCAAAATTTTACGGATTATATCCAAGTTCTCCTCGCCGCTCAAATTGCCGTAAAAAGCGGGGGATTCAATGAACGAGCCAACCTCTTTCAGAATTTCCACACGGTTTTCCGGATATTTCTTGCCGTCAATAACAAACGAGCCGCTTGTTGGTTTCTTAAGACCGAGGAACATCTTCATTGTAGTGGATTTACCCGCTCCATTCGGACCGAGGAATCCGTAAACTGTTCCCTTCGGAATGTGAAGATTAACTCCGGATACAGCAGTAAAGTCTGCGTATGATTTTGTGAGATTTTTGGTTTCAATGATATTCATATTTTTGCTCCTTTCTCATTGCGTTTTCATTTTACAGTCCCAACCTTGTGTCAACCTTCTCTCTACCTTACATCTACCTTACATTTTTCCGCACAATGTAAAAAGGGCGGTGATTTATGCTATAATGATAATCGGAAAGGAGCGAAGTATATGGACTGTGAATACTTAAAAAGCAAACGCATCCTGCTTGTTGACGATGAACAGGAGCTTTTAGATATGGTCGTATCTATTCTTAAAGAAGAAGGATTTTCTAATATTTGGGCGGCTAAAAATGTGAATGACGCTCTTTCAGTTGCTGCGGCAATAACGCCGGAGATTGCTATTCTTGATGTAATGCTGCCTGACGGCGATGGATTTCACTTGATGGAGCAATTAAAACAGAATGGCGAATATCCCGTACTCTTTTTAACTGCCCGCGGCGAGGACGAAGATAAATTCAAGGGCTTTGGGCTTGGTGCGGATGACTATGTCGTAAAGCCATTTCTTCCAAAGGAACTTGTTTTCCGCATAATGGCAATTTTACGCAGAAGCTACAAAGACGAAAGTCCGATTGTAAGACTTCAAAACAGTGAAATAGATTTTGAAAGGGCTGAAGTAATAAAAAACAGCGAACATATTCCATTGACAGCAAAGGAACACGATATTTTAGCTGCTTTGTACCGTAATGCGGGTCGGATTGTTACAATTGACGCCCTGTGTGAGGCTGCGTGGGGCGATAATCCCTTTGGATATGAAAATTCTCTGATGGCTCACATTCGGCGCATTCGGGAGAAAATAGAAGAAAATCCCTCCCGTCCTGTATCTTTAATTACGGTAAAAGGCTTGGGATACAAACTAATTATAGGGGGAAAATGATATGAAAAGCATCCCGAAACTGATACGCCGATATGTTGGCATCCTCCTTCTTAGCTGCGTATTGCTCCTTGTCCTGAATGTCGTTTTGCTCGCTGTCTTTTCCGCAAGACATTTACCAAATGCCTATCCGTGGAAAACTGCTGAGGAAGTTGCAGACGCTCTACAAAAGACAGATGATGGTGGGTATGCTCTGCCTGATGCAGTTTCCCTTGAACTGAAAAGCTCTGATGCCTGGGCAATCTTCATTGATAACGAAACAAAGCAAGTAAAATGGCAAACTGCTAATTTACCGGAGACGATACCGCTGTCCTATACGCTTTCAGATATAGCAAGCCTGACCCGTGGATATATAGACGGATATCCAACCTTTACGGGCGAAACAGAAGATGGTCTTATTGTATTGGGTTATCCAAAAGATAGCTTTTGGAAACATATGTGGCCAAGCTGGGACTATGAACTGATTGCCAACTTACCGGGGACTGCTTTATCTGTTTTAGCTATCAATGCTGCACTTATCTTTTTAATTTATGTAGTCGCAAATTCAAAACTGCTGAAATCAATCAAGCCGATTGTAAATGGCATACAAAGCCTACCAATGGGAGAGCCTGTATATATTAAAGAAAAAGGGCTGTTGTCTGAGCTTGCAATGAACATCAATAAAACATCAGAGATTTTACAATCTCAAAATAATCAACTTCGCAGGAAAGAAACAGCAAGGGCAAATTGGATTGCAGGAGTTTCTCACGATATTCGGACGCCGCTATCAATGGTGATGGGGTATGCAGGCAGGTTAAGAGATGATACGCATTTGACGGATGATGAACGTCAGAAAGCTGCGGTTATTGTGAAACAAAGTGAACGGATGCGGAACCTAATCAATGACCTCAATTTGGCTTCTAAACTGGAATATAATATGCAGCCAATTCATCCTAAAAAGGAAAATATGATTGCGATTGTTCGGCAAGTCGTTGTAGATTTTATCAATATGGACATTGATGACAAACACCCGATTGAATGGGAAACCGATGAAGCTTTGACATTCTGCCCTGTAAATGTTGACAGGGATTTGATGAAGCGAGCAATCGGCAACCTTATTCAAAATAGTATCAACCACAATGAGCAGGGCTGCAAGATTTATGTGAGTGTTACCACCCAAAACGGTCAATGTACCATAACTGTTGCAGATGATGGCATTGGAGCTTCAGATGAACAAATTGAAAAACTTAACAAAGCTCCGCACTATATGGTCTGCGACGAAAATGTGGCGGAACAACGCCATGGTTTGGGGTTACTTATTGTGAAACAAATTATAGCAGCTCACGGCGGCAGTGCCGCCATTGAGCATAGCGCATACGACGGTTTTTGTGTAAAGATTACATTACCGATACAGGAATAAAAATAAAGCTGATGTACTTGAGCGATATTTTACAAGTACATCAGCTTTTTAATATAAGTTTTTATAAGCCTACTTTGCTATGCGAAAATGATTTCTTTATGTCATTTTCAATGAGTTTCTTTATGATCACATTCCAACTCCTTGACTGACCTGATTCGGTACAAAACCGCTGCTGCCGCCGCAAGCAGAATGCCCGAAAGGATAATGACAGCCGCAGCTCCCCTGCCGACACCAATCTGCATACCCTTTGCTATTCCGTCTGTCAGAAGCCCTGCCGTACCGTATGCAACTACATATCCAATCTGGGACAGGAAACCAATCAGCCCCCACACTCTGCCCTGCATATCCCCCGATATACTCGTCCGCACCAAATAATCCAGACAGTTATTGGCAAAGGGCAGAGCGGCAAAAAAGCAATTCTGCTTTTCGGGGTCCCTTTGGGGTGCAGTTATTCCTTGGTGGAACATCGTGAAAGTAAAAAAGGCAGTAAGACTTCATAATTCTACTACCTTTAAAATTTAATTTGCTTTTTCTACTTGCTGAATAAATCACTATGCGAACCGGTTCGTGCAAGGGTTAATACAAGAACATCATCTTCAAAATAATAGACCAACAGCCAATCAGGCTGAATATGACATTCACGATGCCCTGTCCAGTTTCCTGATAAAGAATGATCATAATATTTTTCGGGCAAACTCTCGCCATTAGCAAGCAGTTCGATAGTTCTGTTTAATAGCTCCATTTTCTTGCCACGCCGTTTTGCAAGCTTGTAGTCTTTTTTGAATTGATTCGTAAATTTTACAGTATATTTTTTCATGCTTCAAGGTCTGCAATAAGGTCATCCATATTGTTATATCCTTTTACGGATGAATCCTTTGCTATCCTTTCTGCTTCCAACATGGCGGCTACTGTTTCCTTGTTAGGTGTTTCCGTTGTAATTTTGAAAGGAATTCCACCCTCACGGAGTGACTGCCTTACAAAAATATTGAATGCTGTAGATAAATTCATACCAAGCTCTGAATACAACTCCTCAGCAGCAGATTTTAGCTCTGCGTCCATACGGATACTAATATTTGTAGTTGTTCCTGCCATATAATCATCTCCATATAATTTGTAATTATATTATATGCCATTTGCACGAAATTATCAATACTTTGCACGAAATATTTTTAGTGCAATTCCAACTCTTGCTTCTAATCATTAATCTTCTGCTGTAATATCTTAACTTAGGTTGTTATTCCTTGGCGGTGGGTGGATTTTTTTGATAGACAATTTTATTTATGTGTGGTATGATAAATTAAAATTAAATTAGTTATAAACTGGAATTTATTTATTAGAAAAATATGTAAGTAGGTAAGAAAGATGTTACGATTAAGACCATATCAATCAAATGATGCTGAAGCAATCTTGTCGTGGAGTAAATATGAAAGGGCTTTTTATAAGTGGACGGCTGGTGTTTTAGGAGATTATCCGCTTACAAAGGAACAATTTAATGCCGTGACTAACCTTATGGCATTTACGGCTATAGAAGACAATGAAATAATAGGCTTTTTTACTATGCGTCAACCAAGTGAATCCTTCGATGAATTACGATTCGGTTTTGTAATCATAAATTCTGAAAAGCGTGGTAAAGGTTACGGAAAAAGAATGCTTCAGTTGGGAGTCAAATATGCAAAAGAAATATATGGTGCAAAAAAAGTTTCATTGGGTGTTTTTGAAAACAACCAGTCTGCGTATCATTGTTACAAAGCTGTAGGTTTTAAAGATATTATTTTGAATATCCCGGAAACGTATCATGTGTTAGGTGAGGATTGGAAATGCTTGGAATTGGAAATGCAATTATAAATCTCGATTTAAGATTTAACAAACTTGGTTTTCAGATTACATTTTCAACCACTGCGACTGTTTCTTATCGTTAATCTTCTGTTGTAATTTTATCTGTGAGCAGAGCAACTGCAAATTTCTTTAGTGCTGCACCTATGGTAGCACTCACAAAATCACCTCCTGAATATAAAAAATCCCATTGAATTTATAATGAACAAGTCCGTAAAAAATGGACAATAGAAAAAAGACCCCTCTTGATGTAGAATATACATCAGGAGGGATATTTTTATGCCAAGAAGTTATCGACATGTAAAGGAATATGAAACAGAAATAATAA
>NZ_WNJZ01000020.1 GCF_024433635.1 Ruminococcus sp. zg-924 | reverse complement strand
AGGGGCGGCGAAAGAGGCAAAGGCAATAGGCTTGAACTAAAGTGAAAGCCAGCGTCTTTAGGCGCTGGCCGGTAGCTTGGGCTTATAGCCCTTGTGCAAACCACCCGTTAGACGGGTGGTTTTGATTCAATATGAGTATTTGCTATTTGTAGACGGCGGTTATATAATATAAATGTAAAATAGCACACAAAAGGGAAGCCGGATGAAAAGAGAGCGCTTATTTTGGCAAGAAAAGCTTAGGCAAGACACGGTGGAGTAACCGTTACCAATATCACAGTAACGACGGTTGACGTAATTTACGATTTCTTCGTTGTGAATGAGAATCTGAAAAGTGCCTATGAAAGCAATAAGTGCGATACATGGGATGTGTATTTATGGATTACGAAAAACTAAGGGAAAAGAGACGATACCATGCAAATCGGTAATACAAGGGAAAAAATCATTCAGAATTTGAAGGATTGCGACTGCGACGAGGCAATTATTGAAGATTTTATGGAAAAGTTCGACGCAGGGCAAAGAAAAGAGGCACTTGCTATACTCGCCAAACATCGCAAAGAGCTGCTCGACCTGTTCCATAGGTGCGACGGTTGTATTGGCTGTCTGGATTATTTGACGAACCAAATTGAAAACGAGAAAGTATGAGGTTATATTATGACAACAATTGAAAATAAAACTTTTGATGAAGAACGTGCGCTCTATGGCAGTCATAAGCTTATTGCCCGTAACTGTGCCTTTGACGGTCCTGCCGATGGCGAGAGTGCATTTAAGGAATGTTCGGATATTACGGCGGAGCATTGCTTTTTTAATCTGCGCTATCCGTTCTGGCATGTTCACGGCTTGAAATTACGGATTGTGAAATGACCGAGCTTTGCAGGGCGTCACTTTGGTATTCCGACCACATTACTATTACCGATACCAAAATGCACGGGATCAAGGCATTGCGGGAATGCAGTGACGTTGTGATACGCAGCTGTGACATTATATCCCCTGAATTCGGTTGGTCTACCCGTGACATTATGATGGAAAACACGACAGCAACAAGCGAATACTTTATGATGCGTTCAGAAGATATCACCTTTAAGGGTGTGACTTTCAATGGGAAATACTCCTTCCAATATATTAAAAATGCGGTTTTCGAGGACTGCGTGTTTGAAACAAAGGACGCATTCTGGCACGGTGAGAATATCACAGTGAAAAACAGCGTAATAAAGGGCGAATATCTTGCATGGTACTCAAACTGCCTGACGCTGGAAAATTGCAAGATTATCGGCACACAGCCTTTCTGCTATTGTACGAAATTGAAGCTGATTAACTGCGAAATGACAGATTGCGATCTTGCCTTTGAAAAGAGCGAGGTAGAGGCAAGCATAACCACGCCCGTTGTCAGCATTAAGAATCCGTTATCAGGTACAATTTGTGTTCCGTCTGTTGGGCAGATAATTCGGGATGATGAGATGTCCAAAGGAAAAATTGTTACTTGCTCCGCTTGTCGTGCTTGCAAGGAAAGCGCATAACACATACATACGTATAGAAATTCAGTAATGGATTGCTGCATTTTTTCCGAAAGCATATTAAACTGCATTTTCAGTATGCTTCTTGTTGTGCAGGGCGGGATTATCTTGATTTGAATTATCGCATAGGAGGACGTTGTAAATGAAAAAATCAATCATAATACTGCTTGGCTTATTGTTCTTGCTAATAATGTCCGCCTGCTCATCAAAGCAGTCTGCTGAACAGACGGACCATCAAACGTCCTTTTCAATGTCAGAGGATAAAACAAATTCGCAGGCGGAACAGACGAAACAAACGGAAATATCTTCACAACCGGATGAAGAGCCGCCAAAACAATCAAAGGAGGAAGAGCCTATGGAACAAGCACAGTTTTATATTACTGCCAATGGCACAACATTAACGGCAAAATTCGCAGATAACGGCAGTGCAGACGCATTGCGTGATTTACTGCGTGAAGGTGATTTGACAATCAATATGAGCGACTACGGCGGTTTTGAAAAAGTCGGAAGCATAGGAACATCGTTGCCTTGCAAAGATACGCATATCTCCACAACCACCGGAGATGTGGTGCTTTATCAGGGCAACCAAATCGTTATATTTTACGGCACTAACAGCTGGAGCTATTCCCGCCTTGGAAAGGTTGAGGGCGCAACTGCCGAAGCTCTGCTTTCTGCATTTGGAAGCGACGATGCAGTCGTTACCTTTTCGCTTATAAGCCCACGATAAAGCAGCTTGAAACGGTTTGCATAATACGTTTGATAAATACAATATCGGATTTATCTGACTTACGAAATCAATTTGAAAGAGGTATGTCTATGAATAAGAAAGTTTTAATCATCTCCTCAAGCTTCCGCAAAGGCAGTAACTCGGAGATGCTTGCAAAAGAATTTGAAAAGGGTGCAAAAAAAGCCGGCAACAAGGCAGAGATAGTTTCTTTGCGTGATAAAAACATTGGTTTTTGCCGTGGGTGTCTTGCCTGCCTGAAGCTTGGCAAATGCGTTATCAGTGACGATGCGGTGAAAATTGCAGAAAAGATGAAAAGCGCAGATGTGTTGGTTTTTGCAACACCTGTTTATTATTACAGCGTCAGCGGTCAGCTAAAAACCATGCTTGACCGTGCTAATCCTCTGTATGACAGCGATTATAGGTTTACAGATGTGTATTTGCTTGCTACTGCTGCGGAGGATGAAAAGACAACCGTTGAGGGTGCGCAAAAAGCCGTGCAGGGCTGGGTTGACTGCTTTGAACGTGCAAGGCTTTCCGGAGTTATTTTCGCCGGAGGAGTGAATGATGCAGGCGACATTGCAGGGCATAAGGGACTGACAGAGGCTTATGAAGCCGGTAAAAATGTGTAAAGAGGACAAAAACGAGGACGCTATTATTAAAATGATATAGCTGAGCTGAGAAAGGCATTGGTATAGATTTTATTAAAAAAATATTGCTAAATCTCTTATTATGGAATATAATATTATTGTGCTGAACGCAAGGATTCGCTCCGAGCGCAAAGACAACAAATCCGATTACTCTGATGCTGAGGCTATCCAAGGCAAAAGACAAACCATAAAGGCAAGGGTTAAGCCCTGTGCTATTTATATCGGTTAAGAGAAATTTCGGTGCGTCTTGTCAATCGGCAAGGCGCATTTTTATTTGAAGGGAGAATACGCTTGAACGATACAAGGCTTGCAGTTATTGGAATAGTTGTTGAAAGCAACATAAGCGTTGACAAAATGAACGCCATTTTATCGGAATACGGCGAATACATAATCGGCAGAATGGGAATTCCGCACAGGGCAAAAAATGTAAACGTGATAAGCGTTGTGCTTGACGCACCAAGCAATGTTATAAGCGCACTGTCGGGTAAGCTCGGCAGACTTGAGGGAATAAACTCAAAGACGCTGTATTCTAAGGTTTAAGTGAATTTCGACTAACAGTCTTGTTTGACGCAAGATGCAATGTTGTCAAATTTACGGCATTGCCCGCACAGGATTTAATTGCATTTTTTTACCTTGACAACATTACGGTCAAGGGGTTGACTGTGAAACTTACACTGAAATCTCAATCTCTATATAGGTTTAGCTTTGTGCTGACAGAATTACAATTTTGGCAGAAAAGCCGAAACCTTACGGAAAGGAGCTGTAAGCGATAGCTATACACAATATAGTTGACAGATTACGTCAAAACGGCTTTTTAAGCTTTGACGAATTCAAGGAGATTATTCACTGCGGGGACAAGCAGGAGCTTGAATATCTCTACTCAAAAAGTCGAGAGCAGGCTAAAAAATATTACGGAAATAAAATCTATGTTCGAGGACTTATCGAGTTCACAAACTATTGTAAAAATGATTGCCTCTACTGCGGAATAAGAGCCTCAAACAAAAACGCTCGGCGGTACAGGCTTGGCGAGGACGAGATTCTTGACTGCTGTAAAAACGGTTATTCCCTCGGCTTTCGTACCTTTGTTTTGCAGGGCGGCGAGGATATGCACTATACGGATGATGATTATGTGCGGATAATAAGCAAAATAAAGTCGCTTTACCCAAGTTGTGCTGTTACACTCTCTATCGGCGAGAGAAGCCGCCGCTCTTATGAGCGATACTTTGACGCAGGCGCAGACCGCTATCTTTTGCGGCACGAAACAGCCGATTGTGAGCACTACAAAAAACTTCACCCCGAAAAAATGAGCTTTGAAAACCGTATGCGGTGTATAAGAGATTTAAAAGAAATCGGATATCAGACAGGAGTCGGCATTATGGTAGGCTCGCCGTATCAGACGCAGGAGAGCATATACAAGGACTTGCAGTTTATCAAGAAGATTGAACCGCAAATGGTCGGCATAGGGCCGTTCATTCCGCATAAGGACACGCCGTTTGCAAGGTTCAAACCAGGCAACTGTGACTTAACATTGAAGCTCCTTGCGATAATCAGGCTGATTCACCCGAATATTCTCTTGCCGGCAACAACCGCACTTGGCACAATTGCGCCGGACGGACGAGAAAGGGGAATTCTTGCCGGAGCAAATGTTGTAATGCCGAATTTGTCGCCGGTTATGCACAGGAAGGATTACTCGCTGTATGACAACAAAATCTGCACAGGCGAGGAGGCGGCTGAGTGCCGCTTTTGCTTAAGCCGCAGAGTTGAGAGCATTGGCTATGAAATTGTGACGGACAGGGGCGACGCTGTGGCGCTATGCGGCAATTAAGACAAAATCACTACCGCACATTAATATACAAATCAAAAAATAAAATATAAGGAAGTAAAAGCTATGTATAAGTATGATCCAAAATCACTTAAGGCAGAGGAGTTCATCAATCATGAGGAAATTGAGGAAACTCTGAAATATGCCGACGAAAACAAGAATAACAAGGAGCTTATCAATTCTATAATTGAGAAAGCTAAAGAGGGTAAGGGAGTTTCCCACAGAGAAGCTCTTGTGCTTCTTGACTGTGAGCTTGAGGAGGAGAACGAGAAAATATTTAAGCTTGCCAAAGAGATAAAGGAACGCTTCTACGGCAGAAGAATAGTAATGTTCGCTCCGCTTTATCTGTCAAACTACTGCGTAAACGGCTGTGTGTACTGCCCGTACCACTACAAGAATAAGCACATTTGCCGCAAAAAGCTCACGCAGGAGGAGATTAAAAACGAGGTAATCGCATTGCAGGATATGGGTCATAAAAGGCTTGCGCTTGAAGCCGGCGAGGACCCTGTGAACAACCCGATTGAGTACATACTTGAAAGCATAAAGACTATATATTCGATAAAGCACAAAAACGGAGCAATTCGCCGTGTAAATGTCAACATAGCCGCAACAACGGTTGAGAATTACCGCAAGCTTAAAGAGGCGGGAATAGGCACATACATTCTGTTTCAGGAAACCTACCACAAAGAAAATTACGAAAAGCTTCACCCAACAGGCCCTAAGCACAATTATGCCTACCACACCGAGGCTATGGACAGAGCAATGGAGGGCGGCATTGACGATGTAGGACTTGGAGTGCTGTTCGGACTTAATATGTACCGCTATGATTTCACCGGAATCATTATGCACGCAGAGCATCTTGAAGCGGCACACGGCGTAGGTCCTCACACGATAAGCGTGCCGAGAATCTGCCCTGCTGATGACATTGACCCAAGCGAGTTTACAAACGCAATTTCAGACGATATTTTTGAAAAGATAGTTGCAGTTATCCGCATAGCGGTTCCGTACACAGGTATGATTGTATCAACAAGAGAGTCACAGGCAAGCCGCAAGAAAGTGCTTGACCTTGGCATTTCGCAGATAAGCGGTGCGTCACGCACAAGCGTAGGCGGATACTGCGAGCCTGAGCCGGAGGAGGAGAATTCCGCTCAGTTTGATATAAGCGATAACCGCACGCTTGACGAGGTTGTTAACTGGCTTTTAAGCCTTGGCTATATTCCAAGCTTCTGCACAGCCTGCTACCGTGAGGGAAGAACAGGCGACCGCTTTATGAGTCTTTTGAAGTCGGGGCAGATTGTAAACTGCTGTCAGCCAAATGCGCTGATGACTCTTAAGGAGTACCTTGAGGACTACGCAAGCGAGGACACACAGAAAAAGGGCGAGGCTGTAATCAAGGAGGAGCTTGAAAAGATAACGAACCCAAAGGTAAAGAGCATAGCCGCCGAGTATCTTAAGGAGCTTCACGACGGCAAAAGAGATTTCAGATTTTAAGACAAAGCAATTTGGTTTATGATATTGTATTTCAAGGAGTGATAGTGTGAGCCTTAATGAAACGCCGAGAGGCACAAGACTGCATATAGGACTTTTTGGCAAGCGAAACAGCGGCAAATCGTCGCTTACAAATGCGCTGACAAATCAGCAGATTTCCGTTGTGTCAGACGTTGCCGGAACAACCACCGACCCTGTATATAAGTCAATGGAAATTCACGGCATAGGTCCTGTTGTTTTCATCGACACAGCCGGCTTTGATGATGAGGGTGAGCTTGGAAACAAAAGAATAAGCCAAACAAAAAATGCACTCGACAAGACCGATATAGCCCTGCTTATATTCAGCTGCGCTCCCGACAACAGCGAAAAGCAGTGGGTGAGGCTTTTGTCACAGCAGAACATTCCGTTCATTCCCGTAATAAACAAGACTGATGTTCTTGAGAATGTTTCCGAGATTAAAGATGAGGTTGAAAGCCTTTGCAAGAAGGACGCAATTTCTGTAAGTGCAAAAACAGGCGAGGGAATAGACAGCCTGCGCAAGGCGCTTGTCAGCAGTGTTCCCGATGATTTCGGCGAAAGAACAATAACCGGCGACTTATGTGCCGACGGCGACCTTGTACTGCTTGTTATGCCGCAGGATATTCAGGCGCCCAAGGGCAGGCTGATTCTGCCGCAGGTGCAGACTATGCGTGAGCTTCTTGACAAAAAGTGTCTTGTAATGAGCTGTACCACAGACCGCCTTGAGCAGACTCTTGCGGCTCTATCAAAGGCGCCTAAGCTGATAATTACCGACTCGCAGGTGTTTAAAACGGTGTACGAGAAAAAGCCTGAGGAGAGCCGTTTGACATCATTTTCAACCCTGTTTGCAAAGTACAAGGGCGATATCGACTACTTTGTTAACAGCACAAGCGTTTTTGAGAGTCTGAACGAGAACTCGAAAATACTTATTGCCGAGGCTTGCACGCACGTTCCTCTTAAGGAGGACATCGGCAGAGAAAAGCTGCCCCGTATGCTCAAAGCAAGATACGGACAGGGATTGCACATTGACAACGTAAACGGACAGAACTTTCCCAAGGATTTGACAGGCTACGATTTGGTTATTCAGTGCGGTGCGTGTATGTTCAACCGTCGATATGTTATGTCAAGAGTTGAAAGCGCAAAGAGTCAGGGTGTGCCTATGAGCAACTACGGAGTAGTGATAGCGTACCTTACGGGCATACTTGACAAGGTGGATTATTAAACGAAAGAAAAATTTCAGAAAATTTTAAAAAAGCCTTGACACAGCTTTGGTTTTGTGTTATTATGTTTTAGCGTTCTCAAGGGAACACTAAAACATATATCGCGGAGTGGAGCAGCTCGGTAGCTCGTCGGGCTCATAACCCGAAGGTCGTAGGTTCAAATCCTGCCTCCGCAACCAATGAAAACCCCATTAACAAGCCGTTTGTTAATGGGGCTATTTTTATGCTTAAATTAAATACAGTCGAAAAAAGCCAACAAAAAGCCAACTGTAAATGGTCAACTACCATTTTTGCCTATTCGTAAAATAGCATCAGCAATACATTCAGCAGATTTTTCATCTGCTTTTTTTATTATATGGCTGTAAATGTCTGTTGTCGTACTGACCTTTGCGTGTCCCAATCTCTTGGATATGCTTATACTATCAACACCGTTAAAGTATAAAATACTTGCCATTGTATGTCTGAATTTGTGTGGATGAATATGAGGTAATTCGTACTTTTTTGAAAACTTGGTCATATAATCTGTGATGCTGTCAGGATGCATTGGACTTCCGTTGTCTTGAACAAATAAGTAGTCTGTATCTTTCCACCAACTCCCACACTCATCCTTTTGATTATTATACCATTTCTGATATTGTTTTAGCAGTTCCATAGTTTCGCTGGGCAGCTTTACATATCTATCTGATGTGGTGTTTTTTGTTGTCGTTTCATAAATTCCTATATCTGCCGAGTAAAGCAGATTGTTGCAAATATGTATTTGATTATGTTTCCAGTCAACTACCTTCCATTTTAATCCAGCTATTTCGCCTCTGCGTGCTCCTGTTATTAAGAAGAGATGCATGAGGGTTTTCCACTTTATTGGTTCTTTTTCAAGACAGTCTCTAATTCGTTCTATATCTTCAATTTCAAAGTAGGCTGCTTCCTTGTGCTGAACTTTAGGCGGCGTGGCTCTGTTAGCGGGGTTATAGGGGATAATTAGTTCTTTTTCTGCCTGAGTAAAAATTGATGAAATCAATCGGTGGTATTCAAGTATGGTTTTATTTGACAGACAGCCTCCAGTTCGCTTGTTTTGTCCGGGCTTGCTTAATTCCTCGTAAAGCTTATTTAAGTGAGCAGGACGTATATCGGCAAGTTTTAAATAACCGATTATTGGTGTTATTCTGGCTAGCAAATCTTTATACCGAGTTAATGTACTATGTTTAACGCCATTTCGTTCTTTCAGCGAGATAACATATTCGGCATATTGCTGAAAGCTTTGGCGTGTATCAACAGCCAAACCGTGTTTGCATTTCTGTTCAAATATAACAGCTTGTGTGTTAAGTTCCTTTTCTATTTGCTTGTCGGTCATATTTGGTTGGGGTTTCCATGTCATTACATAGGGTTGTAACTGCTTTCCGGAACTATCTCTGCCCTTGAATACACGAATTTCATAGGATATAATTTTGCCCGATTTATTTTTTCTTGCGCGTATATTTGCCACATTCTTCACTCCATTCTATATTTTGCTCTTTTAAAATACTGTCTATTTCTTCTTTTGATAAAATTGTATCTGGGTTATTATGTTCTTTTTTCTCAGCGTTCATATCGGTGTGTAAAGCTTTTATAAGTCTTTCTACTTTGAATACCAATAAATCCGGAATGTCGTTTACAGATAGCTCTACACCGCCAAAACCCGTTTGTTGTCTATATAAACGCTGATAAAGAAAAGGGTCGTTTTCCTCTGCGTAAAGTAGGTATGTACCTATATAATCCAGTATTTCTAGGTTTTCCATTAGTTTCTCTAATGCTACAAATGATTCGTTAATATTTTCATTTTTCAAATCGATAATAACCAACAAATTTTTTATAGCTGAGTTTGATAATCCTGTAAGACGTTGTAATTCCAGAAACGAACCGTGCGGTTTAGGCGATTTTCCTAACAAGTATTCATAAGAACAATTTAACAATTCTGAAAATTTATCAAGAAGTTCAATTGAATATGGCAGTTGTCCGGAAATATACTTTTTTAATGTAGAAACACCTATTCCTGCTTTTTCGGCAAACTCAGTTTGTGTAAAGTTCAGTTCTTTAATTCGTGACTTTAAAATAGCTCCGATATTAGACGAATTCACTATGATGTCCTCCTGAAGTGTAATATTTAGCCCTTTACATAGTCTTAAAAAGGCTATATAATTAAAATACCATAAATTACTGCTAATTGCAATAGTTTACTAAAAATTAAATGAAAAGGATTGGTATGAATAATGATGGCGAAAGAATACAATGTTCCAACAATGATGACCATTAATGAGGTTTCGGAACGAACAGGTGTGGCTCCTTATAGGATTAGGCAATTATACTTAGATGGGAAAATTGTTGGTTTTCGTGCCGGTAAGAAGATATTAATAAATTTGGAACGATTTTGTGAATTTCTTAATTCTAATACCGAAAGCTGCTTATAATGGTAAATGTTGATATTGCCCGATGAATAATGCGTGAATTGAAAACTAAAATCAGACGACAGACAAATCTCAAAATGTAACAATTAATATTTTTTGTTTTTAGTTGCTTTAAAGGAGAAAATAATGGACGATAAAATGATGATGACTGACTATATGACTTCATATGATGGGGAAACAAGGCAGTCGATATATGAAGATGTTGATAATAATTTGCATGAGAACGATAATAAATTAGAATGTGCTGAGATAGCTATCAAGGAAATGGAGATAAAGTTACTGCGTAAGCTTGATCCTTCATATCTCAATACCATTTCAATGAGTGAACTGTTCGAAACTGTGTATAAAAGTAAAATGCCATTAATCGAAGGATTGCTTTATCCGGGCACCTACCTTTTTGTCGGCTCACCAAAGATTGGAAAGAGTTTTTTAATGGCTCAGATTGCGTACCATATCAGTATGGGAATTCCTTTATGGAATTATAGTGTGAGAAAAGGAGTAGTATTGTATCTTGCGCTTGAAGATGATTACCGACGGCTACAAGAGAGATCGTATCGTATGTTTGGTACTGACGGTACTGATAGGCTCTATTTTTCAATTTCTGTAGCTCCGCTTGGAAATGGACTTGATGAACAACTTACTGGATTCATGCAGGAGCATCCCGATACTATATTGATTATTGTTGATACATTAAAAAAGATCAGAGAGTCTAGTAGTGATAGATACAGCTATGCAAGTGATTACGACATTATCACAAGGCTTAAAAGGTTTGCTGATAATTACAGTATCTGTATGTTGATAGTACATCATACTCGCAAGCAATATGCTGACGATATATTTGATATGATTTCGGGGACGAATGGTTTGTTCGGTGCAGCTGACGGTGCCTTTCTTCTGCAAAAAGAAAAACGTACAAGTAATTCAGCTACTCTTTATGTGGCCGGAAGAGACCAGCAAGACCAGAAACTTTATCTTACACGCAATATCGATAAACTTGTATGGGAGCTAGAAAAGGTTGAAACCGAACTTTGGAAAGAGCCTCCGGAACCGATCCTCGAATTGGTTGCGCAATTTATTACAAGAGAACGGCCAGACTGGTGTGGAAGTCCTACTGCTTTGGTGGCAGAGTTAGGTGCTGATGTAAAGCCGAATGTTTTAACTATGAAGTTGAATATTAATGCAGGAAGATTGTTCACTGAGTATAAAATACATTATACTAACACACGCTGTCATGACGGGAGAAAGGTAAGGTTACATCTTGAAGAGTAAAGCGTGACGATGTGTGACGGTCGTGTCGGTGTTTTAGAGATTAGTTTTAGGTATCAAAAATATCGTCACCATCGACACGCACCGTCACGGATAGCTTATATAAAAATAAAGATAAAAGATAAAATTTTTGAATTTCAAATAATACTTTCTGGCAGAAAGTATTAAAGATATTGGAATTGGCACTAAAGAGTTTTTTACTTATAGACACTATTTTCATTAGTCTTTTTGTGTGAGCGTAATTTTAAAGAATTGCTTAGTCAACACATTTTCTAAAAATAAAATACGAAATTAGAAATCTCGAAATATTATTTTTTGTTTTTTCTATGTGTAAAAATGAATTTTGCAATTTTTGTTTTTTGATAAATTAGCTTTTGCACAATTCAAAAATTGAAATTACTATTTCGCTGAACGCAGTGATTTGGGGTTTGGGGTGATTTCCCCAACAAGGTGATTTTGTACGCACATTTTATTAATGTGTGTACAAAATCTGTGCTTGCACTCCTTACGACTCACAGCAAAGCTGTTCACGTAAGGATGAAGCCAACAGAAAAATAAACTTTAAAGGGAATGAGAATACCTTGGAAAATAATGTGGAAAACAAAACTGAGCGAGTTCATTTTCGAGTGACAAAAGAGGAGAAAAGGTTAATTTCTGAAAGAGCTAAATCTGCGGGAATGAGTATATCAAAATACATTTTAAACTTATCCGAAAGAAAAAGGATGATGAACCCCGAACCAGTATTAAGATTATGGATCGAGATTAACCGAATCAGAAACAACATCAACCAAATTGTAAGAGTGGCACATTCTGTAAATAACATTTCTGAAAAAGAAATTGAGATACTCGAAAAACAGATGGAATACTTGCATAGTAAAGTGAAAACGGCGATAGATTTTCTTCTTGAAAGAGAGGAACAACCTCCTGTGCATTCACCAATTACAATAAAATATCATTTGAAAGAAATTGAAAGGTTGGTGTATGAGTTTATAAATAAACAAGACTGGACGGATGACGAATAGATATAAAATTATTGAATTAAAGTAGTGGTGAATATTCACAAAAATACACAAAATATTCATACGAACAATCAATTTACAGTGAGCCTTCATCCTGATATACTTAAACTAAAAGCAATAATTTTTACTATATATGTGAAAATTATTTACTCTACTTAATTGTTTAGTAGGATAAATGCAAATTTAAAATACGAATAATTAAGCGTGGTATAGCTGTTTATAAACTTGTAATGAATTTACAGAGGTGTGGGGTGATTAAATGATTAAATGATTGTATGATTGTATGATTGTATGATGTTTTTGGTTGGAACAATTTCAAGGGTACATTAAAGAAGTCAAAATTGAGAGGAGAATTGGTATGGGTAAATCAAAAAAAGGCATAAACTCTTGTTTAGCATTATTACTTACGGCAGTAACAGCTTTTCTTTGTCCATTGCAGGTTGCGGCGACAGCCGATGCAACAGATGAACCGGTGGTAACACAATCGCAGGAAATCACAGAAACAGAACCTGAAATTCTATACGAGATTAAAAGTGAACGAGATGAATATACAAAGCATTTTAAACTGGACGATGGCAGTTTAATGGCGGTTCAGTATAACAGTCCTGTGCATTATCTCGACAGTGACGGCAACTGGAAAGAGTACGATAATACAATGCAGGATGCCGTCAATGGAAATGAGTCTGACGATGAAAAGCCGGAATATGAAAATAAAAGCAGTGACATTGACATTAAGCTTTCAAAAAAGTCAAAAGAAAATAATATGTTCAAGGTCAAGAATGATGACTACCAGCTTAGTTGGGGTTATATTGACACAAATAAAAGCACGGTAGAGTTTGTTGACGATACAACTCAGCTTACCGGAAATGATGAATTCCTGTATTCTGAAAATTTAGTTCAGGAAGCTTTATACAGAAATATATACGACAATGTAGATTTGGATTGCTATATAACATCAACGGGCATTAAGGAAAATCTGATACTCCAAAACGCCGAAGCGCAAGCTGAATTTACTGTAAGCTATAAAATAAACGGATTGAGTGCAGTTCAGAATGGTGCTGACTCTATTTTGCTCAAATCCGGTGATGAAGTTGTATATGTAATCAGCGCACCTTTTGTTCAGGATGCAAGCGGTGTAGAAAGTGATAAGGTAACGCTCTCAATTGTAGAGCAGAACAACAATGAGCTGACAGTAAAAGTAACTATAGACAGCGAATGGCTGAAAAGCGGAGAAGTTTCTTTCCCTGTTACTGTTGACCCTGAGCTGACAGTCGGAGAATCACTTGATACCGTTACAACAGCTTCACTCGTTGCAAATGAACCTGACACAGCAACGAAACGCCATACATCATTTTTCGTTGGCGGAAGTGACGGAGTAAGCAATATACACAAGGGTATAGTAAAAATCAATCAGCTTCCGGAGCTTAAGAATTCGGACAGAATTGTAAATGCAAGTGTACGCTTAGCTCCGGTGAGTGAATTGCCCGAAATGACAATTTTCTCGCACGAAGTTACAACAGATTGGAACAATGATAACGCAACATGGAACAGTGTTGGGTACAGCAGTGCAACTATTGATTACAACACCTGCGAAAGCGGAAGTTTTGAAGCATTGAGCTTTGACATTACAAAGACCGCAAGGAAATGGTATGACGGAAGCTTGAATAATTACGGTATTTTGTTTGAATCGAACAGTGCAAATTGTGCCGCTTTCGGCGGATATGATTGCTTCCAAAACGATAAAATACCTGCACTGTGCATTACCTACAAGAACTATAACGGCACGGAAAGCAGTCTGTCTTACCACACAAATAATGTAGGTGCAAACACGACAACATCTGTGTGCGACTATACGGGCAGTATGCTTGTAAATCAGTTAATTGTTTCAGGAACAGGTAACAGAATGCCTGTTTCGATAACGGCAACATATAACAGCTTTGATTCCGACAAGGTGTTTGCAAACGGCTCACCCTGCGGATACGGCTGGCAGTTCTCGTTTAACCGATATATAGCCGCAACCTCACGGCTTTTGCAGGATAACGGCTATGATTATGTATATACAGACGGCGACGGAACTGAGCACTATTTTGCCGAGAAAACATATGAAGAGGGCGAGGAAACTCCTGCATATACCGAATGGGAGGACGAGGACGGCTTAGGCTTTACCCTATGGTTTGAAGAGTCATATGCATATATGACGGATGGCTCTGATGTTGTAACAAAATATGAGCTGCCGGAAAACGGCGGTAAAATATTGAGTGAAAAGGACGAATACAACAACGAAATTGTATACTCCTATGCAGATGGTAAGCTCGCTTCAATTCAGGATGGAGCAGGCAGAATATATACACTTGCTTATTCGGTAAATACAGACACTCAGAAGACCAGAGTAAGTCAGATTACAATGCCTGACGGCACAAGTGTGTGCTTTAACTACTATCCAGCCGACAAGGATAAATTATCGTCCGTTGACTACAAGGACAGTAGCAATAATGTTTATGACCGCACATCCTTTGCTTACAATCAGAACAATATGATTGAAGAAATTTCGGCATTTGATGAAGCTAAAATCGGTTATAAGTATAATTCGATTGAACGGATTACAAAGGTTACGGAATATGGAGCTGATGGCTCTGTTGGCAATTATATCAACATCGTTTATTCAAATGACAACACCACAACCTTTACGGACAAGCAGGGCAGAAGCCAGACCTACACCTTTGACAATGCAGGAAACTGTGTATCTGTGCTTAATCCTGACGGTTCGATTTCAAGCTCATCAGGCGGTGAAATGTCAATAAGCGGAGTGTCGGAGTCGTATACCCATAACTATATCGCCAGCTCTAACAATCCTAATTCAACATATTTTCCGCAGGGTAACGGCTCTATCGGCGGAAATGAAAGTGCAGGCGGCAGTGTTACATATGACAACTCAACCGAAGAGGTTGACGGCGAATCGGTTCAGTATTTCGGCAACAAGTCGATTAAAGTGACAAACAGCGGAGAGGGGCAGTTCTATACCTATGCAAAGCAGACTGTAGACGAAAGCGGTCTTACAGGCAAGGATATTACTCTGTCTGCATATGTCAAAACCTCGGGTATTACAAATATGAATTTAGCGGAGCAGAGCGGCGCACTGCTTTCGATTAAATTTATCGGCTCTAACGGAAGCCTTATTTCTCAGTATAACAGCGTTGCGGTGCCGTATGACAGCAAGTGGCAGAGAATCAGCGTTACGCAGGCGGTTCCGTCAGGTACTGCGAATATAGAAGCGAATATGGTTCTTTACAATGCACAGGGTTCAGCGTGGTTTGACTGCATACAGCTTGAAGAGGGAAGCTGTATGAATGACTACAATGCAATGTCAAACAGTGATTTCACTGAGAACCATTCGTGGAACGGACCGTATCAGTTTAACGGAACAGCGACCAACGAATGCAGGCTGTCGCAAAGTATGAGGGTTAATAAAAAGAATGTTTCCTTTACTGCTTTGGGGACGGCACAGGCGAATTCAGTTCCGCTCAGAGATAACCGTAAATTCGGCATAATGCTGACCTTGGTTTATAACGACCAAAGCACAGAGGATCACTACGCAGAATTCAACTATGCCACAGCTCAGGAGCAGTCGGTGAGTCTTAGTGTGATGCCGGAAAAACAGAATGTTGTAATTCATACCGTATATTTCCGATTTGTTTATGATTACAATGTCGGAACAATGACTCCGCTCAATTCGATGCTCAACATTGAGTATCTGAACGATTATTATGCACCGTCAGAGGAAGAAACGGGAGAAGAAACAGAAGCAGACACAACGGCAACTGAGGAGAGTACAGAGGAAGAAACCTTTGACACAACGCCGTATGTCGGTTCACATTCCACATATGACGAATACGGCAATGTCACATCGTCTGCACAGGGAACAATAATTCCGTCTGAAGACGGCAACGACACGCTTGA
Source organism: Ruminococcus sp. zg-924 (assembly GCF_024433635.1). Classification (GTDB taxonomy): domain Bacteria; phylum Bacillota; class Clostridia; order Oscillospirales; family Acutalibacteraceae; genus UBA7067. The sequence goes on along the minus strand of NZ_WNJZ01000020.1, from coordinate 22,244 downwards.
TACCTCAAAGGAACATATAATAACCCACACTACCTATGACAGCACGGGCAACTATGCCGTGTCCGAGAGCGACCAAAGGGGCAATGTGTATTCGTACGATGTCAACTCCTTAAACGGAAGAACAAACTCCGTGACAGACGCTCGTAACAACACCACATCATACACATATGATGCGGCTGGTAATGTTACCTCTGTATCGTCCGGCAACAGTTCAAATTTCTACACCTACAGTGCAAACAAGCTCACAGGCATAGGTCATAACGGAATGAGCTACAGCTTTGCGTATAACAGTTTCGGCAATATTGTATCAACAAGAGTCGGAAACACTCCGCTTATATCCCACACTTATGAGAGCGGCAACGGCAAGCTTGAAGGCTCGGTTTACGGCAACGGCGATGAGATGGACTATACCTACGACAGCCTCGGACGCATTATTGCACTTGCAAATAACAGCGAGGTTCTTGCTAGCTACACCTACAACAAAAAGAGTCAGATAACAAGAATTGTAGATTACAGCGCAGGACTGACAACAGACTTTGAGTATTCACCGTCTGGAAGCTGTATTGGAAAGTCGAAGTATTCAAGCGACCTCAGCTCATCATATTATGAGTATGAAACAACCGACGAAAACGGCAATACAGTAAAAACAACCGTTGTTGACGGCACTACAAAGACAGTAACCGATTCAACGGACGAAACAGGAAACTATGTGCTGAATAACGGTGGATGGAGCCTTACCCCACAAAGTGATGATTTTGGACGAAAGCTTACTGATTCAACCCTTATATCCGAGGACAAAAAGTTTACAACAGAATACACCTATGTGGACGGAGCAAATCCTCACGAAACAACGGAATTGATTGAAAGTATAACACATAAATACGGCGATACCGTTATTGCTAAATATTCATACACATATGATGAAAACGGGAATATCCTCACCGTTTCTGAAGATGATGCAGAGAGGTATGTATATACATATGACAGATTGAATCAGCTGACAAATGTTGTCGATAAGAAAAGCGCAGTACGGTATTTTTATACTTATGACAATGCAGGCAATATAATGACATCCTCCGGTCAAATGTGGAACACTGACAGTAATACTGCTATGGGAAGTCCGTCAACAACCACATATACTTACGGCGATTCAAACTGGAAAGACTTATTGACAAAGTATAAAAACAGTGAGATAACTTATGATGAAGTAGGTAACCCGATAGATTACCGTGACGGAATGAAGTTTACATGGCAAAACGGACGTCAGCTTGCAACGTTAACAAAGAATGACAAAACAACAAGCTATTCATATGATATTTCCGGTATAAGAACACAAAAAAGTATTGACGGAACAGTAACAAAGTATTATTATGATGATAGTAATAACCTTGTTTCAATGACTGTCGGCGATAAAAAGCTGATGTTCTATTATGATGCAAACGGAAGCGTAAGCTCGGTTCAATACAACAATGCGATGTATTACTATGTTAAGAACCTGCAGGGCGATATAACAAGAATAGTTGACGAGAACGGAAATATAGTAGCAATCTATTCTTATGACCATCAGGGCAAACCCACGACTATGAGAAAACCATCGAATACGGATGTTGATATAGTAAGCTATAATCCGTTTCTTTACAGAGGTTATGTGTACGACTCTGATTCGGGACTTTACTATCTCCAAAGCCGATATTATGACCCTGTAACAGGTAGGTTTATTAATGCGGATATGTATTGCGATACGGGAACAGGCGTATTGGGTACTAATATGTTTGCGTATTGCGAGAATAATCAGATTAATAATGTGGATTCTAATGGATATTCGCAGACATATATTAGAGCTCCGTTAAGGAATAGGTTTTTTATGTCTATAATTAATTCAGGGTTAATCAACAAAAAAGGTTCTGTTTTTAACTCTGGTGAAAATGATGCCTATTTTGATTCAAGTGTTTCGTATACTGGGTGTACATATAAAGATGGTTATGAAATATTTACTTACACAAAAATGCTTGGGTTAAAACAATTTCAACAGTCTGAATATTATGCGTTAAGAAAGAAAAAATATGAGTGGAATAATTATATAAATGATAATTGGGGTTTTTTAGTAAATACTAAGCGTGTAATGGGAAATATAACAGAATTTTTATCATATCATCCATATAATCCATATGTTTCTAATATATCAGGCATTTTGAATTTTTTCTTAACAAATTGGATTCCGAAACCGATTACATATTTTGATGTTCAAATGAGTGTTAATAAAAAGGAACGTAATCACTCTATATTGATTTGTGTAAAAGTTGTAAACAAAAAATATAGTGTATATTATGACAAAAAAAGCAAAAAGAATAAAACTCGCTGTTTTGAAATAATAACTCACTATGCTTATTGGTAACGCAGGAGAGTAAAATGAAACTGTACAAAAAAATAATATTAGTATTATCGGTGACAATATGCGCAGTAGCTTTCTGCTCCTGTGCTCAGCAATACCCAACGGCAAGCGATTTCAGCGCAAAGGAAATTGAGAATTCATATAACAATACCTTGAGCGGCGCAAGAATGGGATATCATAACAACACACTTTATTGTCCCAAATATACCAACGGAGGTTCGTTTAAGGGTGTTTATGCAGTAAACAATGATGGTGTAGAAGAAATCGTCGAATGCGATGATAATATACTTGATTGGACCTGTAATCCGTACTTTTTCGAGTATAATGATAATCTATATATGGAAAACACCTTTAGGGATAATGATAAGTACAGTAGAATTGATAAGAATAACAAACTAATCCCGATTGATAATGACTCTTATCATTACGGTGAAGTAATGTACTTAACTGATGAACTTAAGATATATTATTATGATGCTTTAGACATAAGGGTAATTGTCAATGATAAAGATGAATTTAACCTGACAGCTTATACAGGCACTGCTGCGGGAGTGTATCCATACGGCGACGAGCTTTACGTGATGAATGGCTTGGGTTGGCTTTATAAGACGAATATATATGAGGATAACGGTGTATGTGAGTATATTAGCACATTGAACGATAAAGGTTGTCGTGTTATGGAGATAAGCGGAGATTATCTTTACTACTCTTCTTATCATGGAATGTACAGATATGACCTTAAAAGTGAAGAATTAAAAACCATCGACATCTCTGAAATAACAAGTATGAATACATATAACGGAACTGTATTTTACGCAAACAAGGACGGTGTGTTTTCCTGCAATAAAAAAGGTGAGATAAAAAAGCTTACCGATATAAGCAATTCATCTATCTATATTTTTGATACGGAATGGGTTTATCTGTATAATGAATCAGGTATAATTTACAGAGTATCACAAAATGGTGATGCAGTTGAAACAATTGTATTAGATGAGCAATAATATCTATATTATTTTTTAAAGTCCGTTACAACAGCCTCACTGCGAGGTGGGACTGTTGTGCTTATTACCGAATAATTGAAATGTGAGATAACTTATGATGAAGTAGGTAACCCGATAGATTACCGTGACGGAATGAAGTTTACATGGCAAAACGGACGTCAGCTTGCAACGTTAACAAAGAATGACAAAACAACAAGCTATTCATATGATATTTCCGGTATAAGAACACAAAAAAGTATTGACGGAACAGTAACAAAGTATTATTATGATGATAGTAATAACCTTGTTTCAATGACTGTCGGCGATAAAAAGCTGATGTTCTATTATGATGCAAACGGAAGCGTAAGCTCGGTTCAATACAACAATGCGATGTATTACTATGTTAAGAACCTGCAGGGCGATATAACAAGAATAGTTGACGAGAACGGAAATATAGTAGCAATCTATTCTTATGACCATCAGGGCAAACCCACGACTATGAGAAAACCATCGAATACGGATGTTGATATAGTAAGCTATAATCCGTTTCTTTACAGAGGTTATGTGTACGACTCTGATTCGGGACTTTACTATCTCCAAAGCCGATATTATGACCCTGTAACAGGTAGGTTTATTAATGCGGATATGTATTGCGATACGGGAACAGGCGTATTGGGTACTAATATGTTTGCGTATTGCGAGAATAATCCAATTAGCAATGTTGACGAACATGGTGAGTCAATAAATAGGACTTGGAAAGAAGTTAAGAAATATATAAATTTAGGTATTCACTATGGACATACTATTATTAGAAAACTTGGTGTTGATACGGCTGGTATAGGTGCTTGGTTTCTTCAGATGAAAAAGGATAGATATGGTGTTTACCATGCTACTTTTAATTGTTGGCAACAATATTTTGGATATAATGATTTATATGATATAGTATTTGCAATAGGCACGAGTATGGTAAGTAAAAAGTATGTTTTTACTTATAACAAAAAATCATATGTATTATGGGCTTGGAAAGGAGATTATATTAATCTAGGTGCTGGGGCAGAATTAGGAATTTATACTGGTGGTGAATACCACTGGACAGTTAATAAATCGTTAGCACTGCCAATGTCAATGTACCTTAAATATAAAAATAAAAAGATAATTTATTATTACTGCAGTAACGCTTGGTGGATAACCGGTTTCAATCCTAAATATCAAAATGTGAAAGCTAAAAATCTTTCAGTTGAATTTACGATTAATTTCAGAAAACAAAAGGGACTTTTTAAAGCATTTTACAAAAAATACAAGGGTTATCGTGAGTGGAAATTTAAATATAGTAAGTATATAGCTATTTTGAAATTTTGAAACATAAGGGAGGATTTCATGAAATTTATTAGATATTTCTGTTTGTTTTTGATATTTCCAATTTGTCTATTATTTACTTCTTGTCGTTTGTTTAATAACAATGAACATGTTAATACTGCTGATGATTCTGAGAAATATGGAAAGAATGTTTTAAATCAAATTTTAAATGCTTTAGAAAATAATGATAGAGATAAATTGATTGATTTGTTTTCTGATAAAGCCAAAACTACTGTAACTGAAGATTCAATTGATGCTCTCTTTAATTTTTACAAAGGCACACAATATAGCGTAGATTATAATTATTCAGTAGAGGTCGATATATTTGAGGCTTCGGAACAGTATATATTTGATGAGTGTTTAGCTTATGTAAAAACAAATGAGGCTGCTTACTGGTTTGAGTTTTTATTGTGTAAAAACAATAATTCAGAAGGAATAGTATCATTAGTAGTATCAACCGAAAAATCTAGAGAATCTTCCGAGTATTCCGATTATATAATTAGGGTGTTTGATGAAGCGGAATATTTAAATAAAGATTATTTTGGAGTTTTTATATTTTGTAAAGAATGAAACAATTACAACTATAGGTAACCCGATAGATTACCGTGACGGAATGAAGTTTACATGGAAAAACGGCAGACAGCTTGCGACGTTAACAAAGAATGACAAAACAACAAGCTATTCATATGATATTTCCGGCATTAGAACACAAAAAATATTGACGGATTGGCAACAAAGTATTATTATGATGATAGTAATAACCTTGTTTCAATGACAGTCGGCGATAAAACCCTGATGTTCTATTATGACCAAAACGGCAGTGTAAGCTCAGTCCTCTACAATGGCGTGATGTATTATTACATCAAGAATTTGCAGGGCGACATAATGCGAATTGTTGACGAAAACGGCAACAGCATTGCAATTTACACCTACGACCAATGGGGCAAGCCGACTCAGATGCGTAAGCCGACAACCACAACTGTTGACCTTGTAAATTACAATCCGTTCCTTTACCGTGGGTATGTTTATGATGCCGATTCGGGACTTTACTATCTCCAAAGCCGATATTATGACCCTGTAACAGGTAGGTTTTTGAATGCGGATAAATATTGTGATATGGGAGCAAGCGTGCTCGGAACGAATATGTTTGCGTATTGTGAAAATAACTATTTGAATTATGTTGATAATGACGGATGTGGTAAATATTATTATGTACCGATTCCAGATAATGATACATACGACCAGTCTATAATCAATTCTAATCTCCATACAAAATGGGGTTCTATTTTTAACTCGAAAAAGAAATGCCAAAATAATGATCCCAAAGCTCGTTATACTGGAAAAATGATAAAGGATGGCTATGAAATATATACCTATACTAAAATGTGTGGATTAAGATATTTTAAGCAGTCATATTATTACGCTATGAGAAAGACATCTAATGAATGGTTGAAATATTTAGATGACAATTGGGGATTTATTGATTATGCATGGAAAGCGTTATCAACATTTTCGGATATGCTCACTTATTGTCCTGATAATCGTGTGGCAGCTTCTGCAACTCTTATTAATTTTGTGTTGACTGTTTTTTCTCCACCGTCACAAAGTTATTTTATGAAACAGATGACTATGTATGGCAACCAATGTGATGATAAAATTCTTATTTTTATCAAAGTTGAAAATAAAGAATATAGTGTTTATTATGATAAAAATTCCAATAAGAGTATGTCTCGTTGCGTGTCAAACAAAACACACTATGCTTATTGGTAATTAGGAGGATCGTATGAAAAGAGCAAGGAATATGCTGATGTTTATTTTAATAATTTACTGTTCTTTTTGTCTAAATTCTTGTAATTTTTATAATTATCCAATCGCTAGTAAGTTTGAGTATCATCAGTTGGAAAACTCCTTTAACAATAATAATGCCGGGGCGAGAATGACATATGCGAACGATACACTTTATTGCAGTTATTACACAAACGAAGTGTGGTTCAGGGGAGTTTATGCATTAAATAACAACGGATGCAATGTGTTGATTCAGGGTTCTAAAACCATATCTGCATCTGATATGTTCTGCAATCCGTTAATGTTTCAGTATAAAAATGACTTGCTTTTATTAGACGGTTTTACAAATGAGTATTCAGTACTTGATGATAAAAAAGAAAAGCTTGTTACGAGCGATTTTGATCTAATTTTCTGGTCAACAAGCGTTTATTTATCTGATGATTTAATAATTCGTTTTCCGGGGAACAGCAGTAGGCTTAGCGTAAAGAAAAACGGTGAGGATGAGTTTAACTTGTACGGTATTACGGGACATCCTGTTGCTTTTTATCCACACGATAACACAGTTTATGTTATGAACGATAGCGGATGGCTTTATCGAACTGATATAAATAAGGGTAACGGAAAGTGCGAATATATCAGCGAGCTTGAAGCAATTAGATGTAAATATTTTCTTGAGTGCGGCGGCTATCTTTATATTGATTGCTATGAAAACGGTATGTATAGATATTCAATAGAAAACGGAACAACAGAATTTATTTACCAAGAAAAAATCGACAGTATGAATTCCTGCGAGGATATGGTTTATTATTCTACAAAGGGTGGTGTGTTCTCGTGTGACACAAGTGGTGAAATCAATAAGCTATGCGATTTAAGGGCAGAGGAAATCTATATTTTCGATACGGAATGGATTTACCTTTATAATATGTGCGGAGAGATTTACAGAGTGTCGCAAAACGGCAATACGATTGAACGGATTGTGCTCAATGAAAAATAACATCAAATTAAGTGTTACAACAAAATCTATGCATTACAGCCCCACTTTGTGGGGCTGTAATGCTGTATAAACAGAATATACAATAGTGAATAAAAATCACGAGCGATAACCTATGACTAAATCGGTAATCCGATTTCCTACCGCAACGGAATGACCTTCTCGTGGAAAAACGGCAGACAGCTTGCTACGCTGACAAAGGACAACAAGACGACAAGCTATACATATGATATTTCCGGTATAAGAACACAAAAAAGTATTGACGGAACAGTAACAAAGTATTATTATAATGATAGTAATAACCTTGTTTCAATGACTGTCGGCGATAAAACCCTTATGCTTTACCCGTAACTATACTACAAGCATTAATCCCACTGCGTTATAAACGAGAGCAAAAAAGCCAACAAAAAGCCAACAAGTTGGCTTGAAATTACCGAAAGTTACTTTAAATTACACAAGGGCAAAAGAGGAAAAATCCCATAGCAATGGGTTTTATTCAAAATTGCCACTAAATGCAAAAGTTGGATGATAAAACTCATAACCCGAAGGTCGTAGGTTCAAATCCTGCCTCCGCAACCATATCAAGTGGATGTAACGGATTTCAGTTACATCCACTTTTGTTTAATCGAGGTTAAAGATGGTAAAATTTAAGCTTATTTTCGAAAATGAAGAAACCATCATCTATTATTACTATCCCGAAGGTTCGGAGGAAAATGGGATAATTACGGTTGATAAAATAAACAATACGATAGGTATTACAAAGCTTGCACCAACGGATTTTTCGCATGAAGTATCTGTTGAAGAATTGAATTCTTTAAGAAATAGTGTTAATGCTACGCGTATTGCTGAAGGACAACCAGAACTAACAGAGGACGAATGGCCTTCTTCAACTCAACCTGAGGTTTCTACTTTCTACGCAGATCATGTTATAGCCAGAATATCTGATGCTATTAACAAGGGCAAAAAGTTGGAGCGTGGGACAGTTACTTGGTATTAACCCATTTTTAATATAAACTATTTATGTACGGAGTAGGTACTATGCCTGCTCCGTTTCCTCATCTTCGCCGGAAAGCTTACCCGTGAGGAAGTCCTCGCTTTCGTTGAGAGTCTGCATATCGCGCTGCACCTTTTTGTTCTGCTCAAAGCTACGCGCCTGCGGGTCGATGTTACCGTAGTAGAATTCTTCTATGAAGTTTTTCATGGCAGTTTCTCCTTAATTTATTGAGAAACTCGTGCGTCCATGCCGTATAAATATAGTGTTTTCAATGTGTTTCGGGCGTTGCTCTCACTTCCGTCACGCCCACTATGACCATAGCGCGACTGGCGGCGACTTATGGAGCAATAAGGCGAGCTATGGAGATTTATGGGAAATCCATCCCCCACATAGTTGCCCTTACTCTCACTTCCGTTACGCGTACGATGACCATAGCACGACTGGCGGTGACTTATGGAGCAAAAAGACAAGTTATGGAGACTTACTACAATAATCGAAAGAAATATTACTAATATAAAAATTTTAGTCATAGTATATTTATATTAATTGTTGACAATAATTGATTTATAGGCTATACTCTATAAAAAGGAGTGAGTGCAATGGCAATTACAACAAAAGAGGGCATCCTCAAAGTTCTGACAGCATATAACCCATGGTGGAAGACCGGTGCTGTTAGCCCGAAAATGGCAAAAACGTACAAAAGGTTTGCGTTTTATGAAGCGATGAAACGACTAAGCGAAAAAGATATTCGTCGATCTGTTGTGCTGACTGGAACTCGCCGTGTAGGAAAGACCACAATTCAATATCAAATGATTGATGCTTTGCTAAAGTCTGGTGTGTCGCCTCAAAAAATAGTATTTATTTCCATGGATCATCCCATGCTAAAGCTTAGCCAGTTTCAAGAAGTGTTAGAATGCTATCATGAAAATATATACGCAGAACAGGATGTATACTATTTTTTTGATGAAGTTCAGTATGCACAAGATTGGGATCGCTGGCTGAAAACGATTTACGACATGCAACCGGATACCCGTGTTATAGCAACTGGATCTGCCAGCCCTGCTTTGATGAAAGGCACAAGAGAAAGCGGTGCAGGGCGATGGACTGTTATCCAAGTGCCGACGCTGTCCTTCTACGAATACTGCGAGCTACTGGAACTGGACCGCCCGAATGTTCCTGAAAATCTGAAGATCACATCACTTCTCCGCAAAACACAAATTGAGCGAACGCAAATCATGATGCAGCTTTCCAAAGTGCAAAATCACTTTATGCGTTATTTGCAGGTGGGTGGATTCCCTGAATTAGCGTTGGCAGACAATGATTTGATGGCACAGCAGATTATGCGTGAGGATGTTGTAGATAAGGTGCTTAAGCGAGATTTACCTTCTCTTTACAACATTCGCAACGCAACAGAACTTGAAAGAATTTTCCTGTATTTATGCAATGTCTCTTCGGAAATCGTATCAATCGATGCCATCGCAAAAGAATTAAACGGTGTTTCCAGAACAACTGTCGAAAGCTATATCCAATATCTTGAAAGTGCCAATTTGATATATCAAAGTTGGCCGGTAGATATGGCAGGCAAAAAAGTCTTGAGAGCTCGCCCTAAAATTTATATTGCTGACGCAGCTATTAGGAATGCCGTGCTGATGGACGATGCTGTATTGTCAGATCCCACCGAGATGGGAAAAATCGTTGAAACAGCAGTATATAAGCATATTGCAGCTTTCTACTATCAGATTGCAACATCTGTTGGATATTTTCGTGGTGGAAAAAAGAATAAGGAAATAGATGTTGTGGTTGATTACCCCAATGTCAAAAATATCCTTATCGAAGTTAAGTACAGAGAGGGCGCACCGATTGCCGATGACGATGCAATTATTGAATTATGCGAGGAGTCCTCGGCTGCCATTATTGTGACTAAGAATGCAAACGACTTCGGTGTTCACAACACAAAATGCGGTAATGAGCTACTGCGTATACCAGCGTTTGCATTTTTGTACTTGCTTGGGAACGCTGAAAAGCATGGCTATCGCGGTACGGAGCAATAAATAGATTATTGATTATGTAATTTCTGAAAATAATCTCGCAATATAAAGAGAGGGAGCAACATGAAGGATGACTTGAACTATGGGCCGATATTGATTACAAAAGGCCCGTATAAAGGGAAGATAGGATATTTTGACGATGCCGATCTAGATGGCAAACTGATTGTCTATCCCAATATATCAATTCATTGCACCGCCTATTATAAAGTCAGCAAATCAGATGCAACATCTGTTATACCAACAAAATGTCTTGCAGATCGCTGGGCTGAAATTGATCAGAAATTATACGAAAACTGTGCAACGGAGAATCTGCAGCCCGAAGAAGAAATCGCTCTATTACATGAAAGAATCCTTTGTTCCGACATGCTGACAGAGAGACATCTTCACTCAATGCAAAAATTCCAGGATTAGGATAAAACCGAGGTTTTTATATCCCATTCTACTAGTGATTTGGCATTTTCCAGAGCACTCACTACTGATTTAATGGATGCTGGATTTTCTGTATTTTTAGATGATTGGTCAATAGAAATCGGTGAGAGAATTTTTGAAAAAATCAGTGCAGGGCTACATGAAAGCAAGGCCCTTATAATGATTATTTCAAAAGATTATCTAGAGTCGGTATGCTGTAAGGATGAATGGGGTGCTTTTTATGGGAAAGCACTTTATGATAAATCCTGTATAATATACCCAATAATCATCGATGATTCAGCTCCGCCAACATTGATTTCTCAAATAAAGTACCTTAGATTCAATGGGGACGAGTATTCATCGGGCCTATCAACATTATTGAAATCTTTGGAAAGACAGTTCAACAAATAATAAAATTATGCCAACACTCATCTTTTCATGGCCGGATTATGCTTTATATCTCATCTTTTAAGTAGTCCGTGTAGGGTGTTTTCAAAGTGGCGAAGGTATCGAATGTGAATTGTGCGCCGAGGCGGAAGCCGGTGATGAAGCTGTCGAGGGTGGACTCACCATTGACGGATGCCCAGGCATCGACGTATTGGATAAACCGTTTCTTTTCCTCACCAGATAGCTTGTCCGTGAGGAAGTCCTCGCTTTCGGTGAGTGTCTGCATATCGCGTTGCACCTTTTGGTTTTGCTCAAAGCTTCGCGCCTGTGGATCAATATTGCCGTAGTAGAACTCTTCAATAAAATTTGTCATGGCAGTTTCTCCTTAATTTATTGAAAAACCCGTGCATCCATGCCGTAAAAATGTAGCGTTTCCACCGTGCTGTTTGTGACAATGTCAGCGTGGTGCTGCACGACCGTGTGCGGCTTGCGGATGTCCCGAAGATGACTGAGGCCGATTACACTGTCCGAGGCTGCACAGCACTCATCGACGCCATTGGCGGAGCGATTCACCATATCGGGAACATCCACAAATACGCCCGCCCAGAGGATGTGCCGGCGCACACGATGTTCGTCATTACCACCGATGGTATGGAAAACGCTAGCCATCGGTATTCCAGCGATGAGGTCAAGAAGATGGTCGAGCGCCAGAAGGAAAAGTACGGCTGGGAGTTTCTGTTCATTGGCGCAAATATCGACGCCGTCCAGACAGCAGCGCATTTCGGCATCGACCGCGACCGGGCGGTCAATTACCGTGCCGATTCACAGGGCACGCAGGTGCTGTATAACACGGTATCAGAAACTGTTTGCGCCATGCGCTGCAATCAGCCACTCGCGGCCGATTGGGGCGAAAGAATCGAGGAAGATAACAAAAACAGAAAGTGAGGTACCATAATGAGTAGGGATGATTTAATAGCTTCTTTTAGAGATACTGTTGCTTTTTCCGAATCGCCGGCATTGAAAGCTGAAACAGATCGGGCTAAAGCCTCTTCAAAGGTGTATTTGGAGCAATTTGTTTCACAAAGGCACATTGGCGGACATTCAGCGGATATTACAGTTGAAGAGGATACGACCTATTCTGCGGCGAAAAAACATCTGCGCGCAGGAAAGACAGCTGTTCTGAACTTTGCCAACCCGGTGACGCCGGGTGGTGGCGCACAAAACGGCGCAATGGCTCAGGAGGAGTGTTTATGCCGCAGCAGTAATCTCTATGTTTGCCTGACCTCATCGCCGTTTTTGGATTATTATGGATATAACAGGTCATTACATAATCATTTCTACTCAGACCGCTTGATTTACACCCAAGGGGTGACTGTATTCAAAAATGATGAGGATATTCCTCAACTGATGCCGGAACAGGAATGGTTTCAGGTGGATGTGATTACCTGTGCCGCCCCTTATCTTGCGAAGAGAAAATATACCAACAAAACAGCGTTAAAAACACTGTTTAAGGGACGAATCAGAAATATTTTCGAAGTTGCCATCGAAAACGGTGTTACAGTATTGATCCTTGGTGCGTTTGGCTGTGGGACATTCAAAAATCCTCCGGATATCGTTGCTGAGGCATTTCATGAGGTAATCGAGGAAAACCGGTATGCAGAGCAGTTTGAAAAGATTGTTTTTGCAATCAAAAGTACGGTAAACGGCGATCCTTTTGAGCCGTGCCCGAATATTATGGCGTTCGAGAGAGAATTCTTCGTCATATCTGCAGAGGCAAATAAGCTTCGTTTTTCTGATAGTTGGGCGCTTTCACAAGCCATTGGATCTGTAACTCTGCCTTCCGGTCGGGTGCTGAAGGGCGGCGAACAATTTAACCCCTATCGGGAATGGCAGGAAAAAAATAAATATTTTGGAAAGCAGTTTTCCATATTGGGTGATTCTATCAGCACGCTTGAAGGATACAATCCCGGCGGGTATAACCTTTTCTATACCGGAGAAGCCTGCGATAAAACAGGCGTCCATGAGATGAAGGACACCTGGTGGGGCAAGGTCATTGACTATTTCGGCGGCGAACTCCTTGTGAACAATTCCTGGTCCGGCAGCCGTGTGACAAAACTTCCGAACCGTGATACGCTTTTTCCGTCTGGGTGCAGTGACGAGCGAACCGGAGCGTTGCATATTGGAGAAATCAAGCCGGATGCCATTATTGTTTATCTCGGAACGAATGACTGGGCATATGGCTCACAGGTCGAAGAAGAACGCAAAGGGTTCTATGACGAAAAAAACAGAATGATTGTGGATGGGTATATTCAAGGGGACGAGACCGTATTCTCGGTTGCATATGCGAAAATGCTTGCTAACCTCAAAAGAAACTATCCGGCTGCAGATATCTTCTGCTGTACCTTGAACGAAACCTACATGGCTTCCAAACCTGCCTTTGAATTCCCCCATTCTCATGGTGGAATCCATATTGATCAGTATAACAATATAATCCGGCAAACCGCCAAAAAGTATGGCTGCGCTGTTGTTGACCTCTATGATTCTCATTTGCCTTATGACGCAGTTGATGGCTCACACCCAACTGGAGCTGGAATGAACACTTTGGCAACACTCATGCTGCGAAGTATGTGCGACAGCGGAGGAACGGCATTTCTGAACTGCGACGGCACACATGATTTTATTACAGCCGAGGAATATACCGGCGGATCGAGGCAAGTCTGCCGCAGATGCGGTTTTAAAAAGCAAAACAGTACACTGTTCCCGCCGAATGATAAACCGTCAAAGGGACTACAAATAGTAAAGTGTGAGAACGGCCATTTTTATGATGGAAATAAATATACCTGTTGCCCTCACTGCGGCGTTGAAGTTGTCAATAAGGGAGTGCGCAAAGGTATTGTTTTTACTCAGAATCATGATTGTCGTTCAACTTTTGAAAAATTCTGGGATATCTTCGGTGGTATCTTGATGACCTCCTCCACGCAGGGATGTTTCGGATATCCGGGACAGTATCATTCTAAAAATTATAAATATAAATTCTTTCCCTTGGAAACCGCCACGACCCACAAATTGGAATATGGCACTGAAATTCGCATTGATGAGATATCGGAAGATGGGTGTGCCCTAACGATTTGTCCTGACGGTGTTCCGGCTCCACATAATTGTGCTCAGGAGGAGTATCCTAAGAGCATCCATGTCAAGTGGGAGAAAGAAATCAACCTTCCCATTATGCAAATGCCAACTGACGTAATTTGTACTTTGTCAATTTGCTTGAAAAAGATGACGGATTTCTCCGTCAAGAAGCAGATAAAAGAATTTTCAATCAGAGACGGCAATTTCCCTATTGCCAATTATGTCTATCGGGCAGGGACACTGAAAGGATACAACAGGATCAACGGTAGCAGAGACGGCGGGCTGCGTTTTCCTAACGGCTTTTTTGATGATATAATTGTCAAATTAAGTAAGGAGCAGGAGGAGGCAATTCAAACTCTTCTGCAATCCGTTTCCTTTGGCGAATGGAAAACGGATTATGGAATTGCAGAGAAATTCGGATGCCCCGGATTCTGTATCACATCGTCTTTTTTCTGCAAGTTTGATGACGAAAGTGAGTTTGTTTACTATCCGTCCGGCGAAAATCCGGGTGAATTTAATAAGCTAATTCAATTCCTTAAATCCATTTGCCCTTTACCTGCATATACCTCTTTTGTCGAACCAAAACCAATAAAGAAAGCCGATCCGGACATTATCGACCTCAATCCAAACTGTACGACGCTGTTGTACTCTGTAGAAATGGGTATCAGCCTTTACAGCGAAAGCAAGAAAGAGAACATTACAATTCATAAATCCGAGTTCAACATAGGAAGGCATCAGGAATGCGCCATATGGCTAATGGATTCCTTTGTCGCTCGTTTGCAGGCTACTATTCTTTTCGAAAATTCAACTTGGCTGCTGCGCGATAATCATTCAACGAACGGCACATGGCTGAATAATATAAAGCTGATTCCGTGGAAGAAGTATGTTCTTCATCCCGATGATGTGATTGACTTCGCTCACCGTGAGAAATTCGTCGCCTTTATATCCCGGCCTGCGCTGGGAGAGTTTGAGAAGGATTCACAAAATGCTGTTTCCATTTTGGAGTCAGCAATAGGGACATTTCATGATTCTGATCATAAAGACGAACTGTCTTTTAAAGTGGTCATTTTCAGCCTCGTCCATGCACCTTTATATGTTCCTGTTACCATAGATATGTCTGCAATGTTCGGAGACATTGATCCTGCTAAGTTAAAAGTTGGAGAGGTGATTCATCCGCAAAAGGATGTGCGGACTAAGATTCAAACCATCACTGTGAACGGCAATGAGTTTTTTCCGATGTTCACTTCTACTGAAGAGCTGAACAAAGGGCCTACAACCTCAACAATCCGATTCTATCCTCAAGATTATCTTACGAGAATCATGCCTACGGGAAAGGACATAGTGATCAATCCCTTTTCGGGAAAGTCCTTTATTGTGAACCAAAAGATGATGCAGGAATTGATTTATCCGATAGTGAAGCAGGAAGCCGCAAAGGTGAATAGAGTTATTGTGGCAAACACAGAAACAGACTGGATAGGAAAACAAATTGGCGGAAAGTATGAAGTGACGCGTCTACTTGGTCGCGGTGGTATGTCAGTTGTCTATTTGGCAAAAGACCTGAACCATAAAGACAAGCAGTGGGCTGTGAAAATTCATACAAAGACAAGTTCGGGATTCAATCATCTGCATGCCGCCATCTTGCAGGAAGCGCACATGATGATGCAGTTCAATCATGCGGCGATCCCGAAAATTGTTGACCTTATCGAGGACGATGAAAATTTGATAGTTGTGAGGGAATACATTGAAGGGGAAACGCTTTCAGAACTTGTTAAGAGAAAAGGAATCTTCAAGGATTGCGATGTAATAAGCGTTGGACTTCATTTGGCCGCAGCGCTTAACTATCTCCACACCTTCAAACCGCCATACATATACGGCGATATGAAACCCGGAAATGTCATGATAACGGGTGCTGGGGAAATCAAACTGATCGATTTCGGAATCGCAATACCATTTACTAATGGGAATTCAAATGATAGTATTCATCATATTATCGGAACCAAAGGTTTTGCGCCACCTGAACAGTTTACAGGAAAGGTTGATCAGAGAAGCGATATTTTTTCGTTGGGTATGACGCTGTACAATCTGCTAACCGGCATATCTCCAAATGAACCGCCCTTTGAAACACCGCCCGTCCGTCAGATGAATCCTGCAATATCGGCCGGGTTGGAGTATATCATACAAAGGTGTACAAAGCTTAATCCGGACGAACGGTATGCGTCTTGCGTGGAGGTCATGACAGATTTAAACAATGTTCAGAACCTCCCACCGAAAAAGGGCTTTTTTGCAAACATTTTTGGAAAGAAATAAAATAAGCGAGTGAATCGGAGCAATCCAGTTCACTCGCATTTTTTGCTCTCAAACGTCAACCATTTAGCCTCAACCCCTCATCAACACTCTTTTCAATAATTATTTTTCCATTCTTTAACTTTATTGACAGCTCCTCACCGTCCGCAAGGGAAAGCATATCTCTCATCCACTTGGGAATATGAACCTGGCCGTTATTATACATCCTTGTTTGATTTCGATGCAGCGTCTCTCTGGACACCCCGGGAATCAAACCTTTATCTATAGACGAATATAATGTGTTTTTTGACGGAACATTTGAATGGCCACGATTGCGCATGACTGTAATGGCGTCATTGACTGAACCCTCGCCAGCAATTAGAAAATCGGCTATCTCTTGGGCAAGGTCCTTCTCTGTTAACATTAAAGGTGTAGGTTTGCCGATCAATTTATTCTCTTTCCTTACCTTCTCCGCATAGTAAGGATCGTAGACTCCATTCTCATTTTTCCCGCGTTCAATTTCACGGTAGACAGATGCAATATGGCAGACGATTTGCTCAGATATCATCCTTGCGGAAGCACCCTCGCAAAGCATATTTGCAATAATTTTTCTCTGTTCTATTGTCAAACACTGATATGTTCGTCCCATAGTAATTCCCTTTAATCGTATATTCTCAAATTCCGGATAACTCACTTTATATTTTTAATTTCATTTCCAGATATCGTCCTCGTCGAGCTTGTCCCAGTCTGCCATCAAAACCTTGATTGTCCTGCCGGAGTCCATTGTACACTCACGTTGGTACAGGTAGCCCTTCTCAAGCATTTCACCGAGAGCGGATCTCACATCATTACGATCCACATGGTTCCTGTTCGCAACAGCATCCGCTGTTCCATTGAAGGACGGAATGATCGAAGGGGTATTCTCGACATAGGCCATATTGGATGCGATGAGACGATAAAGTTGACGTCGGATATCCTCAGCGGTAGGAAGCAGACGGACCTCGCTGGTCACTGCCTGCAGCTGCTTGCTGACTGTTTCTTTTATGCCGTACACAATGACCTTCTTTTTCTTTTGCTGCACCAAATGCTTTACGACAGACTGGAAGTGACCTTCCCGGAGAATATGATATATGTGCCGATATTCTTATTATCGTCCACACAGCGGTATATGTAATCGAGCATGACGAAATCCGTCATGTCCTTTTTATGCCGCGGGAATCTGTTGCCGGTTTCAATGATGGTATTTGTAATATTGCGCAGTTTCCCAAGCTCGGCGCTGATGGGCAGATCCGAGAAATCTCCGAATATCATAATATCCGCAATATCAAATTCCTTTATTAATGCTTCATGAAAGCGTTTGGGATCCGGCTTGATCTGAAATAGGTTCCGGTATGAGTAAAACCAATATTCATAATCTACGAAAACCATCGCTTTTGAATTCTTCTTGAAAAGTTGAAACACTTTATCCGCTCCTATGGTTAAGGTATTCTCGTATGACGGCCTTATCGAGAAGATTGACTTCATCTCGTGCACCGTCTCTGTAGGAGATATATCTGTCATTGCCTGCCAGCACATACCCGGCAAGCTGTTCTGTTGGATTATAGCCGCCGGTTTCCAGTACCTTAATAAATCTGTCGAGGATTTATTGTGATTTGCTATCCACCGAACCGTCCTCCGTCATTCCAGTTGTCCGATTCCAAAAGGCGCTTTTTATATTCTGATACTTCGTCCTCCGTTGCTGGTCTATCTTCGTATTTGCCGCAATCCGGACATTGGGTTATTTGTTCATCCGCCTCAAATACATATCTGCAGGCGTCACACGCATATATCATTCGTCCTCGTCCTCCAGTTCATTCACATCTATTTCTAACAGATCCTCTATTCTGCATCCGAGGGTTTGAGCAAGGACAGACAGTGTTGTGCCGGAGGCTCTGTTTAGATCCTTCGAGCGTTGCTCATAATGCTGAATGGTTCTCAAACTGATTCCGGTCCGGTCCGCCAGTTCTTTTTGGGTATAATTGCGAACAACACGCTGCACTTTGAGTTTGCTATCGCCCTGGTCGCGTAAGATCATTCGATTCAAGGTATCTACGCATTTTTCTTCCGACGCCTCATGCAGCGTTGGGTACAGATGTTCCAGCTCCTCAGCGGATATACTCTGAAAAATGTCTCTGAATGGGATTCCCGAATACCATTGATAATAAGCAATGATCCACCCACACCAATATGCGCATGAATAATCATAGTCCTCCTGCGGTTCCGGAAAGGGTCTTTGCACACCGGATTGCCGGAACACTTCCAAAACCAGTTCTGTTCCGGACAAACCAGAGATTATTTTCGGCACACCACGACCGAACTGATCGGCCAAGCCGCTTGCGATAAAAAGATCAAAGAAGTCATTCGTTTCGATCTGGCAGTAGCTCACTGCATAATCGACTGCCTCGCCAAGATTTTTGATGGCGTCGGGCAAATATTCCTCATCGTATGCGTGGATCATCCGGATCGACCTCCCCTTGAATCAGATTTAACATATAAATGCCCCTCAACCCAGTGAGTTCCAGTTCGCGCCTATATGCGGCTCTGGCTTCTTCATCACGGGTTTTTCTCTTAGGATAGTATTCTTTGTGGTTGACGGGAGCATAAGAGATAAACTTGATTTCGTCAAAAGCCTTTTGACTCTTTATCACAAACTGTTCTCCCAGGTATCCGAGCCGCATAGCATAAGAAAGCTGTTCCAAAGTAATTGTATTTTCCAAAAACGAGCGAGCAAATGAAAAATACGAATCGTCTGCCCGATAACCAACAATAGCATCATAGGGAGAAATATCAATGAGATAATGTTCCTTCAACCACGCCGTGCCTTCTTTTACAACCGGCGCCGTTGTGCGGACTTTTCGGTTGTTCATCAGGAGAGCAAGCCAGTGAAGAACGGTATATTCCGGGGAAGAGAGATTCAGGATATTTAGATTGTCAGTTTCAATCTCATACTGATTTGTATACCCATCAACACCTTCGTTGCAGCCCCATTCGCGGGCAAGCTCCAAATGCTCCGTACAATAAAATCCTCTGCCGTAATCGTTGTATGTTTTACCTTTATCTATTTGCGGTTTCTGAACAACCTCAAGAGAACCATGATACAATATCAGTCTGCTCATAGTTAGCCTCCTACATAAATCATGCAACTTGCAAAACGCAATGTACCACCAAAGGGGTACTTTTTATTATACCCCTTTGGTGGTAGTTTGTCAATAGATATAGGAAAAATTCAAAATAAGAGTAAGGGGCTATCTGATTCAGCGCATAGCGAAGGCATCATAAAAACATTACCGGCATCTTGAAATGAAACTGTGCTGCAACTGCCAAGATCATCATCCTGCCTTCGGAATTGGCCAACATCCAGCCGAATTTTTCGCTCCAGACTGGCTTGCCGTTGAGAATGCTGAGTACCTTTTCCGAGATCGGGGAAAGGGACTCGGATTTAAAGTGGTCTGTTCGGCCGAGGAGAAAGGCAGTGGTGACGGAATATAAATCGTCCATCTTTTCCAAACTCTCAAGGTTAGGCGACTTTCGTCCCCCTTTCCCAGGCACTTAGATTGATACACATTATCATCTGCAACAGGTCCGATATGCATATCAGCGCCGTCATTGGCTGATTTGCCTCTTCGATTTGCGACCACAAAGGTCAGCCATTCCTTATCTGCACTCTCAAACCGTTTTATAATACAGTCATTTTCCGCCTCATCCAAGTCGAATGCATAAACCGAAACATATCCAACGCTTTTGTTCTCTCTGCGCATCTTTATTCTTGCCCAGCGCTCTGCCTGCTCATAGGATGTTGTAGTATAAAAGCCGACACCAAAAGTCAAGGAAACTATTTTTCTTTCTCCTGCGGATTTCAGGATGCCGGACAAGCTTTGTGCTACCGTGATAAAGTATCATGTTAAGAGTAGTCAATACCGAAGGCAAAGAGTTCAAATTTTCGTTCAAGGACAAAAAGGACTTTAAGATCATTTGGGACTATTTAGAAAAGCACAAAGCTTCCAAGTGAACAGATACTAACTATGAATTTGACCAAAGAACAAATTAGCTTATTGACTCCCTATATAAAAAACTTGGATGAACTACTGACCGGAGATGATGTTCAAGCGTTATTAGATGCAATAGACGATGTAATCGTAAATAGCATCCTTGGAAACAACGAAGAACCGGACGAAGAAGGAATTCTGCTTTAGCGCATCTACGATCAGATATACAACCAAAACTGATAAATAAATACATGCCTATTAAGAGTGCGCGAGAGATCAAGCTCGTTGATCGCACAGCGACCTGCCAAAAGGCAAGGTGCTAATGCTTGACCGATAGGTTATCTCACGAACCTGTCGGTAACGATGGGTTCGTTTTTTTGCGCTCTTTAGGAAATACATTCAAGGAGTAAACTACCATGAGGAAAATTAGAGATCTTATTAACAACGAAAAGAAGGTATATATCTACCTTCGTAACAGAGCCACCGAATATCGCTTTATGAGCGATGCGGAACGAGAAGGTATTACTTATGGTGATGGCGTGAAACCAACCGAAAGGCTGGTGGATGACATCATGGCACTTCACGATGACGGTACAATTTGTTTTCTTGGCTGGGCAGGTCGAATGGCATACCATTACAGCAAAGATACTGTCAAACGCATTGACTACGAAAAGTATATCAGCGGAGAAACAGGATATCTAATCTAATCGGTGAACCCACAGAACGCTCTGTGGGTTCATTTAATACGCAAGTTTTCCAATAATGATAATCAGCACAACGGCAACGACAATGGCTGTTAAACAACCGTATTTTCTGTCATGGATCAGTCCCATAATTCCGTAAGTAATAGCAAAGAAAATATCTTCAAACATCTCATTTCCTCCTTATGATTTCAGCAGCATTTAGTATTTTCATTTCAATAGATACCTTGCCGTCATTCAGGGCATCAATCACGAACAAATCCACCGTTTGAAAGACCTGTTTCAGATCGCAAACACAACTGTCAAAGACATAGTCCAAGACACATATTTCAATAGAATTTGTTACCATATCAAACGAAGTAGTATGCTCGGTTTCTCTAAGCAAACATTCGATGATCTTTGACCTCTTGATTATTTCCGGTCTTAATAAGAAGATGTTGTTTCTGCTCTCCTTTTCTGCTCTTTCAAAAGCTTTGCAAATTTCCTTTGCCAAATTAAAATCGTCCATAAATAATCTTCCTTTCAAATTTTGTTGCCTGTCTGATACGTTGTCTTTCCTCCTTCCATCTTCGCTCCCGACACATCGGGCAATGTGTCGGGATGTGTTAATGGGTTTACCCAGTTCAACGCCGTGCGTGGAACAAACAACCACCCGCTATGCGGGTGTGCATAAAAAGTTATACAAAAAAATCACCAATCGATATACAATAAGATTGTTCAAGTCTATTGTAAATAAAGAAAGGTGATTTTAATGGCTAATCAAAC
>NZ_WNJZ01000001.1 GCF_024433635.1 Ruminococcus sp. zg-924 | reverse complement strand
TTGCTTCTTGTGTTAATATATTCATGAGAAGTACTTCTTTCTTGGTTAATGTTTTGTAGCTAATCCATTATACCATATTTTGAAGTTACTTCTCTTTTTATTGGTTCATATCATTTTAACACATACATTCATTCGACAATTTGCTCTTAATTTGCACTTTTGATAAAAAATGCAAAAAAACAAAAAAGTAGTGACAAATAGTAAAATACACGTTATAATAGAGAATATGACGGCTTAAGCCGATACAAGTTTAAAATGAATCTATGAGGAATGATGTTATTATGATGATAAACGAGGCTTTTGATTTTATATGTTCAAGAGTTCAAGAGGCGTTAGAGCCGCAAGGCTTTTCAAAGCTAAATGTTTCAAACGCACAAAATGACGAAATGGTATCTCTCTATGCTAATGATGCAATTGCGTATTCTGTTATCTATTACTCTGACAAGCAGCGTATGGTGCTTGAAAGCTGCGGTATGACAGACGACGGGCCCGACAACGATTGGAAAGCTCTTGCAACTTGGATGTTTGACCCTGAAACAAACGATAAGAAGGATGCAAACAGCATAGCAAACGATTTTGTCGCAACGGTAAGCGCTCCGGTAAGACAGAAAGCTCAAAGACAGCAGAAAAGAAAAAAAAGAGATGAGGACGGCAACGTAGATCCGGTATTTATGTTTAAAAGGCTTGTTACCGTCATTCCTGAATTAAAGGAAGATATTTTTAACGAGGAAGACTGCTATGACCCGTTCCGCAGTTCAACTTTCGCCAAAACATCTGTTGTACCAAAGGTTAACAATCTGCTTTCAAGCGGAAACCGCCAGCTTATCACAAAGCTTGGCGCTGTACTTAATGCTCAGTACAAAAACGGCGATATGGATTGCCGCTCAATTATTACAATTGTAATTCTCAACGGCATTGAGGGTGAGAAAAATGAGAAGCTTATGGAAGAAGCTCTTGACGAAATGCTCCTTAAGGCATGGAAGCACGCTAAGCGTTACAGAGGCAAGACTGTAAAGCCTGAAAAGCCGAAGAAGCCGTCAAAGTTCCAGCAGCTTGCTGCGGAGCAAAACAACTTAAACAACTCAAGATAAAATTCAAGCCACTGCAAAGCTCAGCTAAGCTGACAATGCGGTGGCTTTATATATATTTAAGTGTATTAATTTTTCCTGCTATTCACTCAAACATTCCGGACTTCTCAAACAGCTCGTTTAATCTGTCGGTTGCACCCTTTAAGTATAAGTACCCCCACAGAGCTTCAAAGCCGGTTGCACTGTGGTACTGTGAGCTTGTCGCATTCTTAGGCGTATGCGCTGTGTGAGCGTTTCTGCCCCTTTTAAAAACAGCAAGCTCATCCTCACTAAGCTCAGGCATAAGCCTTTCCATAATATCGGCTTGGCTTTTACAGCACACTATATCTACCTTCTGCTTATTGAGCGCTCCCACGGGTGCGTTTGCATTACATACAAGACGCTCACGCACCATTAAATCGAAAACGCCGTCACCGACAAACGCAAGTGTTAAGGGGCTAAGCTGAATTGGGTCACAGTTATCATTTAATAATCTTCCCATATACTCACCACTATTCCACAAAGTCAAAGTCAAGGTCATAAATAGACACGGTGTCGCCCTCGCTTACACCTGCGTCACGCAGAGCCTTAATAACTCCGCTGTCAACAAGTACCCTTTGGAAATACTGCAGCGACTCGTAGTCATCAAAATTGACCGAGCGCATAATATTGGCAAGCCACTTGCCCTCAACAACATAAATTCCGTCCACAACCTTAACGGTGAACTTCTTGTCCTTGATTCTATCCGCCTCAACAACAGGTGCTGGCTCAGCCTCATAACGAACAATCGGCGGCAGCTTGCTTAAAAGCTCTCTCGTCTTATTCAAAAGCGGCTCAACGTCATAGCGGATAGCAGCCATAATCGGAAAGAATTCGTAGCCCTTGCCCTCAACAAAGCTCTTGAAATCCTCAATCTGCTCATCGGTTGCAAGGTCACACTTATTGCCTGCAACAAGCATAGGCACCTTAGTAAGCTCCGGATTGAACTTTGCAAGCTCACGGTTGATTATCTCGAAGTCTTCCTTTGGGTCACGACCCTCGCTGCCCGAAACATCGACTATATGAATGAGCATACGGCAGCGTTCAACATGGCGCAGAAATTGATGCCCAAGTCCTACACCCTCGCCTGCATTCTCGATAAGTCCGGGAATATCAGCCATAACAAATGAGCTGCCCTCATCTATGCGAACCACGCCCAAAACAGGCGTTATTGTTGTAAAGTGATAGTTTGCGATAACAGGCTTTGCCTCGCTGACTACCGACACAAGCGTGCTCTTACCGACATTCGGAAAGCCAACAAGTCCCACATCAGCCAAAAGCTTAAGCTCAAGCGTTACATCATATTCCTCACCCGGCATACCCGGCTTTGCAAACCTTGGTATTTGCCTTGTCGGTGTTGAAAAGTGGGTGTTACCCCAGCCGCCTTTGCCGCCTCTTGCAACGGTTACAGGCTCATTGCCCGAAACGTCGGCTAAAATTCTGCCGGTTTCAGCCTCCTTGACAACCGTACCTCTCGGAACCTTTATTATCAGCGCAGGAGCACTCTTGCCAAAGCGTCTGCCCGACTTTCCGTTTTCGCCTTTTTGTGCGGCATACTTGCGCTTGTAGCGGAAATCGGCAAGCGTTGACAGATTATCGTCAGCCAAAAAGCAGACATCTCCGCCTGTGCCGCCGTCACCGCCGTCCGGTCCGCCGGCGGCTACATATTTTTCACGGTGAAACGACACAGCTCCGTCGCCGCCGTCACCTGCCTTTATATTGATTTTAGCATAATCAACAAACATTCATACCGCCATCCTTTCGTCAGGTTGTTTCTATTCCGTATAATTTCTTCACGTTTTCAAGACCCTCTAAAATCTCAGCTCTTGAAAAATCGCTCTCGTCAAGCGTTTTTTCATCAAGCTTGGAAAGTCTGTCGTAAAAATCAATTGCTATTTCAAGATATTCTGCCCGTGCCTCACACTCAATATTCTCATACAAAAGATTCTCCGCCTCATTGATTTCACCCTCGTCTATCATACGGCGAAGTGTAAGACAGAGCCGGTCGGCTGGCTGGGCGTTGGCTGTTTCATCATATTGCAGCCTATATTCGGGCGATTCCTTGCCGAAAATAAGCTTTGCAAGGAATTTCGTGGTCATTTCAATTTGCTTCAGTATATAGTCATTCTCAAACATTTATTTTATCGCTCTCAATTCTACTGCCGTGTTTGCAGTTATTTTTCAGTACACTTAGCGCAAACAAGAAAAAGAGGTGCAGTTTTCACGGCACCTCTCTGAATATGACTGTGTGTTTGTTCACACCTGCAATTACTGCTCTGCGTAAACGCTTACACGCTTGCGGTCACGGCCAACACGCTCAAAACGAACTACGCCGTCAACTGTTGCAAAAAGTGTGTCATCTGAACCACGGCCAACATTTGTGCCCGGGTGAATGTGTGTTCCACGCTGCTTAACAAGGATATTACCTGCTAAAACAAACTGTCCGTCTGCACGCTTAACACCAAGACGCTTTGACTCTGAGTCACGTCCGTTCTTAGTTGAACCCATACCTTTTTTATGAGCGAACAACTGAATATTTACTTTTATCATTACGTTACACCTCCGTATAATTTACGTTAATATACTCTGAATACTGCTCTTCGAGCTGCTGCATATGCAGCTTAAAGCCGGACAAAATATCACGGCAACGCACTGCGTCACGCTGAAAAATTCTAAGCATTATGTCGCCGTCACCGACTGTAAGCTCGCACTGAACATACAGCACATCGGTTATAGTGTTCGCCGTCATAATAGCCGCTGAGCTTACCGCAGCACACACAACGTCGCTGCCCTCCTCAGAATAACCCGAATGACCGAAAACACGAAACCCAAGAAGCTCGCCCTTTGGATTGACATAAAAGCTTGTATTAATCATAATTATGCGTTTACGCTCTGGATTTCAATCTTTGTGTAAGGCTGTCTGTGGCCCATTTTTCTCTTCTCGCCCTTTTTCGGCTTGTAGGTAAAAACTGTAACCTTCTTGCCCTTGCCGGTCTTTACAACCTTGCCTGTTACCTTTGCGCCCTCAACATAAGGTGCGCCAACCTTGATACCGTCGTCAGTGCCAAGAGCAACAACGTTGAAATCTACGGTTGAGTCGTCCTCTGCGTTAAGCTTCTCAACATAGATAACGTCGCCGTTAGCTACCTTGTACTGCTTTCCGCCTGTTTCAATAATTGCGTACATTCTGTTCATTCCTTTATTTAAGACTCGCTACTCGTTGGGCGGAGCAAAGCTCGCTTTAATATGCCCACAGTAAGCGGCTATAACATTATAGCACCGCAGCAGTTTGCTGTCAACTAATTTTTTGTTATTTCAGCCATTAACTTGATAATATTTTCTTTGACAATAAAACCGCAAAAAGGTATAATCAATACTGTACAATAACACGAAAGGATGTATTTATTATGAAGGCAAGATTACCGCAAGGCTACGGTGGAGGCGGAGCCGCTAACATTCAGCAGCTTGCAAAGCAGGCTCAGAAAATGCAGGCTCAGATGGACGAGGCTACAGCCGAGCTTGAGGAAAAGGAATATAACGCAGCAGCAGGCGGCGGAGCAGTAAGCGTTTGTGTAACCGGCAAAATGGAGATACAATCACTTGAAATCAAGCCGGAGGTTGTTGACCCCGAAGATGTAGAGATGCTCTCAGACCTTGTTATGGCAGCAGTAAACGAGGCAATAAGAGCCGCTGCAGCCGACAAGGAGCAGACTATGGAAAGGCTGTCGGGCGGAATTAACATTCCGGGACTGTTCTGATAATGGCAGGCTATAACGCAGCTCCCTTTGCACGGCTGATAGAGCAGTTTGAACGTCTGCCGGGCATAGGCTCTAAAACGGCACAAAGGCTTGCCTACCACGTTCTGAGAATGCCAGAAAAGGACGCACAGGCATTCGCTCAGGCTATAACGGACGCTCACAGCAAAATACACTACTGTAAGGTGTGCTGTAACCTTGCAGACGGCGAGTTTTGCCCTATCTGCAAAAACGAAAAGCGTGACCGCTCTACTGTGTGCGTTGTCGAGGACCCAAAAGACGTTATTGCGCTTGAACGCACACAGGAATACAAGGGCGTATATCACGTTCTGCACGGTGCAATATCACCGCTCAACGGCATAACGCCGGAGCAGCTTAAAATCCGTGAGCTTGTTGAGCGTGCCTCCTCCGGTGAGCTAAAAGAGGTCATTATGGCTACAAACGCCACTGCCGAGGGCGAAGTAACGGCGGTTTATATTTCCAAGCTGTTAAAGCCGCTTGGAATTAAGGTGACAAGAATTGCGTCGGGACTGCCTGTCGGCGGCGACCTTGAATATGCAGATGAAATGACCCTGCTCAGAGCGCTTGAGGGCAGAAGTGAAATTTAAAAACAGTTGCTAATAAATAAAAATAATCGCTTCAATGTAAACAAAGCATTGAGCGATTATTTTTTTATCAGCATTGAAAGCCTTACAGAGTTTTTATGAACAAATTACTTAAAAATCGGCAATACCCCTCTCCTCTTTCTCCTCGGCGGGCAGGAGTAATCAACCAAAATTGTGTCCTCTCCTATCAGCTTTATGTTCTCCCAGCATATGGTAATATCGTTGCGCTTGCCAAATAAGCCAAGAAATCGAAAACGCCCAAAAATTACAATCGACACAAGCTTTGCAGTGCAGGTATCAACCTCTACATCATCTACAAAGCCAAGCCTTGTGCCGTCGCCTGCGCTGATAACCTCCTTGTGCCTTAGCTCAACAATTCTGCATCTCATTGGATCACCTCACAGTTTATATCTATGAGATAAAGCCGTAAAGAATGAATATTTTTGTCTTTGTGTTGTGATAAGGCAAAAAATGTGGTACAATAATCTCAAATTATACCCACAGGAGGAAATAAAATGAGCGAATATGCTTTGTTTTCAGACAGCACCCTCGACTTAACGGCGGAGCTGTGCGAAAAATATGATATCACTGTTATCCCTATGACAGTTACACTTGGCGGCATAGCTTACAAGTATAATGTTGATGAAAAGGAGCTGAGCTGTACCGAGTTTTACGAAAAGCTCAAGGGCGGCGCCGCTTGCTCGACAAGCCAGATAAATTACAAGGACTTTAAAGACAGCTTTGAGCCTGTTCTTAAGGAAGGCAAGGACATTCTATATATCTGCTTTACATCAGGTATGTCAAGCACCTTCGGAACATGCAATATCGCAATTAATGACCTTAAGGAAAAGTACCCCGATCGTAAAATAATTGTCATTGACTCGCTGTCGGCATCAATCGGTGAGGGTGTGCTTGTGCTTAATGCCGCTAAGATGCGCCAAAACGGCACAGATATTGACACGCTTGCAAAATGGGTTGAGGATAACCGATTAAAGGCTTGCCACTGGTTTGTTGTTGATGACCTTGACCAACTTAAAAGAGGCGGCAGAATCTCCCCGACCGCGGCGGCATTCGGCAAGGCTTTGGGAATACGCCCGCTTATATCTGTTGATTTGAACGGCAAGCTTGTCCCGATAGCAAAAATCAGAGGTCAGCAGAAAGTTTACAGTGAAATTGTCAGCCGCTTAATTTCTGACGGTGTTAACGCAACCGAGCAAACCGTTGTTATCGGCCATGCAAACTGCCCTGAGAAAGCAGAAGAGCTTAAAAAGATTCTAAAAGAAAAGAAGCTTGTAAAGCACGTGGTAATAGCAAAAGTTGGCCCTATAATCGGCGCTCACGTTGGCAACGGTATGGTTGCGCTTGCGTTTATGGGGAAAAGAAATATTTAACTCGGAGGAAAAATATGAAATCAAAAATAATATTGGCAGCCTTGTGCACCGCCTGCTCACTGCTTGCATTGTCATCGCTTACATCGTGCAGCTGTTCAAGCAGCAACGAGGTTGACAACACCAAAATCGCTTCCTCAGGCTATGAAAAAAGCACAGCCAACGAGCTTTATAAATACGACGTATTCGACAACCACATTTGCCTTACCGCATACATCGGCAAAGAGGAAACAATTAATATCCCGCAGGAAATTGACGGCAAGCCGGTTACGGAAATATTATCAAACACCTTTTACAATATTGACGAGAACGTTAAGGTTGTAGTAATTCCAAAAACAGTAACCTATATTGAATCACATTCCTTTACGAACAACAAGCTTGAAAGTATAGAGCTTGATAAGGACAACCCGTCATACATAATCGAAAACGCTGCTCTCATGGACAAGGACAAAACCATACTGCTCGCTTTTCCCGGCAAAAGCAGCATTGAGGAATTCACTATTCCCTCCACGGTAAGCTCCATACCGTCCGGCGTGTTCTCAGGCTGCACCAAACTTAAGAAAGTCAAGATTCCCTCCTCTGTAAAAAATATTGAAACCTTTGCCTTTATGGGCAGTGGCATTACACAAGCTGAGCTGCCTGAGGGTGTTGAACGAATTGGTATGGGCGTGTTCTGGAACTGTAAAAATCTTGAAACCCTAACACTGCCAAAGAGTCTTAAAACCATCGACAACCCCGAAACGACCTGCCAAAACTGCCCTGCTCTTAAAACAGTAAAGGGCTATGATTCAACCGACGCTGAGGAAATAACAAAAGCTGATGGTGTCACAGCAAAGTATGAAAGCCTTGGCGAGTAAACAAAATACGGATACTATATGTTAAGCTTTAAGTGAGTCGCAACAGCCAAAAATGTTGCGGCTCTTTTTTAGCATATTAAACAAAAAATATCATTACATTTTTACGCGTAACAATTATGTCATGTTATTTTTTACATATCAGAATATACACTCTATTTAATCTCATATTTTCTTACGAAAATTTAACAAATTATTTAAAAATTCTTGCAGACAAACCGACTTTTTTATTATATAATAACTATAATGTGCAAATTGATTAATCAATTTGTAATAAAGCAACAGAGGTTTAGCAAAATGTCTTTTATTCAAAAACTCAACGGCTTGGCACACCTGCCATTTGTAACACGTATTGTTGACCAAATCAAAAATACAAGCAAAAAGCAGTTTGCCATAGCTTTTTCGTCCGTAGCTTTAGCTGCGGCATCAATAACAGCCTTCGCTGTTTTTCCGACAGTTCAAAACAGCACCGACTCGGTAAGCGTTCTTTCTCCCTCTCAGTTTGTTGTTGAAGCTGAAGACAACGGGCTTTTGCCGACAGCTTTTATTAGCAGCAGGCTCGTAAGCACCGGCACGTTGTCGCACAAGTCAGGCGGCGGCAACAGCGCAGACGGCGTTATTGCCGGCAAGCCAATAAAACTCACTCTCAGTGAAACTAAAAAAACCTTCAAAAAACTGAAGGACGCACTGACGCTTAAGCCAACTCTCAGCAAAACCGGCATTACAGCAAAGTACAAGTGGGAAAGCTCAGACAAGAGCGTTGCCACTGTTGATAAAAACGGTAAGGTAAAGCCTAAAATGAATGGTACAGCGACAATCACCTGCACCGAGAAAAACACCAAGACAACTGCGAAATGCGTTATCACCGTTGACACTGTTCAAGTGAGCAGCCTGAAGCTTTCAAAAAGCTCCCTTACACTGTCGCCCGACAAGACAGCTACTATAAAAGCAACGGTAAAATCGGATGACGCTGCAAACAAAAAACTCAAATGGAAGAGCAGCGACGAAAAGGTAGCAAAGGTAAACTCAAAGGGCAAGGTAGAGGCAGTTTCGCCCGGAAACGCCACAATTTCCTGCTCAACCACAGACGGCTCTAAGATAACTAAGAAATGCAAGGTAACGGTCAAGGACCCAAGCCTGCTAGATAAAATTTCACTTAATTACATAGACATTCAGTTCTGCGGACTCGGCTGCACAGAGCAGCTTACGCTGCTTGAATACTTTCCTGAAACAGCCGCAAACACAGCTGTAACCTGGACAACCACCAACGAGGCTGTAGCTGTTGTTGATGAATACGGCATTGTTTATCCCGTTGATAACGGTCAGTGTGAAATAATAGCAACAGCAGTCGATGGCAGTGGAGCTACCGCAAGCTGTCCCGTAACGGTAAGCGGCGTTGTAGATTATGTTGAGACAGCTCCGAATTATGAGGTAGTAATTCCTGACAATATTGACATAAATGAAACAGCCAATTCGGTTGTTGAAGAAGCTGAAAAGTACGTTGGCTGGCTGCCGTATGTATGGGGCGGAACAGACCTTACAAGCGGAGTTGACTGCTCTGGCTTTATCTGCGCTGTTTACGAGAAGTTCGGCATAAACCTTTGGGGTATCAGAACCGACCTTATCTACGCCGGACGTGAGGTAAGCCTTGAGGAAGCAAAGCCGGGCGACATCATTGTTTACAGTGGTCACGTTGCTATATATGACGGCTACGGCGGCAAAATTCATGCTCCTACTGAGGGCTATATGGTAACACACGATTACGGCATAGGAAATTATCGATCTATAAGACGAGTTATTGAATAATTTGTATAAACATCCTTTCAGAAAAATCCCTCTCCTGTCATTATGGCAAGAGAGGGATTTTTTGCGCCAACTGGCGTCAATTAATTATGAGTGTATAACTTTATTTCAAAATAAATCCAAGCAGTATTGCAAAATAGTGGAAAACACTTCCGGCCACCGTAAACAGGTGCCATACCGAGTGGAAGTAGCGTATTCTTTTTACAATGTAAAAGATAACGCCAATAGTATAAAATCCGCCGCCGATTAGCAAGAACACAAGCGAAATTGTCGGTATAGCCTCAATTAGCGGTTTAAACGCAAATATGATAACCCAGCCCATTGCAATATAGCAGACAACAGACGGCTTACGGAATCTCTCAAGGTCAATTGAATTCAGCAAAATTCCGATTATAGCCGCTGCCCACACAATGCCGAACAGCACCCATCCCAACGCACCACGCAAAAATGCAATCGTCATTGGCGTGTAGGTTCCTGCAATAAGGAAGAAGATTGTGTTGTGGTCCATTATGCGGAAAAATTTCTTCGCTTTCTCGTTGGTTATAGCGTGATAGAGAGTGGACATTGTATACAGAATGATAAGTGAAGCGCCGTAAATGCAACTGCTCACAACCGCCCACGCATCGGAATATATAGCCGAGCATATAATAAGCACTACTGTTCCGGCTATTGCCAATGCACCGCCTGCACCGTGAGATACGGAATTAAAAATCTCTTCGCCAAGAGTGTAGCGTCTTTTTTTGTTCTTATCAGCCAAAGACAACGCCCCCATCGGAAACCTCAACCTCGGCACAGTCTGATAAAACTCTGCCGTTGTCAGCTGTAAACCTTATCGTTTTTTCTCCCTTATTCTGCTTTGAAATTCCGTCATCTGTGTAAAGCTCATATTCCGCTTTTTCATCAACCCAACCGAAAAGCTCTATCTTATCAAGTCGCATCTGCTTGGTGTTGGCAGAGGGTCTGCACAGCGGCAGAAGTCTGTTCTTCTTGATAAAAACAGGAACCCGGTTAAGTGGAACCTCAATAAAGCGGTGACCCTTTTCAAGCTTTTTGAGCGTATATTTCTCGGCTGTTTCAAACATCACCAAAAGCATATCCTCCGGCAGGTAAACGTATCTGCCAATTGCGTTCTGCTCATAAACAGGAGCAATCATAACTTCATCGCCAAGCATAAGCTGATCCTCCACGCTTCGTGCGAATTTATCCTCATGGTAATCAAAAGCCAGTGGTCTAAACATCATATCATAGCTGTCATTTGCCTTGTTAAATTCGCTGTAAAGGTAAGGAATCAGGCGGTAACGCAGTCTGATAAGCTCCCTGAATTCCTCCGGTTTTTCAAAATTATAGCACTCCTGTGCCCTTGTGCCGAGAGCTGAGTGGTTTCTCATAAGCGGCGAGAATATGCCAAGCGCAATCCAACGCATAAGCAAATCTCTTGTGCAGTTCCCGCCAAAGCCGCCAAGGTCTGCGCCTGTGTATAAAAAGCCGCACATATTAAGCGACGGCAACATCTTAAGGTTGAGCAGGATATGACTCCACCACGACTGGTTGTCGCCCATCCATATTCCGCCGAAGCGGTGCATACCGATGTATGAAGCACGAGAGAAAAGCAAAGCTCTTTTGTTCGGCATAATTTTATTAAGAGCTTCTGCGGCGCTTTTTGTCATATTGTAGCCGTAAAGATTATGCACCTTATAGTGGCAAATCTTCTTGCCGTCCATATCGTGGTAAATTGCCTTGTAATCCTCTTCGCTGTTTGCAAGCCCTCCGAAGGCGTCACGCAAATCAAAAAAGTTGTTTACATCAATCGGCTTGCCCTTTTCATTTTCAACATATGACCACGCTCTTTCAAGACCTTTTTCAGTATAGAAAATCGCAGGCTCGTTCATATCGTTCCAAAAGCCGTCAATACCCATATCGGTAAGGTACTTATACTTCATACCAAACCAACGGCGTGCGTCGCTGTTGAGAAAATCAGGAAAAAGCGTTTTGCCCGGCCACACAGCAGTAACATAATTCTCGCCGTTTTCATCCTTGCAGAAGTACCCCTTTTCAACGCCCTCCTCGTAAACATCATAACCGTCCTCAATTTTAACGCCTGCGTCTATTATCGGTACAAGGTGAATTCCCTGCTCCTTAAACTCCGATGTGAGCGCAGGAAGATTAGGAAACTTGCTTTTATCAACCGTAAAGTCCTTGTAAGCCTCCATATAGTCGATATCAAGGTAAATAGAGTCAATCGGAATGTCGGCGTTTTTGTAGCCCTCCGCCACTGCTCTTACGCTTGCCTCATCCGGATAGCTCCAGCGGCACTGCTGATAACCAAATGCCCAAAGCGGCGGAGTGTAGCTCTTTCCAATCATTTTGCGAAACTGTCTTACTATATCCTTTATCGTTTCGCCGGTTATCTCGTAAAAATAAAAGTTACTGTCCTCAGCCGCTATTTCAAGCACATCATACCTATCAGCACAAACGTCAAAATCAACTCTGCCCGGTATATCTACAAACACGCCAAAAGGCTGTTCCTCGTCAACAACAATAAAGTTATGCGCACCGTAGAGCGACTGTTTATCCTCGGTGTGAACAGGGTCGTCTGAGCAGAAGCTCTTGTAATGCCAGCCCCGCTTATTGATTCCTCTTATGCTTTCACCAAGACCGTAAACTGCAACGCCCGGCTTAAGCGTTCTTTTAAAGCTTAAGCCGCTGTTTTCTAAAGAAAAATACTTTGGCTTGCCGCTTTCACAGTCCTGTACACCGCAAAAATCAACAACTGCGCCGGTTTCTATTGGCTCACCAAATTTGTACCTAAAAATCATAAATAATCATCTTCCTTTCTTGCTATCTTGTGCAAAATGTAATATAATAAGCTTATACAGCTTAATTATATATACAGAGCAAGAAAAAAACAATAGACAGTATATTAATAAAATAATTACAAAAAGGAGATTACGAGATGTCAAAGAAGGTTATTATCACTGCTGACAGCACCTGTGACCTGAACGGCGAGCTTATCGACCGTTACGGCATACGCACAATTCCCCTGCACATAACCATGAACAACAAATGCTGTGAAGATATGGTGAACATCACGCCCGACGAAATTTACGACAACTTCTATAAAACCGGCTCGCTCCCCAAAACCTCTGCAATCAGCGTGGGCGAATATCTAAGCTTTTTCGAGCAGTTCACAGCCGATGGACTGGAGGTTGTTCACATAAACCTCGGCGGTGCTTTATCCTCCTCTGCACAGAATGCGGCGGCTGCGGCAAAGGAGCTTTCAGGCGTTTATACAATTGACAGCCGCAATCTTTCAAGCGCAACAGGCCTGCTTGTTATTGAGGCTGCTTTAGCGGCTGAGAACGGCTTGTCCGGTAAGGAAATAGCTGATAAGGTCAGCGCAATGACTGCGAAAACACACGCAAGCTTTATCATAGATAAGCTCAATTTTTTGCGTGCAGGCGGCAGATGCTCAACGCTTGCAATGCTTGGCGCAAACCTGCTGAATTTAAAGCCGTGCATTGAGGTAAACAATAACGACGGCTCAATGACAGTCGGCAAAAAGTACAGAGGTAAGCTGGAAAAGGTACTTGCACAGTATGTTGAAGAGCGTTTAAGTCAGTATGACAGCATAAAAAATGACAGAATCTTCATCACACATTCGGGCATATCCCGTGAGATAGAGCAGGCAATTTATGAGCTTATCAAGAGCAAAAACTACTTTAATGAGATTCACATTACAAGGGCAAGCTGCACTATATCATCGCACTGCGGTCCGAATACTCTCGGCATTTTGTTTATGACAGAATGATTACAAATTGTATATTTATACTGTAGGTTTTATTGCGGATTGTATTTTACTACAATATGTATATTATAACAGGAGATGTAAAAAATGGATTGTATTTTTTGTAAAATCGCAAACGGAGAAATTCCGTCAAACAAGGTTTATGAAGACGACAAGTGCCTTGCCTTTTATGACCTAAGCCCACAGGCACCGGTTCACGTTCTGTTTATTCCAAAGCAGCATATCTGCTGTGTGAATGAAATAACGCAGGACAACGCAGATGTTGTAGCGCATATTTTCACAGTTATTCCAAAAGTTGCAAAACAGCTCGGACTTGAAAACGGTTACCGCATTATTAACAACTGCGGCAAGGACGCAGGGCAAACTGTAATGCACCTGCATTTCCACTTGCTCGGTGGCAAGACAATGGGTGAAAAGATTATTTGAATCAAACGCCTTGTAAAGAAAATATTTAAACACAGAAAATAAAAAGGAAAGAGTGATTTTTGTGAAAAGGCCGCTGACTGTTTCAGGCTTTGCTCTCGGCGCAGGCGCATTTGCGGCTTCTCTGTTTGAGCTAAAAATCACTCTTTTTCTTTGTGCGCTGTGCCTTGCGTTTTTTGTTCTCTCGCTTATACTCAAGCGGTTAAGAAACGCCGTTGCCGCATTAACGCTCGTTTCACTTGCAGTTGGTCTTGCCCTTGGCGGAGCAACGCTCAACTCAATTCACAGTAATACGGCGGAGCTTTTGCAAAAGCCCGAAATACAAAATGCCAAATTCTCATCCGAGGAAATAATCGGCAGTTCAAGAGCGATAGGTCAGCTTGCATTAAGTAACGGTGAAAAATCAACTGTTCTCGTAACAGGCGCAAAGCTGAAGCCCTATGAGGTTTACATAATCAGCGGCTCGCTTGAGGAAATAACAGGGCCGTACAAAAACTACTACTATTCAAACGGCGTAGGGTTACAGCTTTATCCGACAAGTATAAGCTTCACCGACAGAACTAACGGAAACCCTTTATTTATCGCCGCAAAGAAAATTCAAACCGCTTGCTCAGACAAGCTTTACAGCTATCTGCCGCAAAACGAGGCTTCAATTATTGACGCACTGTTACTCGGCAGAAAATCTGCACTCGACTCACCTGTGCTAAATGCCTTTCGTGAAAGCGGAGCAGCTCACGTTGCTGTTGTATCGGGTATGCATTTGTCTGTCATATCGTCAATTATGTATACACTGCTCTATTTTCTTACGAAAAAACGCAGGTTGTCGAGCATTGTATCAATTTTAGCTGTAATATGCTTTATGCTGATTACAGGCTTTACTCTGTCGGTTGTCCGAGCAGGAATAATGTGCATAATAATGCTTTCAGGCAGTCTTTTTAACCGCCGTGGCGATTCGCTGAACAGCCTTGGCTTTGCGGTACTTATAATTACGCTTTTCTCTCCGCTGTCCGTTCTCGACATCGGCTTTCAGCTGTCTGTCGCATCAACACTCGGCATTGTAACGCTTACGCCGTATTTTGTTGACACCTGCGTAAAATACATTGACAACAGAGTTTTAGAGAAATTAATAATCACGCCTGTTGCAATGTCTGTTACGGCTTTTCTTGCAACCGCTCCTATCATAGCGGTAAACTTCAATTTCATCGGTGCTTATTTCATCGTTACTAATATACTGCTCACCCTCGCAGTTCCGGCGCTGCTGATATTCTCGCTCTTATTTGTCATTTTTTCGTTCATTCCGCTTTGCAGCTTTTTATCTTATCCCCTTGGTTTAATCTCAGGCTTAATCTCACGATACATAGCAGCTGTGGTCACAGGCATATCAAGCCTTCCGTATGCAAAGCTTAACCTTGATTTGCCGTATATGAAAGTAATAGTAGGTGTACTTGTATTAGCTGCCGCAGTAGTTATCATCATAAAAAGGACGAAGAAATCCGCATTTATTTCCGGCGGCTGCGCCGTACTCGCCTTTAGCCTGATATTCTCCGTTTTTTCAATAGCAAGCACAGACAATGCCGCACTTACACTGATAAGCACAGGCGGAGGAATCACCGCTGTTCTTGAAAAGAACGGCGATAGCGCTGTTATAGCCTGCGGAGGTACAGCTAACAGATATAGCGTTCAGCAAGCTTTGACCGACTCTGACAGCACAAACCTTTTCACTGTCAAGAGCGGCACCAAGGAAGGCGGTGGAATGTTTTCTATTGTACGAAGCTCCTGCATAAGCGAAAGGTATTTTATACAGGACACAAGCACTAATAAGCAGCTTTTAAAAACACTCGACAATGCAACCCCATATTCCGGCTCACAGCAAATAAGGCTGTGGGATAAATACACGCTTGTACTGCTGCCCTTTGAAAAGTCAAGCGCTGTTATACTTGAGCTTGAAGATGAATATATTCTTATACTGCCGAACCCGGAATATGTCAGCAAACTCCCCGATTATTACAAAAAACCAAGCCTGCTGATAACAACCAAACCGCTTGACAGCAACGTGATAAAGGCAGATAATACTATTATTGCCTGCAGTGATAAGGACGATAGCCTATACTCACAGCAGGAGTTATACTGTGACAACACCATATCGCTTAATCAATACAGAAAAATAAGCATTAGCATTAACGATAAAATTCTATACACTAAAAGAGGCGAATAAAATGGCTAAAATGAACGAAGCGGAATTTAAAGCGAGAATAAAATCAACAGCCGAGGACAATGTGTTTCTCCTATACGGCGACGAAAAGGTTCAGATACGCCATTACCTGGAAAAGCTCAGAGAAAGAACTGTTGGCAAAACACCCGATGAATTCTGCTGTCGCACCATAACACAGGAGGACGAACTGCAAACACTCTATGACGCTGTTCTTTCAGCACCGTCCTTTCTTGCAGAGAAAATATTTGTATCGGTTTTAGATTTTGACTTCACTTCCCTTTCCGACGCAGAGGCAGACGAGCTTGCCGCTTTAATAGCCTCTACTCCTCTGACAACTGTTTTGGTGTTTGCCTGCCCCACCACCTCACCTTCCTTTGCAAAAGGCGGCAACAAAAAACTATTAAACGCTGTTGACAAATCAGGCGTTGCGGTAAGCTTTGAACAGCTCAGCGACACCGCTCTTGAAAAACAGCTTGTATACTGGGC
Source organism: Ruminococcus sp. zg-924 (assembly GCF_024433635.1). Lineage (GTDB taxonomy): Bacteria > Bacillota > Clostridia > Oscillospirales > Acutalibacteraceae > UBA7067. Next base: position 243,557 of record NZ_WNJZ01000001.1, on the reverse strand, counting down.
AACAAAGCGAGATGTTAAGCTTAACGAATATGACGCCGCACGAATTGTTTCCTACTGCGGCAGAGATTTAGCTCTGCTTAAAAATGAGCTTGATAAGCTCTGCGCCTACAAAGCTCACGCCGAAATCACACGTGACGACATTGAAAAATTCGTCACTAAAAACCTTGAAGCAAGAATCTTCGACCTTGCATCATACATCATAAACGGCAGTCCGGACAAGGCTATTTCACAAATTAACATTCTCATCTCACAAAAGGAGTCGCCACAGGGAATAATCTCTGTCCTTGGCGGCGTATACGTTGATATATACAGGGTAAGAGCCGCACTTGAAAGCGGAGAAAGCATAGACTCACTTGCAAAGCGGCTTAACTACGGCAAGCGCAGCTTTGTTCTGCAAAAGGCACAGCGGCACAGCAAAAAGCTCAGCAACAGCGCACTTAGGCTTAGCCTTAACGCAATAGCCGACACAAATGCTCAATTAAACAGCTCAAGCGCAGACGGCAAAATTTTACTTGAAAAGCTTGTCGCAAGGCTGACTCTCATACGCACGGAGGAAAAACATTGATAAAAATAAAAGAGGCTGTAATAGTTGAAGGAAAATATGACAAAATAAAGGTTAGCGGCTTAATTGACGCACCGATAATTGAAACAAACGGCTTTCGCATATTCAAGGACCGTGAAAAGGCGGCTCTGCTTAAAACGCTCGCCCAAAGCAGAGGTATTATAATTTTAACCGACAGCGATTCGGCAGGCTTTGTTATACGAAGTCATATAAAGGGAATTGTAGGCTCGGGCAGAATTTTAAACGCCTATGTTCCGGAGATTCTCGGCAAGGAGAAGCGCAAGAGTCAGCTGTCAAAGGAAAAGCTTCTCGGAGTTGAGGGAGTTGAGGACAGTTATATTATTAATGCGCTCAAAAACTGCGGAGCTACCTTTATTAACAAGGAAAGCGACAAACCGCAGAAACAAATTACAAAAATTGACCTATACAACGCAGGACTCACAGGCAGAGAAAACAGCGCAGAAATGCGGCAAAGGCTTCTTAATAAGCTGAATCTTCCAAAATACATCACCGCAAACGCACTGCTTGAAATCCTTAACTGCCTTATATCTCCCGATGAGCTTCAGGACGTCGTAAGCTCTTTGTAGAATTATCATTAACAAAGCCCATTACTATCTCTTGGAATTTGTAATACAGCCCAAGAAAATGATAATTATAATAATATCATTTATATTTAAGGAGTGTTAATTATGGAGCTTAAAGGCTCAAAAACAGAAGCAAATCTTATGACGGCTTTCGCCGGCGAATCACAGGCAAGAAACAAATACACCTACTTTGCATCAAAGGCAAAGCAGGACGGTTATGTGCAGATAGCACAGCTCTTTGAGGAAACAGCCAACAACGAAAAGGAGCACGCAAAAATATGGTTCAATCTTCTTAACGGCATTGGCTCGACACCTGAAAACCTTCAGGCTGCCGCAGAGGGTGAAAACTACGAATGGACAGATATGTATAAAACCTTTGCCGAGCAGGCACGTGAAGAGGGCTTTGACCATATTGCATATCTCTTTGAGAGCGTTGGCAAGATTGAGAAAGAGCATGAGGAACGCTACCGTGCTTTGCTTGCGAATGTTAAGAACGGCGAGGTGTTCAAGAAGGGCAGCATTGTTGTATGGGAATGCAGTAATTGCGGTCACATTGTAATTGGCGAACAAGCTCCGCAAATGTGTCCTGTATGCTCTTATCCTCAGGCATATTTCAAAATCAAGGCTAAGAATTATTAATCTGTAATTCACTGATATACGCTGAAAAAAGCTGCGGCAAAACGGTTGATTCCGTAATTTGCCGCAGCCTTTTATTTTCAATGCGTTATCACATATTTTCTAACCAATCATCGTATTCGTCATCATCATACTCGTCTTCCCAATCTTCGTCGACATAGCCGTATTCTCTGCCGTCCTGAAGCGCAAGTATATCATCATAGAAAAGCATTTCTGCTGTTTCAAATGTTCCTCTCGGTTTTACATCACCTATATAATCTATTATTCTTTCCATAATACAATCCTCCTGCATACTGATAATTTTCACTTACAACAGAATTATATTATTATTATGTAAAGCTTAGTCATAGATACAAGTAAAAATCTTGCTAAATTGTCACTTCTTTTCTGCATGACGCACTGATAACCCTTATAGTGTCAGCCACAGCCGTTCGGGATACCTCCGAATGGCGAATGTTATCAGCGAGGAAACCTTTGAGGCTATGAAACGGGTTATAATTGAAAATAATTACGTTCTCATTTTTAAACATACTAAAAGCCTAAAAACCACAAAAGCCTTTTCGATGATTCACTCACCGAAAAGGCTTTTAATTTATTAATTTAGCTTTGATTATTTAATCTTCCAAAGCTCCTCAGCATACTGGAGGATTGTTCTGTCTGATGAGAACATACCTGCGTTTGCTGTGTTCATAATGCACTTTCTGCCAAATGCAATTCTGTCACTGTAATCGCTGTTGCATTTAATCTTAGCGTCAACATAAAGCGGAAGATCATTGAGAATATAGTAGTGGTCAGCCTGATGCCAGCTTGCACCCTTGATAAGTGAAGTGTGAAGCTCTGCAAAGCTGCCCTCGCCCTGAGCGCCGCCATCGTCAAATGTGCCGTCGATAAGTGTATCAATAACCTTCTTGATTTCCGGGTTAGAGTTGTAAATCTTCTCCGGATCATAACCCTCAGCAGCAAGCTTGTTGATATCTTCAACTCTTGCGCCAAAGATATACTCGTTCTCCTCGCCTGCTTCGTGTGTAATTTCAACGTTTGCGCCATCAAAGGTACCGAGTGTTACAGCACCGTTGAGCATAAACTTCATATTACCTGTACCGGAAGCCTCTGTACCTGCTGTTGAAATCTGCTCTGAAACATCAGCAGCAACAACAATCTTCTCAGCATATGATACGTTGTAGTTTGAAACAAATACAACCTTGAGCTTGTCATTTACGTCCGGATCGTTGTTTACAAGCTTAGCAATCTCGTTAATATATTTGATAATTGCCTTTGCTCTTGCGTATCCCGGAGCAGCCTTTGCACCAAAGATGAACGCAGTTGGGTTCCAGTCCTTAAGCTCGCCGTTCTTCAATTTGAAGTAAATGTCAACAATTGAGAAAGCGTTGAGAAGCTGTCTTTTGTACTCGTGAAGTCTCTTAACCTGAATATCAAAGATGAAGCTTGGGTCAAGCTTTACGCCGTCGTGCTTCTCAATATAGTCAGCAAGCTGAGCCTTCTTCTTAGCCTTTATCTCGTTAAATTCCTTAACTGTGTTATCGTCAATAGCGCCCTCAAGCTTCTTAAGAACTGAGAGATCTCTAAGCCAGCCGTCGCCAACTCTGTCTGTAATGAACTTTGAAAGCTCAGGGTTGCAAAGACCAAGCCAACGGCGCTGTGTAATACCGTTTGTCTTGTTCTGGAAACGCTCCGGATAGATTGAATACCAATCGTTTAACACGTCATTCTTTAGGATTTCTGTGTGGATATAAGCAACACCGTTTGTATAGCTTGATGCATAGATAGCAAGTCTTGCCATATGAACAACGCCGCCGTCGATAATTCTCATACCGTCAAGCTTTGTCGGAACATTTTCAGTTTCCTTATTTTCTTCCTGAGCGTCAGCCTCTGCAACAACTGTCTGTGATGCAACAGGAGCATCAAGACCCTTTGCAGTCAGGTCGGCAACAAGTCTTGCGTCAATCTTCTCAATGATAGCGTAAATCTCAGGAATAACGCTCTTCATAAGGTCAATATTCCACTTTTCAAGAGCCTCAGCCATAACTGTGTGGTTTGTATAAGCGAAGGTCTTCTGAGCAATCTCGAATGCCTGGTCAAAGCTTAAACCGTCATTCTGAAGAAGTCTGATAAGCTCCGGAATAGCACAAACCGGGTGTGTATCGTTAAGCTGTACTGCGCAGTGAGCAGCAAAGTTGCTGTAATCATTGCCATACTTAGCCTTGTATCTCTTTATAATATCCTGCAATGAAGCACTGCAGAAGAAGTACTGCTGCTTTAAGCGGAGCACCTTGCCCTCGTAGCTGTTGTCATTAGGATAAAGAACCTTAGAGATATTTTCAGCAGAGTTCTTGCTCTTAACAGCGGCGTCATAGTTGCAGTTGTTGAACTGGAGGAAGTCGAAGTCCTCAACAGCCTCAGCCTGCCACAAACGAAGTGTATTAATGTTTTCTGTACCGTAGCCGATAACAGCCATATCGTAAGGAACAGCCTTAACTGTTTCATCAGAGAACTTAACAAGCACTGTGTCGCTCTCTGCTCTGATGCTCCACGGATCGCCAAAGCGCTGCCAATCGTCAGCAACCTCAACCTGATATCCGTTCTCAATCTTCTGCTTAAAGAGACCGTACTTATAGCGGATTCCGTAGCCGTCAAGCGGAACATCCTGTGTAGCTGCACTATCGAGGAAGCATGCAGCCAAACGGCCAAGACCGCCGTTACCGAGCGCTGCGTCGTCAATGTCCTCAAATACGTTGATGTCAATACCCTTTTCGTCAAGTATAGCCTTAACGTCCTCAAGAATATCGAGGCAGTAAAGGTTGTTGTACATCATTCTGCCCATCAGGAACTCAGCAGAGAAGTAGTAAGCTCTTCTGTTGTTTGCATGGTTTTCCTTGCTCTTGTTCCAACGGTCAGAGATTTCTCCCATAACAGCCTTGCCCAAAGCAGTGTGAAGCTCTGCCGGTGTTAAATCCTCAACATTTTTGCAATACTCGCTTTTTGCGTTTTCCACAAGAGCGTCCATAATTTTGTTCTGGTTCATCGGTAATTCGTCCTCCAGTCTTCCATATGTCCTTGCTAATTTTCTCAATTTATATGCCAACTCCTTGCTTGCGGCTGTCGGCTTCATTCTCCAAGCCCAATTGCCGCCCAAGGTTGATGGTATATTCATTCGTGCCTCGGTGCCAAGTCCGAGAATATCCTGCATCTGGATAATTGCGTAATCGCTGACGCTTGCATATGCTGTTCTGATTATGCCCCAGTTAAACGGTTCATCGTCAGGCATATTGCAATACTTTCTTGCAAACTCAACATCCTCTGCCTTTGCTGTTGTCTGCCAGCCCATAATGGTGTCATTATCGTGTGTACCGGAGTAAACAACGCTGTTGCTTGTATAGTTATGCGGAAGATAGTTATTCTCTTCGCCGCTGTCAAAAGCAAATTCCAAAACCTTCATTCCGGGATATCCGGAGTCAGCCAAAAGCTTTTCAACGCTCGGAGTAAGCAGGCCCAAGTCCTCAGCAACAATTGGAACATCGCCGAGCTTTTTCTTCATAGTTTCAAAGAATTTAATGCCCGGACCCTCAAGCCACTCGCCGTTTATAGCGTTTTCAGCAGGATACGGAATTGCATAGTAGGAATCGAATCCTCTGAAGTGGTCAATTCTTGTTATGTCAAACATCTTTGACACACCGGCAATTCTTTTAATCCACCAGTCATATTTAGTCTTTTTAAGATAGTTCCAATCATAAATCGGGTTACCCCAAAGCTGACCAGTAGCCGAGAAATAATCCGGCGGACAGCCTGCAACACAAACCGGCTTCAACTCCTTGTCAAGCCAGAATACCTCAGGGTTTGCCCAAGTGTCTGCGCTGTCCATAGCAACATAAATCGGAATATCACCCATAATCTTAACGCCCTTGGCATTTACATATGCCTTAAATGCGTTCCACTGCTTGAAGAAAAGATATTGAATAAACTTCCAGTATCTTATATCATCGCTGAATTTCTGGGTGTATTCGTTAATCGCCTTGGATTTTCTCATCTTGATATCTTCGTCCGGCCACTCTGTCCAGGACTTCATCCCAAAGCTCTTTTTAACAGCCATATAAAGCGCATAATCGTCAATCCACGCCTTATTTTCCTGCATAAACTGCTCAAATTCCTCGAAGTCACCCTTCTTCTGGAAATTATCAAACGCAGTGTAGAGCACATCAAAGCGAACGTTGTAGATTTTCTCGTAGTCAACCTCTTCACGGTTGCTGCCCCAGTCACGGTCTGTTAAATCATCCTCGGTTAAAATGCCATCCTCAACAAGCATATCCAAATCAATCATATACGGATTACCCGCATAAATTGAAAAGGACTGGTACGGGGAGTCGCCATAGCTGGTGGGACCAAGCGGAAGCAGCTGCCATATTTTTTGTCCGGCTACTTGCAGAAAATCCGCAAACTTATAAGCTTCCTTACCGAGAGTTCCGATTCCGTATGGAGACGGTAGTGAGGTTATGGGCAAAAGTATGCCCGCACATCTTGCCATAGTGTCAACTCCTGTCATATTTAGTTTTAGTTTTCTAATATCACGGTTCGGGTGTTCCGCCCGAAATATCATTTTAAATAAGCGTCGCTTTTATTCTGTTTAGAGTTAAAAGCGCATAATATTGAACAAAGATAATCACATAGTCAAAATTCCCCATTCAATAAAAAAGTATAACATATATTGACGATGATTGCAATATCTTTGTTTTAATATCTGTGTTGTCGTTATTAATTTTAACAAGTCCACAGAAATTATTTGTTTAAATTGCTCTTATATGCCATCAAAATAGCAGCCGCAGCCGACAAATTGCGAACTTCATCTCTTGTTATGGTAACATCCCAAAGCTCCAGTCTGACACAGCCGCAGCCTCTCTTGTCAGCATAGCCTATATACACAAGACCAACAGGCTTTTGGTCGCTGCCGCCGCTCGGTCCTGCAATACCTGTTGTTGAAAGCCCTATATCAGAGCCTGACAAAGCACGAACTCCAACAGCCATCTGCATTGCCGTTTCAGGCGACACCGCTCCGTGCTGTTCAAGGATTTCGTGGTCAACCCCAAGCACACCCTCCTTTATATCGTTTGAATAGGAGCATATGCCGCAGTGAAAAACCTCGCTTGCACCCGAAATATCGGTAATTAGCTTAGAAATAAGTCCGCCCGTACAGCTTTCGGCTGTTGCAATAGTCTTGCTCCTTTGCGCCAAAAGCTCTACAAGCGCCCTTGCCGGTGTGTGGCGGTTATCCCTGAAAAGCCGCAGCTGAGAATAAAGCTGTCTGCCCGTTAATGTTTCCATACTGTACCTCCTGTATGTAAATTAGAATTCTAATATTTTTATTTTGTCAGCTCAACCAATGAATGATGAGTAAATCTGGCGCCGCAGTCAGGCAGAAAAATCCTGCTTGCTCTGCTGAAATTCGCATTGTGTTCGCAGGAACACCTTGACCGTCCGGGTCGAATTACTGAGTGGTGTAATTGCCGAAAATGCAAGAATTAGTTCTGCTTTCTGACAATACCATATTCATCGTCAAGTCGGTAATAGTGGCAGTCATCAAATGTGTTCTGCATAAACTTCACCATTTCATCCTCATCAAGGTTAACCTCGCACACATTATAACCCATCTCGTCGTCATAAACATAATGTGCGCAGGTGTCGCAGTTTGAACGTCCCTTCATTTGCTTCCTCCCTTGATTTTATCCCAATACGCCTTAAACGCCTGCTCATTCTTGTTGTCGCCGTATTCATAATATATTCTGTCCTTTATGTTATCCGGTAAATATTGCTGATATACCCAATGGTTGGGATAATCGTGAGGATACTCGTAAAACTGACCCTTATTCTGATTGTCCTCGCCGTCAAAGTGCTTGTTTTGCAGCTGACGAGGAATCTGCCCATATTTACCCATCTGCAAATCCTGCATAGCAGAATTTATAGCGTTATAGCCGCTCACGCTTTTCGGCGCATTGCACACAAGAATTACAGCGTCTGCAAGGGGAATTCTCGCCTCGGGCAAGCCGACCGCCTGTGCAATGTCAACGCATGACTTTACGATAGGAATAATCTGCGGATAGGCAAGACCGACATCCTCGCAGGCGCAAACCATAAGCCTGCGGCAAGCAGAGGGTAGATCCCCCGCCTCAAGCAGCCTTGCAAGGTAGTGTATTGCGGCGTTAGGGTCAGAGCCTCGCATTGACTTCTGATAAGCCGACACAATATCGTAATGCTCGTCGCCGTCCTTATCATAGCGCACTGCGCTTTTCTGCGTAAGTTCACGTGCAAGCTCGTTTGTTACTATCCGCTTGCCGTCATCGCCGTCTGCGGCAAGTGCACAAAGCTCCACCGCATTAAGTGCCTTCCTTACATCCCCTCCGCAGGCTGTGGCAATGTATGAAACCGTATCGTCCTCAACCTCAATCTCGTCGCCCGTTTCATTTTCAAGGAAGTCAAAGGCTCTCCAAATTGCTCTTTCAACACTGTGAGAGCCTACTGTTTTGAACTCGAACACAGTACAGCGGCTGAGTATAGCGTTATACACATAAAAATACGGATTTTCCGTTGTCGAGGCGATAAGCGTTATCTTGCCGTTTTCAAGAAATTCAAGCAGGGTTTGCTGCTGCTTTTTGTTGAAATACTGTATCTCGTCAAGATAGAGCAAAACGCCGTTCATTCCGCCGAAGGTGTTAAGTTCTGACACAATAGCCTTTATATCGGCTGTTGTTGCAGTTGTGCCGTTGAGCTTGCGCAGGTTGCGGTTTGTTTTCTTAGCAATGATTGAGGCAACCGTACTTTTACCAACACCTGACGGGCCGTAGAATATCATATTCGGTATTTCGCCGCTGTCAATTATTTTCCGCAAAGCCTTGCCGCGTGAAAGCAAATGCTCCTGCCCCACAACATCATCAAGGGTCTGCGGTCTTAACCTGTCGGCAAGCGGTGAGCTGTTCATTTTTCCACCCCAAATCACATTAAAATTCGATTAAATCACCGTATCGCACAGCCTGTCATAAAAGACAGACTCTTGCGCTTTTTGCACTGTTCTGCTAAAATTATAGCACAAACTATAATATAATAAAAGTATAGCACAAAATCCGGAGGAAGTATAGAAATGGCGTGGTTTTTTTCCGAAATAGAGCCTGAAAATTTTTTCACCTTTGAGGGAGAACAGGCAAGACACATATCAGGCTCGCTGAGAATGAAAATCGGCGAGGAGCTGACAATATGCTGCGGCGAATATACATATCCCTGCACAATTGAAAGCATAGACAAAACGAGCGTAACTGTTAAGGTAAACGGCAAGCATCCTTGTGTAAACGAACCAAGTACGGAGGTAACGCTTTTTCAGGCTATACCTAAGGGCGATAAAATGGACTATATCGTACAAAAGGCAGTGGAGCTTGGCGTAACAAGGATTGTTCCGTTTATAAGCTCAAGGTGCATATCACGGCCGGACGAAAAATCAATTGCCAAAAAGACAGTACGCTGGCAGAAAATTGCATTACAGGCGGCTCAGCAGTCAAGACGTGGAATAATTTCGACTGTTGAAAGTGCAGTAAGCCTTGAAACGGCGGCAGAAAAAGCGGCTTCACTTCAGCGAAGCATTGTTTTCTATGAGTGCGGCGGTGAAAGCCCGTCAAGCGTAATATCGCCTGATTTAAACGAAATAGGAATATTCATCGGCAGTGAGGGTGGCTTTGCTCCTGAGGAAATTGAACTGCTAAAGTCTAAGGGTATGGGCGTTGCAACTCTCGGAAACAGAATACTGCGTGCCGAAACTGCGCCGATAGCCGCACTGTCGGTTATAATGTATATTACAGGTAATTTAGGATAAGGAGAATACATATGATAGGAATAATCTGTGCTCTTAACGTGGAGGTTGAAGGGCTTATAGACAAAATGGAAAACACAATGGAAACAAGCAAAGCGGGAATGACCTTTTACAGCGGCACAGTCTTCGGCAAAGAGGTTGTCGCAGTTGAGTGCGGCATAGGCAAGGTAAACGCCGCAATGTGCGCTCAGGTTATGATTGACCTTTTTGCACCGTCACAGATAATAAATTCAGGTATTGCAGGAGCGCTCAGTGAGGAAACACAAATAGGTGACGTTGTTATTTGCCGTGACGTTGTCCAGCACGATATGGACGCCACAGCTCTCGGCGACCCTCTCGGACTAATTCAGTTTAATGACTGCAAGGTTATGCAAATTGCCGCTGATGAGAGTATAATTGCCGCTCTTGAAACTGCCTGCAAAAGCGTTGACGGAGCTAAGTTTGAAGTCGGACGAATAGCAACAGGCGACACCTTTGTATCGGCAAAGGAGCAGAGAAGAAAAATCAATTCAATATTCGGTGCGATAGCCTGCGAAATGGAAGGCGGCGCTATTGCGCAGGTATGCTTCAGAAACAAGATTCCCTTCGGTATAACAAGGGCAATATCAGACAGCGTAAAAGAAAACGAGGCTGTTGACTTCTTCAAGTTCCGCAATATGGCGGCACAGCAGTCAATAAAGATTTTATGCGAATACATCAGAACACATTAAGCTTGGGTGATTAAAATGAAAATACTTTCCTGCGAACAGATGCGTAGGCTTGAACAGTCGGCAGTTGACAGCGGCATTGGCTATTACGAGCTGATGAAAAATGCAGGCACTGCGGCGGCTAAAGCATTTGTCGAGCAATTTGACATAAGAAGTGATGACAGAGCCGTTTCGATCTGCGGCAAGGGCAATAACGGCGGCGACGGCATTGTTGCGGCTGTCTACCTTAACAGCATAGGAATTAGGACAGACATTATCCTTGTTGACGGCGAGATTAAAACACCCGAAGCATCAAAGGCTATAAGTGAGGCTTCAAGAGCAAATATTCCGATATGGCGAATCTGGGAGGAAACAGAAAAGAGCATTGAAAAGATAAAAGCCGCTGACTACATCATTGACGCTATCTACGGCATAGGCTTCAAGGGCGGTCTGCGTGAAAATATAATGCCTGTTGTGGAACTAATAAACAGGAGCCGTGGCAAGGTAATGTCTATGGACTTGCCGAGCGGAGCTGAGTGCGACAGCGGACAGGTTAACAATCTGTGCGTAAATGCCGATTTAACAGTCAGTTTCACAACACTCAAGCCGGTACACGTGCTTTATCCGTCGATGGACTTCTGCGGAATGACAGGCGTTATGAATGTGGGCATACCCCACCGCCTTGTCGAGCGTTCCTCATACTGGCTTGAAACCACATCCCGTGCAAACGCAAGGGCGGTGCTTAAAAAAAGAAAGGTATCGTCCAACAAAGGCACTTTCGGCACACTTCTTGCCGTATGCGGAAGCTACGGAATGGCGGGAGCTGCCCTTCTTGCCGTCAGAGGAGCCTATACCTGCGGAGTCGGCCTTGTAAAGGCGGCTGTCACAAGGGCGGTTTACGCACTTAATTCACCCGTTTTCCCAGAGGCAGTATATCTGCCGCTTATTGAAAACAAGGGTGGCAGGATTTCAGGTGAAAACATAAAAACAATTATTGAGCAGGCTAATAAGTCGAGCGCAGTGTTAATCGGCTGTGGTCTTGGCGTAGATGATGACACCACAAGGCTTGTTAAGGAGCTTATTCTTCGCTGTGAAGTACCTCTTGTACTTGACGCAGACGCACTGAATATTGTTGCTGAGTCGCCGGAAATTCTTAAGCATGCTCAATGCGATATTATTATCACTCCCCATCCCGGCGAGATGGCTCGGCTTTGTGGAATATCCGTGCAACAGGTTCAGCAAAACCGCAAGAGCTGCGCTCAGTTTTTTGCGGAGAAATACAATGTAATAACAGTGCTCAAGGGTGCCTACACAATTATAGCGTCGCCCAGCGGCAAATGCATTGTCAACACAACGGGCAATCCGGGTATGGCTCGTGGAGGAAGCGGCGATGTGCTTGCAGGAATGATTTCAGGTCTTTTGGCACAGGGGCACAAAGCCTTTGACTGTGCCTGTGCAGGCGTGTATATTCACGGCGGAGCAGGAGATATCTGCCGTGAAAAGCTCGGCGAATATTCAATGCTTGCAACTGATATTATCGCCGCAGTACCCGAATTCTTAAAAAATATACTCTAAGTCTTTTTGGTAACAAAATAAGCTCATCACCATAAAATAGTAGTAAAAAGCATAAGGAGGCTATTTTATGTCTGATGAAAAAATCGGCTCAAGCATTGACCTATCCAACATAAAAGAAGCAGTATGCATTGATGCGTACAGGGTTTATGACAGCTGCTCCGACAAGGACTGTTTGAGTGATTTAAGGGTGTATTTTTGTCCTGAAGCGCAGGAGCTTATCGACTGCGCCACAAATGTAAGGCTTAAGGACGTTGATGTAATCAATGTATCTATTGATTTAGAGCCGGTACCTTTCCACAAAGGCTTTTACTCGGTTGATATGACCTACTTCTTTGAGGTTGCGCTAGAGGTGTACGCCGCACCGAAATCAATAGCTACGGTTGTAAAGGGCTTGAGTATTTTCTGCAAGAAGGTTATACTTTTTGGCAGTGAGGGCAATGTCAGAGTTTTCAGCTCCGACTTCGTTTACGACGACTGCGACGACCAGCTCCCGCCAAAAAGAAATCTGCCAAAGGCTACCGTGCAGGTTGCAAAGCCAATAGCGTTGTCTGCCAAAATCGTCAAGAAATGCTGCGACTGCTCACCGTGCTGCCCAATACCAAAGCACATATGCCGCCACTTCGGTTCTGAAATGCCTTGCTGCAAGGGCGAGCGTGACGTGCTTGTAACAATCGGTATATTCACAATTGTTCGCATTGAGCGAAACGTTCAGCTGCTTGTTCCGTCATACGATTTCTGCGTGCCGGAAAAGGAATGTGTTACAACCTCCGACAATCCGTGCGAAATGTTCAGCCGTCTTGAATTCCCGACAGATGAATTTTTCCCGCCGAGAGTTACCGACTCAGAAGACAATGACTGCTCATGCCGACAGTAGAATTAATTTGATAATGTGCAAATGCATCCCATTAAGGGTAATGTCGGCAGCTTAAGAAATAAAATTAAATTCGGGTGTGTGCAAAGTCCACCATTCAAACAGAACATCATAAAAGTATATAACCCACTACGGCACTTTCAAAACTGAAAGGTGACATAGTGGGTTTTCTCTGCAAACTTGAATTTTATCACATAATATTATTTCCAATGCTTAAGCGTTGAAAGAAATGAATCGAATTGACGGCGGCGTTCATTATCGTCGATATTTTCCGGATTGGGCATATGACTTACAAGATAGTCAATTAAAGACTCCTTTGATTTATAAACAAAATTCCCATCCGCATAACACCATTTACAGTAATCCTCATTATAGCTTCCGTCATCTTCACGGCTAATTAAGCCATCATCATTTAGCGGCATTCCGCAGCACTGGCAAACAAGCTGTCTGGGAGAACCAAGAAGGGTATTTATTGATATATTAAATTCCTTTGACAACAATTTTAATGTGTCTGTATTCGGTTGTGTTTCTCCTGTTTCCCAACGGCTGACAGCCTGTCTTGTAACCATTACTCGCTCTGCCATTTGTTCCTGCGTAAGGTTATGGTCCTTACGCAATTTTTTAAGTATTTCTTGCATCTCCATAATGTTTCCTCCTGAACTATGATATGTCAATTATAAACCCGCACAGTGACTTAAGCAAGCAACCGGCTGTTTCTTTTATTAAACTGAATTTGCCTTGTATGAATTATACTGAATTTCACCCAAGGAAATAACTGTAGAAACCTCTTTTGGGGTTGCTTTTTTTCGGATTTTATAACACATTTTTCTTTCTGCGAAATATAGTTGTAATTAAGTGTAAAAAGTTGTATAATCTTGTCAATAACAATCGAAAGGCTGTGAAAAAATGAAATGCACAAACTGCAACAGAGATGTTGAAAACACGGCTAAGTTCTGCCCTAATTGCGGCACTAAGCTTGCAGTACAAGAGGAAAAAACAGAGATTTTCAGCAACAGCGAATTTGCTCCGTATGCCCCCGGTGACATTGACGAGTTCGGCAATGAAAAGCCGAAGAAACACAAAAAAGCTCTTGCAGCCATTATAATCATCGGTGCAATTCTTATAACCGCTATGGTTGTTTTTGCGGCGGTAGTTCTCGGCAATACCTGCACCGGAGGCTCTGCAACTAAGACGTCAGACGCATCCTCAACCGCTCCGACAGCACCCTCGACCGCAACAAAGCTTATGATTGAGCTGCCGGACGCTTGCGGCAAAACTCAGCAGCAGGCAACTGAAGAGCTTGAAAGCCTCGGCTTTAACGTAAGCATAATCAAGCAGAACAGTGACACAGTAGAAAGCGGATATGTTATAAACCAAAGTCCACGTGCCGGCAACACAGCCGAGGCAGGTGCGGCGGTTATACTATCAGTTTCAATCGGTCCGGAAGTAACACAGGCAGAAACCGACCCTGAAACCGAAACCGAGACAGAAACTGAAACGGCAAGCAACCCGACTCAGATTGAAAAAACAATCAGCACCTATATAATTCCCGACAGTAACACACGCTACCTTGACTACTCAGACCTTGAGGGAATTGACGGCGACCGGCTTGTGCTTGCAAGAAATGAAATCTATGCTCGTCACGGAAGATTGTTTGATTCAAAGGAACTGCAAGATTACTTTGACAAATGCACATGGTACAACGGCACAATAGCACCAAACGACTTTAACGAGAGCACCTTGAACAAATACGAAAGGGCAAATATAGACTTCATTCTGCAAAAGGAGTTAAGCGCAAGATAAAATTTACAAATTTTATTGCAATAAAGTGCAGATTGCCATATAATTAAGGGGATAACACAAAATACGAAAGGGATGTTTGAAATGTACAAGGATATGGTAGATACAATAGGCTTCCTCGGCGATTATGACAGCGATGTTGCAAGCGCTATGAACGAGGAGCTTAAAAGACAGAGAAGAAATATTGAGCTTATAGCCTCAGAAAATATCGTTTCACCTGCCGTTATGGCGGCTATGGGCAGTGTTTTGACAAACAAATACGCCGAGGGTTATCCGGGCAAGCGCTACTACGGCGGCTGTCAGTGTGTTGACGTTGTCGAGGAGATTGCACGCAAAAGAGCCTGCGAGCTTTTCGGCGCAGAGCACGCAAATGTACAGCCTCATTCCGGCGCACAGGCTAATATGGCTGTATACTTTGCAATGCTTGAACCGGGCGACACCGTTATGGGTATGAACTTAAGTGAGGGCGGTCACCTCACCCATGGCTCACCGGTAAACCTCAGCGGAAAATACTACAACTTTGTTGCATACGGGGTTGACCCTGAATCACACAGAATTGACTATGACAAGGTAATGGAGCAGGCTTTGGAGTGCAAGCCGAAGCTCATTGTATGCGGTGCAAGCGCATATCCAAGAATTATTGATTTCAAGAAATTCCGTGAAATTGCAGACGCCTGCGGCGCATACCTTATGGTTGATATGGCGCACATTGCAGGACTTGTCGCAGCAGGAGTTCATCCAAACCCTGTGGAGCACGCTCATTTTGTTACAACAACAACCCACAAGACCTTAAGAGGCCCCAGAGGTGGTCTTATCCTGTGCAAGGAGGAGTTTGCAAAGGCAATTGACAAGGCTATATTCCCCGGCACGCAGGGTGGCCCTCTTATGCATACAATCGCTGCAAAGGCTGTTTGCCTCGGCGAAGCATTGAAGCCTGAGTTCAAGGTTTACGGCGAGCAGATTGTCAAAAACTGCAAAGCTCTTGCTGACGGCCTTATTTCAAGAGGTCACAAGCTTGTATCCGGCGGCACAGACAACCATGTTTTACTGCTCGACTTAAAGGACACAGAGCTTACAGGCAAAGAGCTTGAGCACCGCCTTGACGAGGTTTACATCACCGCAAACAAGAACACCGTTCCAAACGAGCCGAGAAGTCCGTTTGTAACAAGCGGTGTAAGAATGGGTACAGCGGCAGTAACCACAAGAGGCTTCAAAGAAGACGATATGGACAGGATTGCCGAGTTCATAACAATGGTAACAGAGGACTTTGAGGGCAACGCAGATACAGTAAGAGCCGGCGTAACCGAGCTTTGCGCAAAATATCCTCTTTACGAATAATGCTTAAATAAAATATAATATTACAAAAACACCCCATTGATGAAGTAACCCCAAAAGTTTAGACACTTTTGGAGGCAGTTCATGCGAAGGGGTGTTTTTACGGATTAACAATTTTCAAAGAAAACCAAAACCGTATGGCACAGGTTAATCACCTTGCTATACGGTTTATTCATATTAATTGCACGGATAATTATAACAAAAAGATAAAACTGAATTTAGCTATTTTTACTGTCAAAAACAATTTTTCCATCTTTCATCTCTATCAGTCGGTTGCAATGAGCTGCAATTTCTTTATCGTGAGTAACAATAATTACTGTTATACCTTTATCATTTAACTCTTTGAACAATTCCATTATTGACTGAGATGTTTTAGAGTCAAGAGAACCGGTAGGTTCATCTGCAAAAATAACTGACGGACTATTTACAATTGCCCTTGCTATGGCTACTCTTTGCCGTTGTCCTCCTGATAACTGGTTTACATTTTTATTTTGCTGTTCATCCAGTCCAACTGCTTTTAACGCTTTATCTGCCTTTATTTTCATCTGACTGCCGGAAGTTTTATTAAAATACATTGGCAACATTACATTAAAATCTACTTTTTTCTGATTAATTAACGAAAAGTCCTGCAACACAAAACCAATCTTTTGATTTCGCAGTTTAGATGTTTTAGAATCATTCAGCGAAAAAACATCGACACCATCAATATAATATTTCCCACTGTCAGCCTTGTCAAGACAGCCAAGAATATGCAATAATGTAGATTTTCCTGCACCTGATGTTCCGCAGATTGCAACAAACTCACCGTCGTTTATAGTGAACGAAACATCATCAAGCGCATAGAACAGATTCTTGCCAAGTTTATATGTTTTAATTAGATTTTCAACTTTAATCATTATTCAACTCTCCGATATATTTCTATTGGTGTGCTTTTCCTGAAAATAATTAGTGCCAAAGCAACCGAAATGCCAACCGTTACGAACAAATACAATGCAGTAAATAGTATTGATATTCCGTCAAACAAAACATCTCCTATATTTAAAACACTAAGTGCAGACAGAGTATTATAACACAATATATAAATAATATTTATAATTCCGCCAATCGCACCTAAAAGCACAATGCCGCAGGCAACAATTGCAGAGCTTCGCTTTCTACTGCAACCACACAAAAAGTAAATGGCATGGTCATTTATGTTTTTGTTGACAAACAATACAGAAATACTCAAAAGAGAAAAGCTGACAATAAGCAGCAGAAAAGAAGGAACAGGCATTTTATGACGTAATTCTCTGCCAACTTTTTCGTCAGATTCAAGCTTTATCTCATCATAGGATTTAACTAAAAACTGATTTTTCAAAAAATCTATGTATTTCTCCTGCTCAATTTCATTAGTTTCCGACGAAACACCGGTTATAAAATTTCCCGAAGTTACAATTGCATATTTAGAAATAGAATTTATTTTATTATACAGTTCTTCTGATTTTAAAAAAACAAGTCCATTTAAATTGCCAAACATAGAATCGGCAGTTACTATACTACCTGACTGGTTAAAGGTTGGAACCGCATTGGGTGGAGCAAGCTTGCCGACTATTTTAACCTTTATATAGCTTGGCTGAGAGCTTTCACTATTAACGCTGATATAAACAATATTGCCTATTTTTTCGCCATCAAACTGAGCCCCTGATGCAACAGCGGTAAAAACACCATCAGTACTTTTATCTGATAAATCTTCCCAGGTTCCGTTTGTAAGTGGCATCGGATATTTCTCTACCATTGCTTTATCATATATTTTGCCTACAATCTGATGTCCGCTGTAATTGCACATAAAATGTTGATCCTTTAAAAAAGGTTCATATGCATTATATTTTTTAGCGTCATTCTCAATTCTATTTAGATTATCGTTGATTGGGTCGGTCCCGCTCTCTTTCATTATTTCTGACGGATCATAATCAAACGCACAATACAACATATTTGGACTGTTATAATTCACAAAGATATCCCTCGTATAGGAAATATATCTATACGATGCAAAAGCTGTATTAGCAACAAACAAAACCAACATATATGAAAATACAAGTATTATTGCCGCAGTCTTACTTTTAAAAAGGAAACTAAGTATTAACTTTATACTTTTCATATTTTTCTCCAAAATCATAAGTTATATTTATTCTTATTCTCAACAATCGAACACTTCATATAACTAAACACAAACGGAATTGAGGTCAACAGAGAAAGCATAATCATAAATGCTGTAATTAGGAAATAATCATTGGCGTTATAAATTATTCCTTGCTCAGTATTTATTTGTGAAAAGAACGACTCGTAGAATAGTATATGAACAAAAACAGCAAGAAACGAAATAATTGCGGTAATCGTTACACTCTCGGCAAGCAAAATAGAAACAACCTTCTTTTTTGTCGCACCTACGATAGAATAAATTATATTTTCTCTTCTACTTTTGTCCACCATAAACTTCATAAGGAACATAAATGATGTAATAGAAATAATATAGACAACAGACAGTAAAACCATTATTCCGGAATCCTGCCTTTGTGCCGCATTGTACATTTCAAGAGGAGAACTGATAACCTGCGCTACGGAAACACACGAATTAACCTCCGAAATAAACTTTTCGCTCTCTTCTCTGCTTACTCCGTTTTTCATATACAACGCAAAAGAATCTATACCTATGTTCAAATTTTGCATTGTTTTTTGGGGAATAATTAGTTGATCCCAACCGGCGTGAAAACCGATAACCTCAAATTTGCAACCGCACAGCGTTATTTCATCCCCTAACTGTATTGCCATCATATTATAATCTTGGGGGAGAATAACCACATTTTCGCCGTTTTGGTTTTCCTCTTCAGTAAACTCTATCCTGCCCTTTTCCTGAAATATATGGTCTTCTGAAATCAAGCCTGCACTTAGCTTAAAATAAGACGAGCTTTCATCTTGTAGATTTTTCGGCAACTCATTATTTTCAAAAGTGTGATAAAACCTAATATCTGCAACCTCATCCGATACTAAAACATCGTTTGAAAACAACTTGGAAAAATCCTCGCTGTTATTTATGCTAAACTCGAAATAATTAATATTATTCTCTTTTGACGGCAAAAGCTTTGATGGCATAGTATTTCCATAAAAATACGTAAAGCTTATAGCACACATAAAACATCCAAGTGAAAAAAGTACAAAAACGAGCTTATTAGAATAAAAATAGAAACACAAACGAGAAAATATGATTTTGCTTATTTTCATAAATATGTCGCCTTTTCTTTAAGTTATACCGTAAATGATTTTTTGAAGTCCCGATACATTTATAGTTTTGCAAAAAACACATCGAGAATAATATTCTCAATGTTAACAATTATATAATGGCACTTTTAACTAATCTTGTATTTATTTGTCATTTTATAATATATATTGATGATATCACTTTTTTTGTTTTTGTCAAGTACTACCTGCAATTTTTTATGTTATTAGTAATACAAATACTTTCATTTAAGGCTATTAAGTAAGCTATTTATTAAAATATAAACGGCGAATCAAAATGATTCGCCGTTTATATTTTAATATTCAAACTAAGCTTACAGCACCTTAGACAGAAAGTCCTTGAGCCTCTGGTTTTTCGGATTTTTGAAGAATTCCTCAGGTGATCCCTGCTCTAAGATAACGCCGTCATCAACAAACACTATCTCTGTTCCAACCTCTCTTGCAAAGCCCATTTCGTGGGTTACAACAACCATTGTCATTCCGTCCTTTGCAAGCTGCTTCATAACATCAAGCACCTCGCCAACCATCTCAGGGTCAAGCGCACTTGTCGGCTCGTCAAACAGCATTACGTCAGGGTTCATACATAACGCACGAACAATGGCTATTCTCTGCTTCTGTCCGCCGGAAAGCTGATTAGGATATGCGTTTGCTCTGTCTGCAAGTCCAACCCTTTCAAGCAGCTCCATCGCTCTTTTTTCAGCCTCTGCTTTTTCAAGCTTTAAAAGCTTTATTGGGCCGAGGGTCATATTTTTAAGCACCGTCATATGCGGAAACAAATTGAACTGTTGGAACACCATACCCATTTTCTGTCTATGCAGGTTGATGTTCACCTTCGGGTCGGTTATGTCTGTTCCCTCAAAGAGTATCTCTCCGCCTGTTGGCTCTTCAAGCTTGTTAAGACAGCGCAGGAAGGTTGATTTGCCGGAGCCGGAAGCTCCGATAACAACCATAACATCGCCCTTGCGGATTTCGGCATTGATACCCTTGAGCACCTCAACCTCGCCGAACGACTTCTTCAAACCATTTACTTTAATAAGTACATTATCAGTGGTCACTGTTGCGCAGCCTCCTTTCAAGCTTTTTGAGGAAGAATGTAAGGATAAGAACAATTATGAGGTATATTATTGCAATTGTAATGAGAGGGAAGAAAGCTTCATATGTACGGGAACGGATAAGATTTCCGACATATGTCAAATCCTTAAGCGCTACGTAGCCGGCAACAGAGGTTTCCTTAACAAGTACGATAAACTCGTTGCCAAGAGCAGGCAGAATATTCTTAAACGCCTGTGGAATAACAACGTGAATCATAGTGCTCTTGTAGTCAAAGCCGAGTGAACGACTCGCCTCAAACTGACCTTTGTCAATCGACATAATACCCGAACGAACAATTTCTGCAACATAAGCCGCCGAGTTAAGTCCGAAAGCGATAATCGCCGCAATAATGCCCTCACGCAGAGAAGCAAACACAACGTAGTAAATTATCATAAGCTGAATAACAACCGGCGTTCCTCTGATAACCGTTATGTAAATATTGCAAATTACATTGAGAACCTTAAGAAGATAGTCGCTCGGCTTGGAGCATTTTCTGCCCATAAGCTGCATATCGTGCGTTGAGCGCACAATAGCTATTAGAAAGCCGAGTACAACACCGATAACAGCCGCAAGCAGGGTTATCTCAACAGTAACACCGAGGCCCGCCAAAAGCTGAAGCCAACGGTCGTCTGTGATAAAGGTTCTTTCAAAGCTTGCCGCTATCTCGGAAAAGAATTGTTCCATTTACTTTCCTCCTTATTTGAAAGGCTTTGCCGTTCAACAATTATTTAATCCGTTCAAAACTGCAACACAGCCGTGCTTTAAGCAAAAGCCGAAAGCGCAGCTGTGTTGCCAGCGAACTCTAAATCAAATTACCCGTTAACAATAATAACCTGCTTTGCCTTTGTGTATGTATCGGTAAAGTTTATGGACTGCTTTCTTTCCTCATTAACAGTCATACCTGCCATACCGAAATCTGCCTTACCTGACTGAACAGCAGTAATGATAGCGTCGAAGTCCATATCGTCGATAACAAGCTTATATCCGAGCTTGTCGCAGATTGCCTGTGCAATCATAGCGTCAATACCTACAACCTTACCGCCCTCTTGATACTCATACGGCTCAAAGGTTGCATTAGTTGCCATGTGAAGCTCACCCTTAGAAGTGTCTGTTCCTTCCGGAGTTTCATAAGGTGTCTTTCCCTTTGTGTCATCGCCGATGTAGTTGTTGATAATCTTGTCGATTGTGCCGTCTTCTCTTAGCTCCTTGAGAGCCTTGTTGATGTTATCTCTAAGCTCTGTATTGTTCTTTGCAACGCAGATTGCATATTCTTCCTCTGCAAACGGCTCGTCAAGAATCTTAAGACCTTGGTTAGCAGCTACAAAAGCCTTAGCAGGCTCGTTGTCAATGATTACGCAGTCAATCTTGCCCTGTGTAAGTGCCAAAACTGCGTCTGCGCCCTTGTTATAACGCTCAATGGTTGAACCCTCTTTTTCGTAGTCACTTGCGTAAATATCGCCTGTTGTGCCAAGCTGAACGCCAATCTTTGCGCCTGCGAGATCGTCGATGCTCTTAACTTTTGCTTCAGTGCTGCTTGCAGAAGGCTGAGAGCTTGATGAGTCTGAACTTGAGTTACAAGCTGTAAGCGAAACTGCCGCTGTGCAAAGCATTGATAATGCGAGTAAGCCGGAAATGATTTTCTTCTTCATTTTGTGTCCTCTTTTCTTAACATATTGTTAAATAATATGATAATATAGCTTGCGCCAAATTGCAAGCGAAATGAATAAAATTATCTGAAAATCAGCAAATTAATTCACATAAAACACAGTTTTTTCCGTATAAGAATTAACAATAGCTCCTTCCCTCAAATTCATATTGCGCTTTAAGCTTTACCGAACAAGACAAAGGCAATATAGCTTAAAAATAAAATAAATTTTTTACTCATCAATACGCTTAATCTGTTGATTATCACCGCAAAATACGATATTATATACTTATATAATAAAACAGTTCGGAGGCGAGCAAAATGGACAGAATCGACAAGAATAATTATTACCTTGATATTGCCGAAACGGTTTTAGAAAGAGGCACCTGCCTGCGGCGCAATTTCGGCGCAATTATAGTCAACCGTGACCAAATTATTTCAACAGGTTATGTTGGCGCACCAAGAGGCAGGAAAAACTGCATAGACCTTGGCCACTGCATAAGAGAAACAAAGAATATCCCAAGGGGCGAGCGATATGAGCTGTGCCGCAGTGTTCACGCAGAGGCAAACGCCATTATACATGCCGCAAGAAACGATATGATAGGCGCAACAATGTACCTTGTTGGCAAGAACGCAAAGACAGGCGAATATATTGATCACGCAAACTCGTGCGCTATGTGCAAAAGAATGATAATCAATTCGGGAATTAAAAAGGTTATTATCAGAAATACAAAAACGGAATTTACTGCAATTTATGTTGAGGACTGGATTCACAACGATGAAAGCCTTGACGGCGTTTTTGGGTATTGATATATATAACAACAGGGTGCAGAAAACACAAGCTTATTTCCTGCACCCTGTTTATCTAAATTAGCTAACAGTAATTAAATTTATTTTACATCAATCGGCAGCATTTCCTCCTTATGTCTCTCAGGTGTGCCGTCACAGCTGAAGGTATAGAGCATAAGCTGACCATCATCAGTGGTTGTAATATAGCTATCGTCAATATTATGTTTCTTTGCCGCCTGCAAATAAGCCTGAACGCTTGTACCGCTGTTATTTGTATCACTCAAATCGGCATATGCTGCATTATCGTCGCTTCGCATTTGTAAGCTCTTGCCCTGATAACGGGAATATTTGCCCATATTAAAGCAATACGCTGAAAATACACCGCCGTTCGGCGTAATCCACGCACGAGCAACATCGTCAGTTTTTACACCGTTAAGGTAATAATAAAATCTGACGTCATAGACTCCGACGCCTCCGACGTCTTGCTCAACCGTTTCGGTATATACATAATCTTCAAAATTTTCCACAAAGCTTGACAAATAATCTGCTGCAACATCTACAGCCGTTTCTTTATTTACTTTAATGCTTCCTTTAATTTTGTCTAAATTTGTCGATGGATTTGTAAAGCCAAGGAATTTATCGGTATCATATAAATAGTGGTATGCTGTTCCGTTTTCATCAATAAAAATGTCCTCGCTGCCGTAAACGTCTGCTCTTTTATCAACTGCAATTTCATTATCGTTATACGAATAATCATACTTAAGCGTAATCATTTGTCCGTCAAGCTCTAACTTTTTCTGCGTCCCTGCAAGCTTATCATTTTGGAACCTGCCGGACGCTGTTTTAGTAACAGCTGTGTCAATATAGCCCGTGCTGTATTCATCACTGTATTCTGTTTCCTTATTATCGGCAGCACCAAGGTTCAAATTGCCGCTTGCATAGGATTGCACAATAAACACACCCGCTGTTAAAACAATCAGCATTACAGCGATCATAGCCTTTAATCTTGTTTTCATAAGCTTGCTTCTCCTTTCTGCTGTGTTAATAATAATACTACTAAAAGAATTGATATAATCAGTTAAATTTTATTTGTGAGCTTCCTTGAATTTAATAATTTTTAAGTAATTTCACACAAACCTCTGTACATCGGAATCACCCCATTTTTACGTGATTTTGACTTA
Organism: Ruminococcus sp. zg-924; assembly: GCF_024433635.1. Taxonomy (GTDB): domain Bacteria; phylum Bacillota; class Clostridia; order Oscillospirales; family Acutalibacteraceae; genus UBA7067. The sequence goes on along the minus strand of NZ_WNJZ01000001.1, from coordinate 219,664 downwards.
TGCTCTTTTCAATTAAATCTTACCATTATTATTTATTTTTTTCAATACACATAATCGCCAATGTTAGTAGGGCTTTTTTGGAATATCATACAGATTTTAGTATTTGTTTATATTTTTTAAATTATCACACAATAATTTATTGTTTCCTATAAAATTTTATTTGTTAAATACGAATTAACACTACTTTCAAAATAATCAATTTTGACAGGAAATTTTAATTCTCTGTTTTATCCAAAGATTAAAAACTTAATTGCAAAAATGTTGTTCAAAACTCTTTTTGCCTTGCAGCTTACTGACTTTATTCGACAAATTAATCGTCAAAATTCATAAATGTTGTTGCGTGTAATATAGAAAATATACAAAACAGACTATCAAAAATCCGCACTGTTCCGCCGGCAGAATATAAGCGGAAAAACAAGGCGGATTTTACAATAATTTCACTGAAAAAGATATTGACAATTTTTTAACAATCTCATATAATGAAACTGCAGAAAGAAAGAAACAAGACTTCTGTTGATTTTATTTATTAATCTACTACTAAATGGAGGAGAAAATCATGGCTAAGAAAGAAACAGCAGTACCGGAAATCATCGATAATGTTGAAGCTCTCGTTGCTAAAATGAACGCTATGAGAGAAGCCCAGAAGGTATTTGCAACCTACACACAGGAACAGGTTGACAAAATCTTTCAGGCAGCAGCAATCGCTGCAAACAAAGAGCGTATTCCTCTCGCAAAAATGGCGGTTGAGGAAACAGGCATGGGTATTGTAGAAGATAAGGTTATCAAGAACCACTATGCAGCAGAATATATCTACAACAAATTTAAGAATGAGAAAACCTGCGGCGTAATTGAAGAAGATAAGGCATTCGGCATCAAAAAGGTTGCAGAGCCTATCGGTCTTATCGCAGCAGTTATCCCGACAACAAACCCGACATCAACAGCTATCTTCAAAACACTTATCGCTTTAAAGACAAGAAACGCTATCATCATCAGCCCACACCCAAGAGCAAAGAAGTCAACTATTGCAGCAGCAAAGGTTGTTCTTGACGCAGCAGTTGCAGCAGGCGCTCCGGAGGGAATTATCGGCTGGATTGACATTCCGTCACTTGAGCTTACAAACGAGGTTATGAAGAATTCAGACACAATTCTTGCAACAGGTGGTCCGGGAATGGTTAAGGCTGCTTATTCATCAGGCAAGCCGGCTCTTGGTGTTGGCGCAGGTAACACACCTGTTATTATTGATTCAACAGCAGACATCAAGGTTGCAGTTAACTCAATCATTCACTCAAAGACATTTGACAACGGTATGATTTGCGCATCTGAGCAGTCTGTTACAGCTGTTGCTGATGTTTATGATGCAGTTAAGAAGGAATTTCAATCAAGAGGCTGCTACTTCCTTAAGGGCGACGAGCTTGATAAGGTAAGAAAGACAATCCTCATTAACGGCTCTCTTAACGCTAAGATTGTTGGTCAGAAGGCTCACACAATCGCTGCGCTCGCAGGCGTTGACGTTCCGGAAAGCACAAAGATTCTTATTGGTGAGGTTGAAAGCGTTGACATCAGCGAGGAGTTCGCTCACGAGAAGCTCTCCCCTGTACTTGCACTTTACAAGGCTGAAAGCTTTGATGACGCTATTGCAAAGGCTGAAAGACTTGTTGCAGACGGCGGCTACGGCCACACATCTTCACTTTATATTCATCCGTCAGAAACAGAGAAAATTAAAAAGCACTACGAGGCTATGAAAACCTGCCGTATTCTTATCAACACTCCGTCATCACATGGCGGCATTGGCGACCTTTACAACTTCAAGCTTGCTCCGTCACTCACACTTGGCTGCGGCTCTTGGGGCGGCAACTCAGTATCTGAGAACGTTGGCGTTAAGCACCTTATCAATATAAAGACTGTTGCCGAGAGGAGAGAGAATATGCTTTGGTTCAGAGCACCGCAAAAGGTTTACTTTAAGAAGGGTTGTATGCCGGTTGCCCTTGATGAGCTTGGCACAGTTATGGGCAAGAAAAAGGCATTTATCGTTACAGACCAGTTCCTGTACAAGAATGGCTACGCTAAGGGCATAGAGGAGAAGCTCGACGAGATGGGTATTCAGCATCAGTGCTTCTTCGACGTTGCTCCGGACCCGACACTCGGCTGCGCACTTGAGGGTGTTAAGCAGATAAGAGCATTTGAGCCTGACACAATCATCGCACTTGGCGGTGGCTCTGCTATGGACGCAGCTAAGATTATGTGGGTTCTCTATGAGCATCCGGAAGCAGACTTCTTTGATATGGCTATGCGCTTTATGGATATCAGAAAGAGAGTTTACACCTTCCCGAAGATGGGCGAAAAGGCTACTTTTGTTGCTATCCCAACTTCATCAGGTACAGGCTCTGAGGTTACTCCGTTTGCCGTTATCACAGACGAGAACACAGGCATCAAGTATCCGCTTGCTGACTATGAGCTTCTCCCGAATATTGCTATTATCGACGCTGACAATATGATGAACCAGCCTAAGGGTCTTACAAGCGCATCAGGTATTGACGCTTTGACACATGCACTTGAGGCTTACGCTTCCATTATGGCTACTGACTATACAGACGGTCTTGCACTCAAGGCTATGAAGAACATCTTCAAATTCCTCCCGAGCGCATACGAGAACGGTGCAAACGATCCGGAAGCAAGAGAGAAGATGGCTGACGCTTCAACAATGGCAGGTATGGCTTTTGCCAATGCATTCCTCGGTGTTTGCCACTCAATGGCTCATAAGCTCGGCGCTTATCACCACCTCCCGCACGGCGTTGCAAACGCACTTCTTATCAACCTTGTTATGAAGTTCAACGCTTGCTCGGTTCCGACAAAGATGGGTACATTCTCACAGTACAAGTACCCGCATACTCTTGAGAGATACGCAGAGTGCGGACGTTTCTGCGGCTTCACAGGCAACAGCGACGAAGAAGTATTTGAGAACTTCCTCAAGGGCATTGACGAGCTTAAGGCTAAGGTTGGCATCAAGAAGACTATCGCAGAGTACGGCATTAAGGAAGAGGACTTCCTTGCAACTCTTGATGAAATGGTTGAAAACGCATTTGACGACCAGTGCACAGGCGCTAACCCAAGATATCCGCTTATGAGCGAAATCAAGGATATGTACCTCGCAGCTTACTACGGCGAGAATAAATAATCGCTAATAAATAAAATCAACAATAAGCGGCGGCATACAGATTTCTCTGTATGCCGCCGCTGCTTTTATTATTAAGCTAAAACTAAAAAAGCAAAGCCTTGACCGTCAAAAGCCAAGGCTCTGTTTTTGTGTGTCTTTGTATTAACCTGCATTTTTAAGCTGTAATCTCAGCTTATCAGAAATCATTGCAATAAACTCGCTGTTTGTCGGCTTCCCTCTGCCGTTGTGAATAGTATATCCAAAATAAGAGTTCAGTACATCAACATCTCCCCTGTCCCACGCAACCTCAATAGCGTGACGAATAGCTCTTTCTACCCTTGAAGAGGTTGTTTCATAAAGCTTAGCAACCGACGGATAAAGCTTCTTTGTAACTGCGTTGATAATTTCCGGAGTTTCTATCGACATAATAATCGACCTTCTCAGGTAGTGATAGCCCTTAATATGTGCAGGAACACCAATCTGGTGCAGAATCTCAGTCACCTGCATCTCTATTGAATCGCCCTTTGCTTCGCTCAGGTGACGGATATTGTCTTTCTTGCTGCCATTAACAAGGCCTGCTATCTCCTGCGCAAGAGCGGCAGTATCAACGGGATATGAAGCAAACAGCGACGCTCCGCTGTTTATCACCTCACGCTCAAGCACAGGACTGTCAAAGCTTGAAAGCATAACAAACTCCGGCGGATTCTCACCTTGGTTAATTACGCTGCGCAAAACTCCGATTCCGTCAATCTTCTTCAAAAACAAATCGGCAATTACAATTCTCGGCTTCAGCGTATTAATCCGCTCCATAAGCTCAATTCCGTCTTTGCCGCAAATCGACAGTTCAATACCGCATTTGTCAAAATGAGCAAGCTGTTCTCTGCTAAATTCCTGAGGTTCTGCTGTTAAAATTGCTAAAATCTTATTTTCCATTTTATATCCCCTAACTGTTTTGTTGTTGTACCAATATTACCATATTTTGGTAAATAATGCAAGAGCTTACAGAAACTTTTTTAAAAAAATTTTATATTCATTATTTTTGTAATCGTAATTTAGCCGACCATAATAGACGAGTTGTAATAAAACTCGCTGATAACATTCAGCACTCGCCATAATCTCGCTTTTTCCAACAATTTGGAGTTGACATTGATTCAATATAAAATAACGCAACACAAGCATTAAGGCAAGCTCTTAACCTGAGAGCTTGCCTTTGTTGTTGCGTAAGAGCATAATGTTTCCGCCTAAAGCCACTTTAAGCAGCCTCATCATACAGCCCTGTTGACCTTGCATAATCAGACAGCATATTCTCGGCAAAAATTGCATAACCCTTGTCGGGAGCATTGACAAATACGTGTGTAACTGCACCGGCAAGCTTGCCGTTTTGAATTATCGGGCTTCCGCTCATACCCTGCACTATTCCGCCTGTTTTGCTTTTAAGCTCCTCATCTGTTATCCTTATAACCATATTCTTTGTCTTGTTGTTTTCATCATAGCCTATGCTCTCTATTTCAATGTCATATTCGCCCGGCTCGTCCCCGTTTAAGGTTGTCAGCAATGTGGCTTTGCCTGTTTTTACCTCCTGAATTGAGGCTACGGAAACCTCATTTTCCAGATTGTCCGGCATTTTATTTACAGTTCCGTAAACGCCTGTTTCCATATTATCATTAAGCTTTCCAACTGCGCCTAACTCAAAGTGCCCGTTAAGGCTTCCGGGTGTTCCCTCTATGCCCTTTGTAATCGTGTCTATACTCGCATTTAAAATCATACCGTGGTCAAGCGGCATAAGTCCTCCTGTGTCAACGTCACATATGCCGTGCCCAAGCCCTGCAAATCCACCGTTTTCATTGCAATAAAAGGTAGTTGTGCCTATGCCTGCCGAGCTGTCCCGTATCCAAAGTCCTATTTTGTAGTTGTTCTCACCCATTTTAATCGGAGTAACGCTTGTAGTAAAGTCCTGCATATCTCTGCTAACCTCAAACACAAGCGGCTTACCGTTGCTTTTATTGACAAGCTTAGAAAGCTGCGAATTGTTCAGCACAACATCACCGTTTACGCTTTTTATAGTGTCGCCAACCTTTATACCAGCGTCAACAGCGGGACTGCTTTTTCTGCCGTTTGACGCAAGCTCCTCTGTTTTTACGACCATAACTCCGCTTGTGAAAATTTCAACGCCAAACGGTGTGCCGCCGGGTATAACCTTAATATCCTCACGGCTTGTAATACTTACGCTTTTAACGGGAAATATATTAGCAAACACAAGCTGTCCGTTTCCGCCTTCTCCGTTTGCGTTAACTTTTTCGTCCTTTACAATGGTCAGTGCCGGCATTGCGCTTAAACCCTGCACTGTGCTTTCATCTGTCACAGTAAAGCTATCCGGTATTGAAGACGCAAAGAACGCAGTGCAGCCAAACAGCGCAAGAGCAGACAAAGCTGTCACCGTATAACAAAATTTAAATATTTTTTTTGCTCTCATTTTATCACCTCCAAGCTCCTGCATTAATAGCATTAATCAAAAGCGGCGGTATAATCACCCAAAAATATATTCCAAAGCAATTTTATCCGCAAACCTTTAAAAAACAGCTTGAAAAAACACTTATTTCAAAAAAATTTCATTTGTGGAAAAACAACGCAACTCAAATCATAATATTATTGTAAAAAATTTCCGCTTATGATATTATTAAAAAAATGCGGAAATATAATCCGCAAATTATTGAAAGTCGGTGATAAAATGAACAACGAAGCAAGCCTGCCTGAGCGACTCAACCCAACGGCGAAAGACGGACTTACCGCCGAACAAGTAGAGTGCCGCTTAAGGGAAGGACTTTACAACAAAGAATCTACCCTGCCGACAAAAAGCATACCCCGCATTTTTGCCGACAATATCTGCACACTGTTTAACCTTATTAATATAATCCTTGCAATAGCAGTGTTGCTTGTCGGTTCTTACAAGAATATGCTTTTTATGGTTGTCATACTTGCAAACATTGCAATCGGCATTTTTCAGGAGATTCGAGCAAAGCGCACTGTTGACAGGCTATCGATAATAAACCAAGCCAAGGTCAAGTCAGTGCGTAACGGCAAGATACAGGAAATTTCAATTAATGATATTGTCCTTGACGACATAATCGAGCTTTCCTCAGGCAATCAGGTGCCTACCGACTGCATCGTTATGAACAGCGAGGTTGACGTCAATGAATCGCTTTTGACAGGTGAATCTGAACCAATACATAAAAAGCCAGGCGACACACTTCTATCCGGCAGCTTTATTGTAAGCGGCAGATGCCGCTGCAAGGCGGAGCATATTGGAAACGACAACTATGCCTCAACAGTGTTCAGCGGAGCCAAGTATGTTAAAAAGGTCAATTCCGAGATAATGAGAACGCTGAACAGGATAATAAAAATAATCTCTATTGCAATTTTCCCGATTGGTCTGTTGCTCTCGTTCAATCAATTCTTTCAAAACAACGGCAACATTCAAGAAACTGTAACACACGTTGTCGCCGCCTTAGTCGGTATGATTCCGGAAGGACTTATCCTGCTGACAAGTACCGTGCTTGCCGTAGGTGTTATAAGACTTTCAAGGCACAATGTACTTGTTCAGGAACTGTACTGCATTGAAACGCTCGCAAGGGTTGATGTGCTGTGTCTTGACAAAACAGGTACTATCACAGAGGGTAATATGGTTGTGCATAAAGCTATACCCATAAACGGCACAACAGATGAGGAATTTAAGGACGCTTTGAACGCTTTGACAGCTTCTCTTAACGATGACAACCCAACCTATAATGCCGTTAAGGCAATGTTTAACGGCACAAGTAACAAAACGGCGGTAAAAATCCATCCGTTCTCTTCCGCAAAAAAATGGAGCGGTGCGTACTTTGGCAATGACGGCTCACTTGTATTCGGTGCGGCGGAATTCATTTTCAAGGATATTATCCCCGAAAGCGTATCCGAATCAATTAAAGAATATTCAAACGGGTACAGAGTTCTTGCCGTTGCTCACTCCGCGAGCGATTTCAACGGAGAAAGCTTGCCCGATAAATTAGAGCCGATTGGCGTCCTTGTTATCAAGGATAAGGTTCGTGACAGCGCACACGACACGCTTGAGTTTTTCGCATCACAGGGTGTTGAGCTTAAGATAATATCGGGTGACAATGTGCATACCGTTGCAAGCATAGCAAAGGAAGCAGGTCTTAAAAATTATGATAAATACATTGACGCTTCAACCCTCAAAACCGACGAGGACATTAAAGAAGCTATTTTGAAATACTCCGTATTCGGCAGAGTAACGCCCGACCAGAAAAAGGCGTTTGTTCTTGCGCTTAAAGAGGCAGGTCACACTGTTGCAATGACCGGCGACGGCGTAAATGATGTACTCGCACTCAAAGAGGCTGATTGCAGTGTTGCAATGGCAAGCGGCAGTGAGGCGGCAAGAAATGTTTCTCAGCTTGTGCTGATGGATTCTGACTTTTCCTCAATGCCCCGTGTTGTGGCTGAAGGCAGGCGGTCAATAAACAACATTCAGCGCAGTGCTTCTCTCTTTATTGTAAAGACAATCTACTCATCTATACTCAGCCTGCTTTTCGTCTTTCTACCACTCTCCTACCCAATTGAGCCAATACAGATGACTCTTGTAAGCGCATTTGCAATTGGTCTGCCGTCCTTCGTGCTGGCTCTTGAGCCAAACCACGAGCGAGTCAAGGGAAATTTCTTTATCAATGTCATATCAAGGGCTTTGCCCTGCGCACTTGTTGTTATACTTATGACTGTGGCTAACGTCATACTTCACATTACATTCGGAACAACTGACATTGAATATTCAACGCTTCAGGTTGTCATTCTGTCTATTGCAGGAATTATGCTTATCACAAAAATCAGTATTCCGTTCAACGCAATAAGAACGGCTTTGATAACGGTATGTGCCGGCGGACTGGCACTTGGCATTACGGTGTTCGGGTGGTTCTTCGGAACAAACCCGTTCAGCGTCAGAATGCTGATTTTAATATCAGTAATAACAGCTTTGAGCGCAGTGCTTTTCGTTGTATTCAACAAAACTGCGGATAAAATGAAACTTCATAAAATGATTAAAATAGAAATTTAAACCAACAAAAAGAGCCGAGGTAATTTTAAAACCTCAGCTCTTTATTTTTCTGTTCTATTGTTTAGCCGCAACGAGCAAATCAAGCACATCACACTCGCTGTCACCGTTTATATCAAGCGCCGCCTTAAACGGAAAATCGAGCTGAGCCTTGCCGCACAGGCACCTCATATAACTTCTGACATCAAGGCTGTTTACATTGCCCTCACCCGTTAAATCACCCGAAACAATCAGCGTGTAGCTTTTCTTGTCAGCTCCCGTAAACTCTGCGGTGAAGCCTGTACCTACATTTCCGCTTGTCCTTGTCTTACCGTCATAATTTCTGAACACAGCCTTATAGTCGCTGTAATCTATATTCGTTTTAAAAACCGCAATAGTAGTTTGTGGCTTAATTCCCGTCACCGTCATCGCACTGTTATCAATAGTGTATAAATCGGAGGTAATTCCACCCTTCCCGTTCAGCTCAGAGCTTATGCTTTCCGGAGGCTTTGAATCACTTGAAGCTTCGGGTCGGGTTGGCTTAACCACAGGTTCCATCTCATTGGCAGCTACCGTCATAAGCTCTCCGCTGTCATTCAATGCGCCAACTTTTGTTCCGCAGGGAAAAAGCTGATAAATATATTCTCCTGTGTCGAGATATGATAAAACCTCACCGCTGCCCGACATAGAATAAATCATACTTCCGTCAGAATAGTATACCATATTTCTGATTACAGCACAGCTGCTGCTCGGTACCGTGCAAAGGCTTTTTATTGTTCTGCCGTTTATCGCATACACCCTGCCGCTGCTGCTTATGACGGCAGATTTTCCGCACAATGTAACAGGTGTTTGAAGATTGCCCAAATCATACAGAACATCACCGTCAAGCAAACCGATACCGTCACTGTAAACTACATACAGACAATCTGCGGCACTGTCATACAAAAGCTGATCAACAGGACGAAATGACCTCACACTGAACTTAAATACACTGTCCAAGCTGTATGCTCTTATTGTTTTCAGGTCATCCTGTAAGATATAATATTCGTTCTTGCCAAGAGCAAAGCTATCCCTGCCTGCAATTGTTGCACTTACAGTGTTTATATCATTGAAATTTTTCTTGAAATCATACGTCAGAATTTGCAGCTGAGAGATATTAACCCCGTTTTCACTCACATCTGTTCCACTCAGCACGGCACCGACAATACCGTTGCTGCCCGAAAATGCTTCGAGCGTCAGACCGTCAGGCTCAAATGAAAACCCTGAGGCTCCGCTGCCGTTTATATACATAAACTCAAGAGCTGAGCCATACTTTGCGGAAAGAAAAATTCCTCCGGACGAGTCTGCACAGGAACGAAAATCATCGGCATTCATTAATTTTGATACATCATAATATGTATATGCTCTTGCTTCAAAACACGAAAGGACAAGAGTGACTGCCAAAAGCACAGCAGCAATGCGCTTTTTCATAATCATCACCGCACGAAAGAAAATACTTTATTTAATTATCCTATGAAAGTAATTATCTCCGTCAGTTTGGTGAATATTTTCAACTGTAAATTTTGCCGAATTTTATCATTCTCGTTTATGCAACTTTAACATCCGCTTATCCTCATCAGATACTCTAAATGACTCTCGGCACTTTTGAATAGCTTTATTTTGCGTAACTTTGTCAAGCCTGTTTGACTTGAACAGTTCAAGCGTTTTTTCACGATATTTGATGAAGCATACCGACAACGCCCACGCTCTTGCCATCATAACGTAATAATCTGTGCGTTTTATTTCGGATATTCGGTCAAGAGTTAAGTCTATGTACTCATCATCGACAAAATAATCCATCAGCATACAGACAGCAAAGCGAACAGTGAATTCCTCATTTGATAAGAGGCACTGTTCAATATACGGCAGGATAAGCTCACGGTTTTTCTTAAACACTTTAAGTCCTCCCGTAAAAATATCGCACACCGCCCAGTTGTCAATATGCGGAACAAATTCCTTTACAAGTGAAAGCCTTTCATCAATTCCGCATTTAGCCATACCGATTACAATGCCTTTCAACATTTCTTCCTCATACAGACCTCGGCTTTCACAGCGCAAAAACTCACGCCAGTTATCTGCCTTTGCAATCTCCTTTGCAAGCAACCTGAGCTTTGGCACTCTTACTCCGACAATTTTGTCATTACCCGGAACAAGTGATGAATGAAAGCTTTTGTACTTTTCATCGGAAAGCTCAAAAATTTTGTTGTATATTCTGTCATAATCAAAGCTCATATTATACCTCTGTAATTTAATTAATCGTACTTGTCGTCTTAAATAAGTCTGCCCCACACCAAAAAAACGTGTGGGGCTGTGTTATACCATTAGCCTTTATTTCACAATAAGCTGTGCTATCTTTCTGAAATTTCCGTCCTCAACAACATATGTGCTGTCAACATTTTCAGGCATAGGCTGAGGTGAAATCTCTGTGTGGATATATAGCGAGTCAATTCCGAAATCATTTGCACCCTTAATGTCAGAGGTTGCATCGTTGCCAATCATAATGCTTTCTTCCTTTTTAAGATCAAACTTAGTAAAAAGCTTTTTGTAAAAAGCAACGTCCGGCTTACAGCAAAGTGCGTCACTGCTGATAAGCACACCGTCGAATTTGTCGTAAATTCCTGCGGCCCTTAGCTCAGGCTCGGTAAAGCTGCGCTGTGCGTTTGACAGCAGGAAAATCTTCTTACCCTTACTGTGCAGCAATTCAAAAAGGTCAAACACTCCGTCATATGGCTTTACCTGCATTGTGGTTGACAGACAACGGAACAGCCTTGCGGTTATTTCAACAAGCTCTCTTGACGGTTTAACGTCACAGTCAGTATAGAGCTTTTTGAATACATTTTTAATCTCTATATCTATTTTCGTGAATTTAGGATGCTTTGCCTTTACAGCTTCCTTTTCAGCCGCCACATACTCGCAGTATTTTTCCTCAAGCTGCTCAGGGGCATAGGCTGCGCCGTTGAAGGTGTAGAACGACGCCATATTTTCCCAAAGCGACTCCATACCCTCATCTGTTCTTATATCAAAAAGTGTTCCGTACAAATCAAAAATATAGTTTTGATACATAGGAATTTCCACCTGCCATTAATATAATTTTCCAGCAAAAGTATACCATAGCGACAACAAAATGTAAACTTAAAAGGTGACAAAACTGTCTGTTTGTGGTAGAATAATTGGTGAATTATACGGAGGTGCGAAATGACAGATAAACAGCGTGCGCTTATGGCAATAGAAGCGTTAAAAAAAGAATATCCAGACGCAATCTGCTCACTTGTGTATGATGATCCGTTGCAGCTTCTTATAGCAACACGGCTTGCCGCACAATGCACCGATGCAAGGGTAAATATTGTAACGCCTGCATTGTTTGAGCACTTCAAAACAGTTGATGATTTTGCAAACGCCGATGTCAGCGAGGTTGAGGAATACATCAAAAGCTGCGGTCTTTACAAAACAAAGGCGAGGGATATTGTGGCTATGGCTAAGGCTCTTAAGGATAACTTCGGCGGTGTTGTGCCGGACACAATAGAGCAGCTTATCACTCTGCCCGGAATTGGCAGAAAAACAGCAAACCTTGTTGTCGGTGATATTTTTCATAAAAGTGCCGTTGTTGTTGACACGCACTGCATAAGAATAACTTCTCGGCTTGGCTTTCACAGCATAAAAGACCCTGCGAAGATAGAGAAAATATTAAGGTTAATATTACCTGAGGACGAGTCAAACGATTTCTGCCACAGGCTTGTGCTGCACGGCAGAGCAGTATGCCAGGCACGAAGCCCCAAATGCGAACTCTGCTGTATGAAGGACTTCTGCCCAAGCGCATCAAACGCAAAATAACGAAAAAGGTGATTGAATGTCATTTTCAAGAGATAAAATAAGGAACTTCAGCATAATAGCGCATATCGACCACGGCAAAAGCACGCTTGCCGACAGAATACTGGAGCAGACAAGCTCAGTAGCTCAGAGAGATATGGAGGACCAGCTTCTCGACAATATGGACTTAGAGAGGGAGAGAGGAATTACAATAAAGGCACACGCTGTAACGCTAAACTACAAGGCGGATGACGGTGAAGAATACACCTTTAACCTAATTGACACTCCCGGCCACGTTGACTTTAACTACGAGGTATCAAGAAGCCTTGCCGCCTGCGAGGGAGCAGTTCTTGTTGTTGACGCCTCGCAAGGCATTGAGGCGCAAACGCTTGCAAACACATATCTTGCAGTTGACAGCGGACTTGAGATTGTACCGGTAGTCAACAAGATTGATTTGCCCTCAGCAGACCCTCAGCGTGTAATAAACGAGATAGAGGACGTTATCGGAATACCTGCACAGGACGCACCGCAGGTTTCGGCTAAGGCTGGTATAAATATTCGTGCTGTGCTTGAGAAAATTGTAACCGATATTCCTGCACCACAGGGTGACGACAGCGCACCGCTTAAGGCGCTTATATTTGACTCATACTATGACTCCTATAAGGGCGTAATTATATATGTAAGAGTAATGGACGGAAAACTCAAAACGGGCGATGAAATTGAGCTTATGGCGACAAAATCACGCTTTACCGTTGTTGAATGTGGCTATCTGCGAGCAACCTCACTTGAGCCTGCAAAGGAAATTCACGCAGGCGAGGTTTGCTACATTGCGGCGGCTATTAAGTCGGTTAAGGACGCAAAGGTTGGCGACACCGTAACACTCAGCTCAAACCCCGCCAAAGAGCCGCTTCCCGGTTATCGTGAGGCTCAGCCGATGGTTTACTGCGGTATCTACCCTGCCGACGGCGCAAGATACTCTGATTTGCGTGATGCTCTTGACAAGCTCAATCTTAATGATGCATCACTTTCGTTTGAGCCGGAAACCTCTGTGGCTCTCGGCTTCGGCTTCCGCTGCGGTTTTTTGGGACTTCTTCATATGGAGATTATACAGGAGCGTTTAGAGCGTGAGTATAACCTTGACCTCATCACAACTGCGCCAAGCGTAAGCTACCGCCTGACAATGACCGACGGCAGCGTTATGATGATTGACAACCCGACAAACTACCCGTCAAGCGCACTTATAGCAAAGGCCGAAGAGCCGATGACAAACGCACACATTTACGCTCCGTCCGAGTATGTCGGCAACATTATGGAACTTTGTCAGGACAGACGAGGAGTTTTCAAGGATATGACCTATATAGACTCCGACAGAGTTGACATTCACTATGAGCTTCCGCTGGCAGAAATTATTTACGATTTCTTTGACACACTCAAATCACGTACAAGAGGCTATGCTTCGTTTGACTATGAGCTTAACGGCTATGCCGAAAGCAAGCTTGTTAAACTTGATATATTCTTAAACGGCGAGGTTGTAGATGCGCTGTCGTTCATTATTCACGCTGACAAAGCCTACGGCAGAGCCAGAAAAATGGCAGAAAAGTTAAAGGAGAAAATTCCAAGACAGCTCTTTGAGGTGCCTATTCAAGCGTGTATCGGCGGAAAGATTATCGCAAGAGAAACAGTTAAGGCTATGCGCAAGGACGTTCTTGCAAAGTGCTACGGCGGCGATATTACAAGAAAGAAAAAACTGCTTGAAAAGCAGAAGGAAGGCAAAAAGCGTATGCGCCAGCTCGGCAGTGTAGAAGTGCCGCAGGAGGCGTTTATGGCAGTGCTGAAGCTTGACACGGAATAAAACGGAGAAGTGATTATGAAAGAAACTGTTTTGCTTTACAATTTCAGTGATGAACGGCTTGCAAAAATTCAGCGTGCGCTACTGCCGCTTAAAATCCGAATAAAGGCTGTGAGCATTAATGAATATTCACAGCCTCTCGGCTATCTTGCAGGAATAAAGGATATTGAGCCGACTGATGAAAAATTCAGCGGAGATGGCTTTACAGATGAGCTTATGCTTATTTGCGGTTTGAATAATACTAAGCTTGAGGCGCTTTTGCGTTCGCTTTATAAATATGGAGTTGGCAGGATTGACCTCAAGGCGATGCTCACACCGACAAACATAAGCTGGAACAGCACACAGCTTTATAAGGCTGTCAAGGCTGACCATGAGGAAATGAACAGAAACAAAGCCGCAAATTAAGCGTAACGCTGTGCGGCTGATAAAAGAGCTTTATGCGACAAAAAACCGGATATCCGCAATGGATACCCGGTTAAATTATTTATATAAGCTTTGGGCGGTGATTATTTCACCATACCTGCAACCTCTTCAGCAAAGTTGTCCTGACGCTTTTCAAGGCCTTCGCCCTTCTCAAAACGTGCAAAGTCAACAATAGCAATGTTGCCGCCGAGGTCCTTAGCAACCTTATCAGTGTACTTCTTAACTGTGTAGTCGCCATCCTTAACAAAGATCTGGTCAACAAGGCAGTTTTCCTTGTAGTACTTGCCGATTTTACCCATAACGATTTTCTCAGCAATCTGAGCCGGCTTACCCTCGTTAATAACCTGCTCTGTAAGGATCTTCTTCTCATGCTCAATAACGTCAGCCGGAACTGCAGCCTCATTGAGGTAAAGCGGATTTGCAGCAGCAACCTGCATTGCAATATCCTTTGCATATGTCTTGAACTCGTCCTTATCGGCTACATCTGTGTCAAACTTAACCATAACGCCGATTCTGCCTGCTGCGTGAATATAGGTTACAACTGTACCCTCGTAACGAACAAAGCGGCGGATTTTGATGTTCTCGCCGATTGTAAGAACCTTTTCCTGAAGCAAAGCTGCAACAGTTTCCTCGCTGCCTGAAGCCTTGCACTCAAGCAATGCGTCAACATCAGCCGGATTCTGCTCCATAACTGTATCTGCGCAGGTCTTTACAAAAGCCTGGAAATCTGCGTTCTTAGCAACGAAGTCTGTTTCTGCGTTAACCTCAATTACTACGCCACAGGTATTGTCTGCATTTGTCTGAGCGTAAGCAACGCCCTCTGCTGCAATTCTGCCGCTTTTCTTAGCCTGCTTTGCAAGACCCTGCTCTCTCAAAAAGTCAATAGCTGCGTCCATATCGCCGTCAGCCTGTGTGAGAGCCTTTTTGCAATCCATCATACCACAGCCTGTTTTTTCTCTGAGTGACTTAACGTCCTGTGCTGTAAATGCTACCATTTATATTCTTCCTCTCTTGTCATTATATAGTTCGGCAAGGGCAGCCCAAGCTGCTCCTGCCGTTTTATTTCAATCAGATATTACTCCTGAGCCTCTGCCTCTGCCTCTTCTGCTTCAGCTTCCTCAGCCTCAACTGCTGCTGCGCCCATCTGACCCTCGTGGCCCTCGATGATAGCGTTTGCAATTGTTCCTGCAATGAGCTTAACGGCACGAATAGCGTCGTCATTACCCGGAATTACATAATCAATCTCGTCCGGATCACAGTTTGTGTCAACAATAGCTACGATTGGAATACCAAGCTTGTGAGCCTCTGATACAGCGATTCTCTCTTTTCTTGGGTCAACGATAAACAAAGCACCCGGTGCTTCCTTCATATCCTTGATACCGCCCATGAACTTCTCAAGCTTTTCAATCTCAAGGTTCAGCTTGATTACCTCTTTCTTTGGGAGAAGGTCAAATGTTCCGTCTGCCTCCATAGCACGCAGCTGCTTTAATCTTTCAATTCTTCTCTTAATTGTTGCGAAGTTTGTGAGCATACCGCCGAGCCAACGAGCGTTTACATAATAAGCGCCTGCTCTTTCAGCCTCTTCCTTAACAGAATCCTGAGCCTGCTTCTTTGTACCTACAAAGAGAACGCTCTTGCCCTGTGTTGAAAGGTCACGAACAAATGAGTAAGCCTCTTCAAGCTTCTTAACTGTTTTCTGAAGGTCGATAATGTAGATACCGTTTCTCTCTGTGAAAATGTACTCTGCCATCTTAGGGTTCCATCTTCTTGTCTGGTGACCGAAGTGAACGCCTGCCTCCAAAAGCTGTTTCATTGATACTACTGCCATTGTAAAATCCTCCTTAGGTTATTAACCTCCGCTGCACCTTAGATTTTCCGAGAAACCGCAAAGCGGCACCATTTCGGAGATGTCAGCGTGCGTAATGCCTTGATATTATACCACAGCGAATGCGAAAAATCAAGGATTTTCTTAGCTATTTTCGGATATTTAACTATTTTTTTACAGTGCGTCACTGCAAAGATTTGACTGCTTCATTGAAACATAGTCGTCATCAGCCACAACAATGTGGTCCAAAAGCCTGACGCCGACCAGTGACAGCGCAGAGGAAAGTGTTTTTGTGGTTTCAATATCCGCCATTGACGGCAAAGCTATTCCGCTTGGATGATTATGAGCTATCACCGCAAAGGTTGCGTTGTAAATCATTGCATGCTCTATTATCTTTCTTATATAGAGGTCACAGGAATTCACCGAGCCCTTGCTTATAACGCCGCAGAAAACCTCCTTGTACTTAACATCAAGCAGCATAAGCACAACAGCCTCATAATCACGCCCGACAAACTTATGCACAAGTCTGCCGCCTATGTTCTTTATGTCAACCGCCTTGCTGCTGTCAACTTTATCGTCAAGATACAGACGGCTCATCTGAGGTATAAGCTTCAGAAGAATCGCAGTGTTCTCGCTTAAGCCACATTCCTTTATTGCGTCAACAGGTGCGTCAAAAACAGCCGAAAGCGAACCAAACGAATCAAGCAGCCTGTGTGCAATCGGGTTAGTGTCCTTCCTGGGCACAGCGTAATACAGCAGAAGTTCAAGCGATTCGTGCGCTTCAAAGCCGTCTAATCCGCTTTGAAGAAACTTTGACCTCAAACGCCGTCTGTGTCCGGAATGAATCTGCTTATCATCCTGCACGCTGTCACCTCCAGAATTATATTAAAAAATAAGAATCAAAACTCATCACCAAAGCCATCGTCATACTCGTCATCTATGTTTGTGCTTTTTGTAAGATAAATTGGCCTGTCCTTTGATTCCATGTAAATTCTGCCGATATACTCGCCGAGAATACCAACAGAAAACTCAATAATACCGCCTAAAAACAAGGTTATTATCAGCGTTGTGGCATATCCAGGCACATCAACTCCAAATATAAGCGTTTGCAGCAGAACAACAATCGCATAGATAAATGCCAAACCCGAAATAATAAGTCCTAAAAGAGAAATAAACCTAAGCGGAGCAACCGAGAATGCGGTGATACCGTCAATAGCGTATTTAAAAAGTCCCCAAAAGCTCCACTTTGTAGTTCCTATTGTTCTCTCAACATTCTCATACGGCAGCCATTTTGTGTCAAAGCCAACCCAACTGAATATGCCCTTTGAAAAGCGCTGAACCTCGCTTAAGGAAAGCACCGCATCAACCATCTGGCGTGACATTATTCTGAAATCCACTGCACCATATGGCATTTTCACATCTGTAATCTTGTTGCTGAACTTATAGAAGTTGCGGCTGAAAAAGCTTCTTACCTTTGATTCACCTTTACGGGTTGTTCTTCTCGCTGCACAGCAGTCGTGTCCCTCTTCTATGCCCTTTATCATATCTGCAATCATTGCAGGCGGATGCTGTAAATCAGCGTCCATTACAATAACGTAATCTGCGCTTGAGTTTTTAAGTCCGGCGTACATTGCCGCCTCTTTGCCAAAATTGCGGGAGAATGAGATATACTTTACATTTCTGTACCTTTTCGCAAGGCTGCGCATAACCAAATAGGTTTTGTCACGGCTGCCGTCATCTACAAGAATGTATCTGAAACGGTAACCGTCAATAGCATTGATATATTTGTTGGTTGTTTCAACAAATACCTCAAGTCCCTCCTCTTCGTTATAGCACGGTACAACTATATCAACAGTTTTCATTTTATAGGTCCTTTCAATGTTTCTATTTACTATTACCTTAAATATGCCAAATGAGAGTTTACCGAATAACTGAAAAGCTCACATTTATAACAATCTTTTCAAGACAATGATTTATCTTAAATTATAACAAAATTCTACATAATATGTAAAGTGTTTTTCGACAAAAGGCTAACACTTTTCTTTAGAATTTAAATTATTTGCTGCACTTTCCCAAATCAACAGCTAAAAATGTTAATTTTTGAAATATTCTGTTTACCTTTTTGCAATTTAGTGATAAGATTGTATATGTATTGTTTAAATTTACACGGAGGTAATTTTAATGAGTAAAACAAAAACAAAAAAGGCAGGTGCGGCTAACTATAATCGGCTTTCTAAGCTTGCCGACGAACCGGTTATGTCTGATAAAAAGCTGTACCTCATTCTTTGCTTTGCCGTTCCGTTTTTGCTTATGGGCTTTGCCTTTGCATTCAACGGTGTTTTCCCCTTTGGCGAAAAGCAAATTCTGGTAACAGACTTCTGGCAGCAGTATTTTCCGTTCTACACTGAGGTACAGGACAAGCTGCAAACCTTTCAGTCAATGCTTTATTCGTGGGACACAGGTATGGGTTCAAACTTCTGGGCGCTTGCAGCTTATTATTTTGCAAGCCCTATGAACTTGCTCTTGGCAATTGTACCTTATGAACTCCTGCGAGAGGCTCTGACATTCTTCTTGTTGTGCAGAATAGGTCTTGCCGGTCTTTTCTGCGGCGTATTCCTTAAGGGCGTATTCAAACGAAACGATATATCGCTCGTTTTCTTCGGCACAATGTACGCACTTTGCGCCTTTACGCTCGGCTACTACTGGAACGTTATGTGGTTTGACACATTTGCGCTATTCCCGCTTGTCGCCTACGGCACATACAGCCTTGTAAAGTACGGCAGAGTAAGGGTTTATATTATCGCTCTTGCTGCGTCGCTTTTGTTTAACTACTATATCGGCTTCTTCACCTGCATTTTTACAGTGATATTCTTCATCTGTCTTTGCATACTGTTCAAAATGCCAATTAAGCTTATCCTTCGCCGCTTTGGCAAAATAGCTGTTTCGTCAGTTATCGGCGTTGGCATATCGGCAATAATGCTGCTTCCGGAGCTGTTGGCTCTGAGCCTTTCATACAGTGCCAACAACGTATGGCCGTCAATTACTAAGTTCCGCTACGAAATTCCCGACCTTATCGGCAATTTTGCATCCATGGTAACGCCGAACGTTAAGGAGGGTCTGCCGAACATAAACTGCAGCTTTGTCTGCGTTATTCTTGCCGGCGTGTTCCTGCTGTCAAAGAAAATCTCTCTTCGTGAGAAGATAGTTGCAAGCTGCGTTATGGCATTTATGCTGTTCAGTATTGACAACAGACTGTTTGACTTTATGTGGCACGGCTTCCACTCAACCAATATGATTCCGCACAGATTCTCGTTTATAGTTTCGTTTGTACTTGTTGTTGCGGCATACAGGGCGTTTACACTGCTCAAGGACATTACGCCTGTTGAAATTATCGGTATGCTCACTGTCGCGTCAATTGTTATAATTTGCGCAAGCATCGGTCAGCAGAGCGACACCGCCGTTTACACAAGTGTTGCTTTAACTGTTTTATATGTCGGCATATTCTTTTTGCTTGAGAGAAAACTGATAACAATTAAAGTTGCATACATTCTTTTGGGCATTGTATTGCTCGGCGAGATGATAAGCAGTGTACTTTTGAGCGTTGAAACTGTTCGTGTAACCCAAAGAACCGGCTATCCGGACAAGCGCACAGAGATTCGTGCCTGCGTTGAAGACATTAAATCTAAGGATAAAGAAGCCTTCTACCGTATGGAGCTGACAAAGTTCTACACACTCAATGACCCTCCGCTTTACCAATACCCCGGTGTTGCGCAGTTCAGCTCAACCGCTAATGTAAATGTTACAAACTATGTTGAGGGCATCGGCGGAATCGGCTGGGATGCCGGCAACAGATATTATTACGCTGAGTCAACTCCGGTTACAAACGCATTCTTAGGAATTAAATACCTCATAGCTAAGTTTGAACCGCTTGCTGACACAAACAACTGGAAATTTTTCGGTAAACAGAAAAATATGAGCTATTACAGAAACAACACCTATCTCTCACTTGGCTTTATGGCTGACAGCAAGCTTGAGTATTTCAAGGCAGACAAAACAAATCCGTTCAAGTCACAGCAGGATTTATTTGTGAAATCAACCGGAATCAAAGATGATTTGTATGAGCGTATCAAGGTTTCCTCGGCAAGCCATGAAAATCTTGACGTATATTACAGAGGCGTTGACAGCAACAACAGTGGAATTTACGGACAGTACAGCTACAAGCCAAAGGATGTGAACAAGGATTCAAAGCTGAGCTGGAACTACACAATTCCTGAGGATTGTTCGGTTTATGTATATGCAAAAATAGACAATTCGGAGAGCATAAGCATTTTCGGCGGTTCAAAAACCACTTCGCAAAGCTACAATATAAAGCGCCCGTATCTGCTGTCGGCAGGCACCTACAAAAAGGGCGACAACATGAACATTACCTCAACTGTTGAAAAAGGAAAAAGCGGTAGTGCAGACATATATGTTTGCATATTTAACCAAAGCGTTTACAACAAGGGCTACAAAATTCTTAAGGATGAGCTTCTGAATGTTACAAGCATTGACTCAACAAACATCAAGGGTGACATTACCGTAAAGCAGGACGGCTTGATGTATACATCTATCCCATACGAATCCGGTTGGAGCGCATATGTTGACGGCGAAAAGGCAGAGATTACGCCGATTGACAACGCAATGACAGGACTTAAGCTTTCAAAGGGCAAGCACACCGTTGAATTCAAATATACACCGGCAGGCTTTAATCTGGGTCTAACCATTTCCATAAGCTGCACACTGCTGTTTGCTCTGTTCTGCTTTGTTCAGTGGTACTTGAAGAAAAAGGGCAAAACCTTTGGCCCTATCGGCAAGCTGCCGGAGGTTGCCGGAGAATTCCCTGACACAGATGACAGCAAAAGCGAATCTGTATCACTCGAAAGGAGCGCCAAGAAAAAATGAAGAGCTTTTTAAAAAAATTCTTTGACGAAAAGTTTTTAAAATTTATCATCGTCGGCGTTATCAACACGATTGTCGGAATGGCAATAATGTACGGTATGTACTTTCTCGGTGACACCTTTCATTGGTATGACGGCATAGCCGCCGCCTACGGCTGGAAACCGGCAGACGTGAATTTTTGGGTAAGCTCCGCTCTTAACTACACCCTGACAAGCATATTGAGCTACATTCTGAACAAGAACATTACCTTTAAGAGCAAGGGCAACACAGGCAGGTCGCTGCTACGATTTGCAATCAACATAGCAATATGCTACCTGATTTCATACGGCATAGCCCGCCCGTTCACCACTTGGTTTATGACAAGCTTCTTCCCCTCTGTCGGCGAAAAGGCTGTTGAATACCTTACAATGTTCGTCGGAATGGTATTCTTCACCGGCTGCAACTACATCGGTCAGCGCTTCTTCGCTTTCAAAGGCAAGGATGATAAGCCGAAAGAAACAGAATAATCACTATGCGGCATCTGTCTTACGTCAGGTGCCGCACTTATTTTTCTTTCGGATAAATCGCTTTATTACATTTTTTGTGCTTTAAAGCGATAAAACTCTTGACAAATTCCAAAAATAGTATTATTATCATATTAATGTATAAAACGGGAGAACAGCTATGATACACTCGATTAACACACGATTTACAGGCTACTTTTATTTCGGCTATTACTTTAGTCGGAACAATTTGTCGTGCCCTGTTTGCCGTATGTGATTATGGCTGTTTAACGCTTTATCAAGGTGTATTACAACGGGGCTAAGGCTCCGTTTTTTTATTGCTGTAATATCGGAGCAACCCAAAGAAAAGAAAGGATTTGTTATTATGATTATCGTATTAAAACCTGAATGTTCAAGAGAACAGCTTGTCAGCTTCAAGGAGCAGCTTGAAAACAATTATGCGGTTAAGGTGAACACCTGGGAAGGAGTTCACTCAACTGTGCTTGGTCTTATCGGCGACACAACAGCAATCGACATTGACTACATCAGCGCACAGGATATTGTTGATGATGTACGCCGTGTGCAAGAGCCTTACAAAAAGGCAAACAGAAAGTTCCACCCCGAAAACACAGTAATTGAGCTTTCTAACGGCACAAAAATAGGCGACGGCGGTCTTGTTCTTATGGCAGGTCCCTGCTCAGTTGAAAGCAGAGAGCAGGTATGCTCTATTGCAAAATCGGTTAAGGCTTCGGGCGCTCAGATTTTAAGAGGCGGCGCATTTAAACCAAGAACCTCACCGTATGCTTTCCAAGGCTTAAAAGCCGAGGGCCTTGACCTTTTAAAGGATGCAAGACGTGAAACAGGACTTCCGATTGTAACGGAAATTATGAGAACATCTCATATTGATATGTTTGAAAATGTTGATATTATTCAAGTCGGCGCAAGAAATATGCAAAACTTTGAGCTTTTAAAGGAGCTTGGCAAAACAAACAAGCCTATCCTCTTAAAGCGTGGTCTTTCAAGCACTATTGAGGAGCTTCTGATGAGCGCCGAATATATTATGGCAGGCGGCAACGACAAGGTTATCCTGTGCGAGAGAGGAATAAGAACCTACGAAACCTTCACAAGAAATACACTTGATTTGTCGGCTGTGCCTATCTTAAAGAGCCTTTCTCATCTGCCTGTTATTGTTGACCCAAGCCACGCAACAGGCAAAAGCTGGCTTGTTGAGTCAATGTCTATGGCGGCAGTAGCGGCAGGCGCAGACGGACTAATCATTGAGGTTCACAACAACCCGAAATGCGCTCTGTGCGACGGCGCACAGTCACTCACACCTGAGCAGTTCGACAAGGTAGCCGGAAAGGTAAACGGCTTAAAGAAGTATTTGAATGAAAACGAGTGATTTTATCACACACTCAAGCATTTCACAAAGGGGAAGTAAAAATGAAGATTGCAGTTGTCGGCTTGGGCATTATCGGTGGCTCTATGGCCAAGGCTATCAAAAAATATACAGAACACTATGTAATCGGCATCAACCGAACAAGGTCAACTCTTGAAAAGGCGCTTGAATGCGGCGCAATAGACGAAATCGGCGACGAGGACAGCGTAAAGGATGCAGACATTATTATTCTTGGGTTGTACCCTGCTCTTGCTGTTGACTTTATTAAACGCAACTGCGATAAAATCAAAAAGACCGCTATCGTAACCGACACAAGCGGAATAAAAGCGGCTATATGCCCTGAGCTGGACAAAATAGCCCGGGAAAACGGCTTCACCTTTATCGGCTCTCACCCGATGGCAGGAAAGGAAACAAACGGCTTTGACTCTGCCGACGCTGACTTGTTCTTCGGCGCAAGCTTTATTGTTGTGCCGGGCAATGCGCCTTATTCAAAGGTACGCAAGCTGTGCAGGCTCGCTATGAATATGGGCTTTTCGAGCGTTCGCTTTACAACAACCGAGGAGCACGATAGAATGATAGCCTATACATCTCAGCTGCCTCACGTTTTAGCCTGTGCATATGTGTTAAGCCCACAATGCCCAAACCATAAGGGCTTTTCAGCAGGCAGCTACCGTGATGTTTCCCGTGTTGCGAAGATAAACGCAACGCTTTGGAGCGAGCTTTTCATAGAAAACCGTGAACCGCTTATGGCGGAAATTGATACGCTGATAAACAACCTTAAGCTTATTAAAAAGGACATCGAAGCAGAAAACACCGATGAGCTTATAAAAACGCTTGATAAATGCAGGCAGATTAAGGAGCAGCTTGACGAATGAAAACGCTAAATGTTAAATCAGTAAGAAGCTATGATATACATATTGAAAGAGGTCTGATAAGCCGCTGCGGTGAGATTATCAAGCCGCTTGCAAGAGGCGGCAAGGCTATGATAATCTCTGACACAAACGTATTCCCCATTTACGGCGAGGTAGTTTCAAATTCTCTAAGGTCCTGCGGCTTTGAGGTTTACTCACACATCTTCTCTGCCGGTGAAGCGTCAAAGAGCCTTTCCACCATAGCGCAAATGTATGACTCTCTTGCCGACAACGGTTTTTCACGCAAGGACTTTATTGTAGCGCTCGGCGGCGGCGTTACGGGCGATATGGCAGGCTTTGCCGCCGCTACATATCAAAGGGGAATAGACTTTGTTCAGATTCCGACCTCACTTCTGTCACAGGTTGATTCTTCTGTCGGCAGCAAAACGGGAGTTGACATTAAGCAGGGCAAAAATCTTGTAGGCGCATTTTGGCAGCCTTCAGTTGTAATAATCGACCCAAACACGCTTAACACACTCACACCCGAATTTTTCGCCGACGGTATGGCTGAGGTCATCAAGTACGGCTGTATCAAGAGTCTTCCGCTTTTTGAAAGATTAGAGAAGGAAAACGCAGCCGACATTATAGAGGAAATAATTTTTGACTGCGTATCAATAAAGCGTGATGTTGTCGAGCGTGACGAACATGAAGCAGGCGAGCGAATGTTGTTGAACTTCGGTCATACTCTTGGTCACTCAATTGAAAAGGCTTACGGCTACACGGGCATCACTCACGGCGAGGCAGTCGGAATTGGTATGACTATTATCACCAAGGCAAGCGAGAAGTCGGGCATAACCGAATCAGGGGCAACACAACGGATAAAGGCTCTGCTCGAAAAATACTCACTGCCAACAAGTGACAAAACACCGCTTGACGTTATAGCAAGCGGCGCATTGGGCGACAAAAAGGCAAGCGGCAACAGCATTAATGTTGTACTGCTGAACAAAATCGGCGACAGCTTTACTAAAAAGCTTAAAAAGAGCGAGCTTTTCGACTTTATCAGTCAGGGGGCAAAAAAATGAGCGAGGTAACACTTTCACCGTCACGCTTAGTCGGCAAGGTTACGGTTCCGCCGTCTAAAAGCGACGTTCACCGAGCCATAATCTGCGCCGCCCTTTCAAAGGGCGTAAGCGTTATTTCACCCGTTGAGCTTTCAAAGGATATAAACGCAACAATCGGTTGTGCCAAAGCATTGGGAGCAAAAATCACGATGGACGGAAACACCGTCAAAGTTGACGGCAGCGAATTTCTAAGCGTTAAGTCGGCGCATCTTGACTGCTGTGAATCAGGCTCTACTGTGCGGTTCTTTATACCGGTTGCAGGCGCAGGCGGCGTATCCTGCGAATTTACGGGGCAAGGAAAGCTGCCGCAAAGACCAATCGGAATATACCTTGACTGCCTTCCCAAAAACGGCGTAAAGTGCGATACACACGGAGGTCTGCCGCTTAAAATAAGCGGCAAGCTTCAAAGCGGAGAATACAAACTGCCGGGCAACATAAGCTCTCAGTTTATTACAGGCTTGCTGTTTGCATTGCCTATACTTGACGGCGACAGCAAAATTATTCTCACCTCTCCCCTTGAGTCAAGCGGATATGTCGATATGACATTAAAAGCGATGAAATGCTTCGGAGTTGAGGTTAAAGTTGAGAAACAGGCATATATTATAAAAGGAAATCAAAGCTATAAGCCGTGTCGCTACACCTGTGAGGGTGATTGGTCGCAGGCGGCGTTCTTTATGGCGGCAGGAGCTTTGGGCGGCGACATTACGATAAAAGGGCTTAACGCAGGCTCTGCACAGGGCGACCGTGAATGTGCCGAGATATTCAAACGCTTCGGCGCTGATGTGGAGCTTTCTGATAGCTCGGTCAAGGTAAGGCAGAATAAGCTTCACGGCATTAAAATTGACGCACGGCAAATTCCGGACCTCGTTCCGGCTTTGGCTGTTACAGCCGCCTTTGCCGAGGGAGAAACCGTAATTTTCGGAGCGGAAAGGCTGAGGATAAAGGAATGTGACCGTCTTGAAGCGGTTTGCAGCGGAATAAAAAATTTAGGCGGCTGTGCTGTTCAGACCGAGGACGGTCTTATTATAAAAGGTAAACCGACTCTTTGCGGCGGCAGGTGCGAAGGCTACAATGACCACCGCATTGTAATGTCAATGAGCATAGCGGCACTGCGATGTGAAAATGACGTTACGATAACTGACCGTGAAAGCATCAGCAAAAGCTACCCCGACTATTTTGAGGATTACAAAATGCTCGGCGGAATTATAAACAATATTCAGAGGTGATTGTATGTCATCGTGGGGAAACAAGGTTAAAATATCAATATTTGGTGAAAGTCACGGTCCTGCTATCGGCGTTGTGCTTGACGGCATTGCTCCGGGAATAAAGCTTGATATGGACGAGCTTTTGCTCAATATGGGCAGAAGAGCACCCGGCAAGGACAAGGCGGCTACACCACGCAAGGAGGCAGATACACCGAATATTTTATCGGGCGTATTAAACGGCGTAACAACAGGTGCGCCGATATGCTGTGTTATAGAAAACACAAACACTCGCTCTGGTGACTATGGCAATATACTCTCAAAGCCTCGTCCGGGTCACGCAGATTACTCCGGCTATATGCGTTACAACGGCTTTAACGATATAAGAGGCGGCGGTCATTTTTCCGGCAGGCTTACTGCTCCGATTGTCTTTGCAGGCTCGGTATGCAGACAGGCATTGAAGCTTGACGGAGTTAAGATAGCCTCGCATATTTACTCAGTGAACACAATAAAGGACACGCCGTTTGACCCTATAAACATAGAGGACAACCTGATTGACAGGCTCAATCAAAAAAGCTTTCCGCTTATCAACGAAGCTATCGAGGACGAAATGCGGCAGGCTATTGAAAGCGCAAGGCTTAATCAGGACAGCGTCGGCGGCATAATTGAGTGCTGTGCTACGGGAGTAAAACCGGGGCTTGGAAGCCCGATGTTTGAGGGCGCTGAAAATGTTATTTCATCGGTAATGTTTGGCGTTCCTGCCGTAAAGGGAATTGAATTCGGCGCAGGCTTTGATATAACAAAAATGCATGGCAGTCAAAGCAACGACCCGTTTAAATATGATAACGGCAAAGTGGTTACAACCTCAAACAACAACGGCGGTATAGTCGGCGGCATAACAACCGGTATGCCGATAATACTAAGGGCGGCAATCAAGCCGACGGCATCAATATCGCAGCAGCAAAACACAGTTGATTTACAGACAAAAGAGAACACAACCCTTGTTGTAAATGGCAGACACGACCCCTGCATTGTGTCAAGAGCATCGGTTGTAATCGAATCAGCTCTTGCGCTTGCGCTTATTAATCTTTGAAATTAGTCTTATTTAAGAGGTGATAATATGGAGCTTGGCGAGATAAGACAGGATATTGACCGTATCGACAAGCAGCTGCTTGAGCTTTTCAAGCAGAGAATGGATTGTGCAAGGCGTGTTGGCGAGTATAAGCTTGAGAACAGCCTGCCAATACTAAATATGGAGCGAGAAAACGAAATTCTCGACAACGTTGAATCCAAGGGCGGTGAATACGGCTATGCCGCAAGGCTTTTGTATTCTAATATAATGGAGCTTTCAAGGGCGCTTCAGCACGATATAGTAGGAAGCGGCAAAAACATTCGCTGTCTTCTTGAAACAAGCGAGCTTGAAAACACAGCTGCACCCGAAAACCTTAAGATAGCATGTCAGGGAATTAAAGGCGCAAATTCACACGAAGCGGCAACAACGCTCTTCCCCTCATCTCAGATTTGCTTTTATCCGAGCTGGGAGGACGTGTTCACAGCGGTTGATAAAGGAGAGGCTGACTTTGGTGTTTTGCCTGTTGAAAACTCCTCGGCAGGCTCTGTCAGCGATGTTTACGACCTGCTTTTAAAATACCGTTTCTACATAACCGGAGCGCTTGATTTGCCTATTTCGCATTGTCTGTGCAGCCTTAAGCAAAGCGAGCTTTCCGATATTGAGCAGGTTTGGTCGCATCCGCAGGGTCTTGCACAGTGCTCGTCCTTTATAGCAAAAAACAATCTCAAGGCTGTTCCCTGCTCAAACACAGCGGTTGCCGCTAAAATGGTAGCCGAAGAAAAGCGGCTTAACTGCGCTGCAATTTGCTCTGAACAGGCGGCAAAAGAATATGGACTCAAGGTGTTAAAACGCCACTTCCAAAATTGCGACCAGAACAGCACAAGATTTATTGTAATATCAAAAAAGCTGTATATTCCGAATAATGCAGACAAGATTAGCCTTTGCTTCTGTCTGCCGCACCGCACAGGCTCGCTTCACAATGTACTGTGCCGCTTCAGCAGTCACGGGCTCAACCTGACAAAAATCGAGTCAAGACCGCTGCCGGGCAGCAGCTTTGAATATCTGTTCTACCTCGATTTTACCGGCAATATACGCAGCGAGCATGTTATGAATCTTATGTGCGCATTAAGCGAGGAGCTGCCGGAGTTTACGTTCTTCGGCAACTATCGTGAAATGTAAGAAAGAATTTCAGTTAATGATTATTTTAATGATATTGTAAAATAGTATTCAGAAAGGAAGTATTGAAATGTCAAGAAAAGGAAATTTAATGTCGGTCAGAAACGACATTAAGGTGCTTGACGCAACAATTCGTGACGGCGGTCTTTGCAACAACTTTGAATTCACAGACGAATTTGTACGGGAGCTTTACAAAACAAACATTCAGTGCGGCGTTGACTATATGGAGTTCGGATACAGAGCTTCAAAAAGGCTGTTTAACGAAAGCGAGTTCGGCAAGTGGAAGTTCTGCTCTGAGGAGGACATAAGGAGCATTGTCGGTGACAACAACAGTCCGCTGAAAATTGCAGTTATGGCTGATGTTGGCAGATGCGATTTCAGAACAGACTTCGTTCCGAAAAGCGAAAGTGTAATTGACCTTGTGCGTGTAGCCTGCTACATTCATCAGATTCCTGCTGCGCTTGAAATGATTGAGTATTTCCACACTCTCGGCTATGAAACCTCCTGCAACATTATGGCAATAAGTCAGGCAAGTGACTCTCAGATTGAAGCTGCGCTTGATATGCTTGGCAGCAGCAACGTTGACGTTATCTATCTTGTCGATTCATACGGCTACTTCTACCCGGAATCAGCCGCTGAGCTTGCGCAAAAATATGTTAAATTTGGTGAAAAGTATAACAAGCTTATCGGATTTCACGCTCACAACAACCAGAACCTTGCCTTTGCAAACACAATTGAAACTATGTCATACGGCGTAAGCTTTCTTGACGCAACTGTATGCGGTATGGGCAGAGGTGCAGGAAACTGCGCAATGGAGCTGCTTCTCGGTTTCCTCAGAAACCCGAAGTACAGCCTGTATGATTTGCTCACCTTTATTGAAAAGCAGATACTGCCGCTTAAGGCTCAGGGAGTAAAATGGGGCTTTGACATTCAGTATATGCTGACGGGTCAGCTCAACCAGCACCCAAGAGAGGCAATTGCCTTTACCAACGCCAACAGAACCGACTACTGCAACTTCTTCAAGAGTATTTCCGACAACGAATAAACAAATACACAAAATAAACTGCACCCCATTTGTCAGGCAACAATATGCGTCTGACAGATGGGGTGTTTCCTGTTTTATAAGATAATACAGATAAGTCCGTTACAGCCCTCGTTGATAATGCGCTCAATTGTGTCACGCATTTTGTTTCTCGCATCCTCCGGCATACGCAAAAGCTTGTTGTGCAGTCCTTCGCTTACAAGCTCGTGCAGAGATTTGCCAAATATGTTTGACTCCCAAATTTTCGACGGGTTTTCCTCAAACTCCTTGAGCAGATACATAACAAGCTCCTCGCTTTGCTGCTCACTGCCGACAATCGGCGTTACCTCTGTTGTGATATTCGTCTTTATCATATGAATACTCGGCGCAGACGCCTTTAGCCTTATGCCGTATTTGCCGCCCTGCTTAACAATCTCCGGCTCCTCAAGCGACAACTCATCCATGCCGGGCATTACTATGCCGTAGCCCTTTTCGTTGACGTTGTTGTACGCATCAATAATCTTCTCGTACTCGCTCTTGATTTTCGACAGCGACAGCATACATTCAAGCAGGCTCTTTTCATCGCCTATCTCAAACCCTGTTTTTTCGCCCAACACACGGTAAAACAGCGCATTTGAAACTGCAAGCGATATTTTCGCCGTACCTGTACCCAAGTCGATAGCGTCAACACCGCAGCGGTCAATATACTCGCACTCAGGCAGACGGTTTATTGCACCCTGAAGCTCTCTGATTTTTTTCAGCGGTGACGTACAGGCAACTATTGAGGAATATATGCTGCTTCTGATGTAGTGGTTTCTTTCAAGCGTAGAAATCCACCTTGGCATATCAAGCTTAATTTCCTTTATCGGGAACTCAAACAGAATGGAGGCTAAAATTCTTTTAATCTCGTTTTCGTCAAGGTCAAGACAGCTTTCCGGCAGTACAGGCACTCCGTAGCGGCGTGAAAGCTCCTGTGCAAGCGCAATACTTGCAGGTGCTGCGGGCGACAGGCAGTTTAATATAACCACAAACGGCTTGTTTATAGACTTAAGCTCGTCAACAACTCTTTGCTCTGCCTCCTCATATTCGGCTCTGGGTAAATCGGTTATAGAGCCGTCTGTCGTAATTACAAGACCTATTGTGCTGTGGTCGGTTATAACCTTTTTCGTACCTATTTCAGCCGCCATATTGAACGGCACAGCCTCCTCAAACCAAGGTGTTTTCACCATTCTTGGCTGTTCGTCCTCAATATATCCCACTGCGCTCGGCACTATATAGCCTACGCAGTCAATCATTCTCACGTTAAAGCTTGCGTTTCCTCCTATTGTTACCTCAACGGCGTCCTCCGGAATAAACTTAGGCTCGGTTGTCATTATTGTTTTTCCGCCTGCCGACTGTGGCAGCTCGTCAACGGCACGTTCACGGCGGCTGTCATTTTTTATGTTCGGTATAACAAGCGTATCCATAAAACGCTTGATAAAGGTTGACTTGCCAGAGCGCACCGGTCCGACAACGCCAATGTATATATCGCCGTTTGTTCGCCTTGAAATGTCTTCGTAAATATTTCTCTCCTGCATAATGTAAACCTCCTCATATCCCCGGAATTAGCAGCATAATGTCGCTGTCAAGAGCGTCATCTGCTATCTCGTTTTCACGCATTATATCATCCGGTCTTGCGCTGTAGCTTCTTGAAATGTCCCAAACGCTCTCGCCCTTGTGCGCATAATACAAGGTCATCGCACAATCAGACTGCGCTTTTTTATGCTCATCGTCGCCGTGAGCCAACGTCAGTACACGCACCGTTTTTGCACAAAAAGCTCTTGCCTCAACCATAATTTCGCAGCGCAAATCAATAGTGTTGCCGCTGCTTATGCGGTAGCTCACCGATTCTGCGCTTGAAAAAGCGTCAAGCATTAAGTCGCCGCCATATGTTTCTCCAAGCTTAAGCGGACAGATATAATCAACGCTTCTCTCGGTATAAAACGGTGTTGAATCGTTATCGAGCGCCAAAATACATACGCACAGCTTGCCCTTGACTATTGCCGTGTCATTGTCAAAGCCGCTTTCGGCTGTGCAGGACTCGCCCCATATGTCGATAACCTTTGATATTCCGTTCGTTTCAAGCTCGGCGCTGCTCTTTGTTATGCAGGTTTCACGGCATATATCGCTAAGCCTTGCTATCTGAAGCGGTGAATACTCTCCTTCAAGCTCACACTCTGTTGAAAACGCATCGGAAACATAGCTTATTTTCTCGTCACAGTAAGCCGCAATATATGCGCAAAGCCGTGCCTCAACCGCAATAGCCGCTCCCTTGTCGCCTGCGCCGTCCTCCTTTAATCGAACGTCACAGGACAAAAGTTGTAAGCGGTAGTCAGTTTTTGCATCGTTCTCAATTCCCGGAGTGTCAAGCACCTGACCAACAGGAACGCTAAACTCCATAACGGCGGTTTCGGCAATCTCATTGTCGGCTATGTAAAGCACACGCACAGTAAGCTCACCCTTGACCATTGCCTTGTCGCCGGCTATTCTGCACTCGCCGCTTTTTACTCTCACACTTGATTTAAGTATTGTGCGAACGGCAGGACTTCCCTGTGACGGCTCAAGCTCCTCATTAACTGTGAACTGCTGCTGTGACAAGGCGCAAAGACGTGAGCAGACATCCTGATTTAGCTTAAGCTGAACATCGTCCTCACGGCAGGAAACGGCTGTTTCTTTGTCTACGATAGCCTCAACTCTGGCGCACAGCGAAAATGCCCCGTGAATGTCGAGTCTGCGTGGACTTATTGCTCGGCAATTGACATAATCCGGCTTGGCAAAAGCAAGAACAACGGCGTCCGAACAATCGCACCTGACATTAAGACTTCCCGAATACGGCACGCTGTGCTCACAGCTTCGCACACAACGCTTTTCCTCGTCGATATAAAGCACACAAACGCTTGCCGCACCGTCAATAGTCAGCCTGTCGCCGTTTAAAGACTTTGAGTGAATTTTGGGTGTAACTGTGCATTTTAGGATTTTCTCTATTCCCGGGCAGTAATCCGGAAGAGTAAAGTCGAGGTCTATCGGCTGTTCTAAGCACCCGTCAAACACAGCTTCCCTCACAGGCACGGACTTCTTTTCAAGAGTGTAATCCATTAATTAATCTCTCCTTTTTTTAATCCCTGTACGCAAGAGTGAACGGCAAAGCGCACAAATGCAGGGGTATTTGTTTCTAAATAATCTTATGAGAGGGTTGGCTGTGATATGCTAAAATGTTATTTTATATTTGCACTAAAAATAGCCGCAGCTTTCGCTGCGGCTAACCCGAATTAAATTTGTTGATTATTCTGTTCTCAATGCCGTTACAGGGTCATTCTTGGCTGCCTTTCGTGACGGGATAAGACCACCAATCAATGTCAGCACCACGCTGAGCAAAACAAGCACTGCGGCATTGGTTAAAGGCAAAGACGCATATAAATTTGTCATACCGGATACGGCGTGAATAATCGCATTTGCTATAACAATCATAACAAGAGATATTCCTATGCCGAGCAAGCCGGCACAAAGCCCTATAATAAATGTTTCGGCGTTGAACACCTGAGAAACATTACGCTTTGACGCACCGATTGCCCTGAGTATGCCAATCTCTTTTTTGCGTTCAAGAACACTGATATATGTAATAACGCCTATCATAATGGAGGAAACAATAAGCGAAATCGCAACAAACGCAACAAGCACATAGCTTACTATATCAATTATTGTTGTAACCGAGGACATAAGTGAACCAACCATATCGGTGTAGGTAATAATCTTTTCGTCTTCGCCAAGCTTCTCCATACGGCTGTTGTAGCTGTCTAATGCCTCAATTATCTTCGCCTTGCCGTCAAAGTCAATTGGATAAATTGAAATTCCCGTTGGCTTATCCATATCGGCATAGCCAAACTTTTTCATATTGCCGTCATAGGACGAATCCTCGGAGGACATCATCGACATCATAAGCTCGGTAAGCTCCTCCTCGTTCATATTCGTTTGAACAGCCTTTTTGAATGCGTCGCCGTCAACGCTGAGTCCGTCGCCCATCTCAGTACCTGCGCTTGACATAGCCTGCTGCATAGAGCTTTGCATATTTGTGCTTATCTGCGTCATAATCTGCTGCATTGCAGATGTAATCTGACCTTGCAAGGCAGTTGAAATTGCGCCTGTAAAGGACGACATAGATTTTTCCAGCGCTGCCGAAACTTGCTTTTCCAAATCCGACGAGCTTGCTATTTTTGTTATACCGTCATTAATCAGCCTTTGCGCCTCAGGCGTGTTGAGATAATCGGCAAAAAACTCGCCCAATCTGCTTGGATCAGGGAGTGAATTTTGTGCGGCATACTCGCAGTAGCCTGCCATCATATCACTCGCCAAAGCCTTAAGCTGCTCCGGAAATAAATCTAAAGCTGCGCTTATCTGCTGCTTAATGTTTGCTGCATTGTCGCTTAATCGCTGTTTGGCGTCATCCGTTTTCAGATACATAAACAGGTATTCGTTGAATTTTTCCGGGTCTGTCAGATTATTTGCAGCTGCGTATTCCTGATAACCCGCCATAATATTGCTGACCATCTGCTCTACTTGGTCGGGACCTATTACCATATCGCAGCTGTTTTGAACAATTACCTTGAGGTTTTCAAGAAGCCTCTGCCTTCCCTGCTCCGAAACAAGATACTGCGCAAAACTTTCGCCCAGACCGGACATATCGGCGGCAGGATTGTCTGCTACATAATCCTTATAGCCGTTCATAAGACCGCCAAACAGCGCCGACATATCCTCCTCAGAAACCGATATCTCAAAGTCGCCCATAATGTCCGCCAGACTCATACCTTCAAGCTCAGGCATATCAAGCTTAATTTCACTTAAGTCGAGCATCCCCGACATATCAGGAATAGCACTGTTAAAGCTTAGAAGCTTTGACATATCCATATTGCTCATATCGCCGCTAAAGCTGAACGCCTTTTTTAGCTCGTCCGTATTTATCTTGAACAGAGAATCCAGCTTGAATTTATCACGGTCGCTTTCTGTTCCGAAGGAATCGCCTGTGAACACGTTGATTCCGGGATTTTTAAGCTGTTGCTTTACAATTTTGCTCGACGACGCCTGCTCAATTACCTTATTAGTTAGCGAAGCAGGATAACCTATGCCTGTGCGCAGCATAGCCGCAGTAGTACCTGCTGCCGGCTGAACGATGCCGACAATGGTCATGTCCTCGCCGTTGTTTACAAGCTTTTTCATATACTCCTTGTCGCCTGACTTATCCTTCCAAACCTCGTACTCCTTATCGTACTCATAGTAATCGGTGCCGTAAACAAGCTTGAATTTAGTTCCGAGAATTTCATCATAAGAAAACGGGCGAATATCTGACGGAGCTTCAACATCTTCCTCGCTTATAAAGCTCTCAATCATATCGTCAAGCTCTGCACTGTCACGCAGACCTATGGCATACATCACATAATCGCTCATATTTCCGCTGCCGGTAAGCACAAGAACACATTCGTTATATTTCTCAGGCCAATGACCCGCCTTAACCTCATACTGATTTTGATAAAGCTTTTCGTTCTCAGGCATTTCGTGGAACACGTCGGTACTCATAACCGTAGACATTATGCTGTTTGCGCCTGCTCCTGCACCCAAGCCGAGAGCCGAAAAGGTTTTATCGGGGTTAACTTGCTTTATGCCGTCCTTGTCCTCCCTGAAAATCTGAGGAGAAATATCGTAGCTGTACTCAATCGCATTTGTGTATTCATCAATGCCGCTTTCCTCGCTCTCAAGGAAAAGCTTTAATGACTGCAAATCGTTTGAGTTCATTTTGGAGAACATATTTGTCACCATCTGTGTAACGCCAACCTCGCCCTCGCCGCCTTGAATACTACTGCCGGCCGGTCCGACCATCATTGAAGTAATATCAATACCGGTGCTTTGAATTTGCAAAGGATACTCTGAAAGCGTGTCCTCCTCTATTGATTTTATGTACAGGTTAACGCCGTTTGACAACGCAAGAATCAGAGCAATGCCGATTATGCCGATAGAGCCTGCAAACGATGTAAGCAAAGTACGAGCCTTTTTTGTTCTAAGATTATTAAAGCTCAAAGACAACGCCGTTAAAAACGACATAGACGATTTCCCCATATTCCTGTGCTCAGGCTCCTCAAGGGTTTCCTCCTCTATCTCAAACGGGTCGGAATCCGACCTGATTTTACCGTCCTGAAGTCTTACGATTCTTGTGGCGTAATCGTCGGCAAGCTCAGGGTTATGTGTTACCATAACAACAAGGCGGTCCTTGGCAACCTCCTTAAGCAGTTCCATAACTGCAACGCTCGTTTCGCTGTCGAGTGCGCCTGTCGGCTCGTCTGCAAGCAGAATGTCGGGGTTGTTGACAAGCGCTCTTGCAATTGCAACTCTCTGCATCTGGCCGCCGGACATCTGGCTTGGTCTTTTGTGTAACTGCTCTCCGAGTCCAACCTGTTCCAAAGCCTCTGTGGCACGCTTTCTGCGTTCCGCTTTAGATATACCGGATATTGTCAAGGCAAGCTCAACGTTTGCAAGCACCGTTTGATGCGGAATAAGATTGTAGCTTTGGAAAACAAAGCCTATCGTGTGGTTACGGTAGGAGTCCCAATCTCTGTCTTTATATTTCTTGGTGGAAATTCCGTTGATAATAAGCTCGCCGCTGTCATATCGGTCAAGACCGCCGATGATGTTAAGCAGTGTGGTTTTACCCGAACCGCTCGGCCCTAAAATTGCGACAAATTCGTTGTCACGCAGATTCAGGCTTACATCATCAAGAGCCTTCTGCACCAGATTGCCGGTTTTATATTCCTTGTGTATATTCTTAACTTGAAGCATAAATCAAAAATCGCTCCTTTTCGTGTTTTTCATTCTACCCTCTTCACAAATCGCAAAATTGTTTGCTTTTTTGCAGGAAAAAACAAAAATAAATATGCTTATATCCTTTAAGCATTTATTGTACCACCTACTGCCGAAAAACACCAGCAATTTATAATGTCAAATGATGTAAATTTTTTATGACATAAATATTATAGCAAATACCTTTTTATTCACATATAAAAAGATGTATCAATTATTAAAGCATTTAAGATTTATTTTGGGGAAATTTACAAACTTTTTTTGACACACAATAAAACGATATTTAATTTGTTGAAATAAAGCCGCTTGTAGGTTATAATGGATAGGTAAATTAAAGTGCGGAAGTTATATTTCCGCTGAGAATACAGGGGGACTTACAATGGAAAATCTTAACCTGTGTCTTACAATCCTCATCACCGGCTTTGTCGTTGTTTTTGCCGTTTTGATTTTGCTTATTTTTATTATCAAAATCTACGGAACAATCGTTTCAAAGGCGCTTAGTGTATCGCAGGAGAAAAAGGCACAAAAGGCAGCAGAGAAGAAAAAGGCTCTTGAACAGGAAAGAGCACAGCAAAGCAAAAAAACAAGCCCTTCACCGGCTGTAAGCAACGCACCGGCACCGACTGCTCAGGGTATCAGTCCGGAGATTGTTGCGGTAATTGCGGCGGCTGTTGACTCAACCTACGGCGCAGGCACTGCTAAAATTACAAGCATTAAGAAGAGTAAATCTTCTAACTCCCGTCCTGCTTGGGGCATGGCAGGTGTTTTTGAAAACACAAGGCCGTTTTAATCGAGATTTAAGGAAAGGATGTTGACTGATGGAAATTCTTAGTGGCTTTTGGACGTCTATTGAAAGCCTGTTTCAAAGCAGTGGTCTGACCTCTTTGGGATGGCAGAATTATGTTATGATAGGCATTGCGATAGTGCTTTTATTCTTGGCAATCAAAAAGGAGTATGAACCGCTCTTGCTTTTACCGATAGCATTCGGTATGCTTCTTGTAAACCTTTTTCCGGCAATTATGGCAGCCCCGTCCACCGATATGGTGCCTGTTGCCGATTATATGGCTCAGCACGGAGGCGAAGCGGCAAATTACGCCGTTACGACAATACAGGGCGTTGACTACTACAACGTACCGACAAACGGCGGCTTGTTCTATTATTTGTATCAGGGTGTTAAGCTTGGTATCTATCCTCCGCTTATTTTCCTTGGCATCGGCGCTATGACAGACTTTGGACCGCTTATTGCTAACCCGAAGAGCTTTATCCTTGGCGCTGCGGCTCAGATTGGCATATTCATCACATTTATAGGTGCAATTCTTTTGGGCTTTGACCCGAAGGCAGCAGGCTCAATCGGCATCATCGGCGGTGCTGACGGCCCGACGGCAATTTATGTTACATCAATTCTCAAGCCTGAGCTTTTAGGACCGATAGCCGTTGCGGCTTACTCGTATATGGCTCTTGTTCCGATTATTCAGCCGCCTATTATGAAGGCTTTGACCACAAAAAAGGAGCGTTCCGTTGTTATGGAGCAGCTTCGTCCGGTATCAAAGCTTGAAAAGATTATGTTCCCCGTAATCGTTGTTATTCTTATAGCAATATTCCTGCCGGATGCAGCACCGCTTGTTGGTATGCTTATGCTCGGCAACCTCTTTAAGGAAAGCGGCGTTGTTGACAGAATCTGCAAAGCTGCACAGAACGAGCTGATGAATATTATCACAATCTTCCTCGGCGTTACAGTTGGTGCAACCGCAACAGGTCCGGTATTCTTAAGCCCCGACACCTTGAAGATTATCGTACTTGGTCTTGCAGCGTTCTGCATTGGTACAGCCTGCGGCGTTCTGTTCGGCAAGCTTATGTATATCTTCACAGGCGGCAAGGTTAACCCGCTTATCGGCTCTGCAGGTGTTTCGGCTGTTCCTATGGCTGCACGTGTTTCACAAAAAGTTGGTCAAAAGGAAAACCCCGGCAACTTCTTGCTTATGCACGCAATGGGTCCAAACGTAGCAGGTGTTATCGGTTCAGCAGTTGCAGCCGGCGTGCTTATCAGTATTCTTAAGTAAGCCGAGGCGTAAATTTAAAGTTAATATAAGCGCACAAAACCGCAGGGTGTTTGCCCTGCGGTTTTCTTGTTGTATTAAACGCTCAGAGTTTTCGCACGTCTTTTTTGAGCTAAACTACAATTTAAAGAACAATCCAAGTAAAAGACTATTACGGCAGCTTTATCTCGCCTGTAACATCTGTCAAAAGCTTTTTCATCTTGAGAGCCTCACGCTTTGCAGCTTCAGCATACTCATGCTCGTCACAGCCTTCCTTCTGCCATGCGCACATAATGCCTCTTGATGAGTTTACTATTGCACCGAGTCCGTTGTTGTCAAAAGCGCCTGCTATATCGTCTGCTGTGCCGCCCTGTGCGCCGTAACCGGGAACAAGGAAGAATGTGTGCGGCAGCTTTGCTCTCAGCTCTGTAAGCTGCTCAGGATATGTTGCGCCGACAACTGCGCCGACTCCGGAATATCCGTACTCTCCCGACAGCTCCTCGCCCCACTTTTCACACAATCTGCCCATATGCAGATATATTGTTTCGTCGTTTTTAAGCTCTAAATTCTGAAGCTCGCCTGAGCTTGGGTTAGAGGTTTTAACAAGCACAAACATACCGCAGTCGCTTGTCTTTGAAACCTTGATAACAGGCATAATACCGTCTGAGCCTAAATAGCCGTTTACAGTAAGAGCATCTGCGCCGAAAGCCTTAAGCTGTTCACCCTCGACCTCAGTATCACCAAGATGAGCCGCTGCGTATGCCTCCATAGTTGTGCCTATATCGTTGCGCTTGGCGTCTGTAATAACAAACAAGCCCTTTTCCTTAGCGTATTTAATCGTTCTCTCAAGCGTCCTCACGCCCTGCCAGCCGTACATCTCATAATATGCCGCCTGCGGCTTAACAGCCGGTACAATGTCGCACAGTGCGTCAATAAGACCCTTGTTATACACCCACAGTGCTTCAGCTGCACCCTCTAAGGTTTTGCCATACTTTGCAAAGGCTTCCGCTTTGATGTAATCGGGAATATAAGCAAGCTTTGGGTCAAGACCTGCAACGGTCGGGTTCTGCTTTTCAACAATTCTCTTAATTAGTCTGTCAAGTGCCATTTTAATTCTCCTTATCGTTATATACAATTTCGCCGCCGAGTATTGTGTATTTTACCTTGCCCTTGAGTGTTTTGCCCTTGAACGGACAATTCTTTGACCTTCCGTGAAGCTTATCTGTATCAACAGTCCACTCCTCATCGGGGTTGAACACTACAACATCGGCATTTGCACCGACTGACAGCGTTCCGGCAGGAATGTTAAGAATTTTAGCCGGATTAAGGCTCATAAGCCTTATTATTTCATCAAGGGTAAGCTCGCCTGTGTGATATAGGTTTGTAAGCGTTGCCGCAAGCGAGGTTTCCATACCGATAGAGCCGTTAGGCGCTTTTACAAAGTCAGATTTATCCTCTGCTGTGTGAGGTGCGTGGTCGGTTGCT
Organism: Ruminococcus sp. zg-924; assembly: GCF_024433635.1. GTDB lineage: Bacteria > Bacillota > Clostridia > Oscillospirales > Acutalibacteraceae > UBA7067. The sequence goes on along the minus strand of NZ_WNJZ01000001.1, from coordinate 179,825 downwards.
ATTGCGTCAAGCACGCCTGCTTTAAGCGCATCTTTTATTGCCGCTACGTCCTGTGCAGTGCGAAGCGGCGGATTCATTCTGTAATCTGCGTCACGCTTTAAAAGCTCTGTTTCGTCCATAGAGAAGTAATGCGGCGCAGTTTCTGCCGTTACTTTTACTCCTCTGTTTTTAGCGTCCCTGATAAGCGCAACAGAGGTTTTTGTGCTGACATGGCAAATATGAATCGGCACATCATAAGCCGCAGCAAGCGCAATCTCCCTTGCTGTGCCGCAGTCCTCGGCAGCCGCAGGAATTCCCTTTATACCAAGCTGCCTTGAAATCTCTCCCTCGTTTATCTTACCGCCCTTAGCAAGGTACAAATCCTCGCAGTGAGCAACAACCGCCATATCCTCTTTATTTGACTCAACCATAGCCTGAGCCATAAAGGCTGTGTTTTCAACGGGTCTGCCGTCGTCTGTAAGGGCTATTGCTCCTGCCGCCTTAAGCGACGGAATATCGCACATTTCAAGGCTCTTAAGCGCCTTTGTAATGCTCGCAGCAACATACACCCTCGCCGCTGCCTTCTCGGCTTTGTTTATTATATACTGAACTGTTTCGGGACTGTCTGTTGTTGGGTCGGTGTTCGGCATAGCAAGCAGGCTTGTAACGCCGCCGGCTGCTGCGGCACGGCAGCCTGTTAATATATCCTCCTTAGCTGTGTAGCCGGGGTCACGCAGGTGAACGTGCATATCAACAAGGCCGGGTGCAGCCACAAGACCGCTGCCGTCTATAACAATACTTCCGTCTGACGGTACGTTTGTTATTTTGCCGCTTTCAATAAACAAGTTCCCAATTCTGTCTGTGCTGTTTGCAGGGTCTATTATACGGATGTTTTTAATTGTAATGCCCATAAAAGCTCCTTTTGTTTTACCTGTATTTATCCCAGTAGCTGTCGTTGTCAAAGCTCTTTACAAACTCACTGTCGGAATATGTGCTCTTGTGCTCGGAACGGTTTGCCTGCCGCTGTGCTCTGCGCTGTGCGGCTTGCTGCCTTTCCTCCTCTGTGCGCTGAGGTCTATCTCTGCGAGCAGGCTTGCCGCTTTGCTTTACATTCTCGTCTTTTTCACGTTCAGGCTTTGCACTGCTGCTCTCACTATTATCCCTTTGATTCTTGCCGAATATGCCCTTTACACGTCTGCCAAAGCCATCGTCCTGCGCATATTCATCATCCGACACAGCCTCGTCATAATCCTCGTTATTGCTGCGTGAAAGCTCGTAAAGGTCTGAATCCTCTGCATCATCGCCTTCATACGTCGGCTTTATTATGTCAACCCTCATTCTGACAGGATTGTTCTCAAATTTTTCATCGCCCGGCTGGTTTTCGATAAAGTCAAGCTGAACCTGCGTCGGAATGTCCTCTGCCGCCTGCTCGTCAAACAGTCCGTCGCCTGCAATTTCATTATAGAAGCTCTCAGCGGCGCTGTCTGCTCTTGTATCTCTCTTCTTTGGTTTTATCGGCTGTGATTTTTCGGCTTTTACTGCTCTCATTGGCTTTTCTTCCACCACAGGATTTACAAAATTCATCTTTGGTTTTTCAGACTCGGCTTTAACCTCCGCCATTGCCGCTGTTCTTACCTGTGGCTTCTGTGACTTATGTGCCTTATGTGCCTTACCGCTGAGAGAAATTTTATTTTTATCTGTCTTTTCCTTGTTAGGCAGCTTCTTTCTTATACTGCGTGCAACAATAAATGCCAAAGCAACTACAACAACCACTCCGATTACAATGCACACAACCGTAACAATTGTTCCAAGCACATTTACCTCTGCCGGCTTTTGCTCAATGCTGTCAAACACAATGCTCCTTGCGGCAGTGTTGAATATTCCGTGGTCGGAAATTGTAAGCTCACGTCTTTCAACCGAGAGCTTCAATTGATATTTATAGCCGTTTACAATGGTTGTGGTGAGCAAATACTTGTCCGTGTTGCTTATGCAGTCAAAGAAAACAGCCTGCGAGGTTTCATAGGTGGTCACCTTTTCGGCGTTCAACTCAGCCTGAATATCCTTCTGAGTCTGGTCTATTTCTGACTTTGACAAATCCTTATAGGTAAATATATCTCCCGATTTTTCAGCCTCAAGGGTCAGCTTATATGTATTGCCCGGATCACTTGCACTCATAAGCTCGCCTGTGTCCGCCTCTTTGATATTATAAATGGCGTCTCCCGGAATCTCAAGGCTTATGCCGGGAGTGTTAATATGAACATTCTGGCGTTCAACCGCCGCACTAACAGGCAGACAGACTGCAAATATAGTTATGGCTGCGAAAAAAAGCGCAAGTAAATTCTTTGAAAATATACGTTTCATATTCATAACCACAAGATCCTTTCACAAAACTCGTTTGAGAGAAATGTTTTAAGCAGTACAATCAGTTACTCAGTTCAACCCAAACAACCACATCTTGTACATTCTTATTCTTATTATACTATTAATGCGAAAAAAACACAACAAAAAAATAAGAGACCAAACGGTCTCTTAAAGTTTTTTTAAATTTTCACAAGAAAAAATTAAGAATTTTTCTCGATAAAGTCAACAAGGCTGCCAACTGTCTTGATGTTTTCGATTTCCTCGTCCGGAACCTGAACGTCGAACTCGTCCTCGATTGACATCAAAAGATCAACAACATCGAGTGAATCTGCACCCAAATCGTCCTGAATTGTTGTTTCTGTTGTGATTGTATCCTCCTCAACATCAAACTGCTCAGCAAGGATTGACTTTACCTTTTCAAAAACCATGATTGTAACCTCCGTAAAATTTTATTTCGCGCATTGCCTCTGAATTATAGACAAACCACATAATAATGTGCTAAAATGTAACATAAGCCAGGGACAAAATTCTGCAATAGTCTGCAACGCTTTAATTGTTACAAACACATATTATTAGCAATTATTGTCTTTGTCAATTACAATTTTGTAATTTTTATGGATTTTCTAAAATTTTTTATTTTAATAATCTATCATTATGAAAAATTCACTTATGAAAGCTGGTCTTATTATGGAGAAAAAGAAATATGCAGTGATTGGACACCCAATCGGTCACACAATGTCACCTTTTATACACAAGCGACTTTTTGAGTTTGAGGGTATTGACGCCGATTATTCGGTATATGACATAACACCCGAAGAACTTACTATAAAGTACAAAGAAAAACTTAAACATCTTGACGGCTACAATATTACAATCCCCCACAAGCAGACAATTATCCCATTACTTAACTGTCTTGACAAAAAAGCCGAGATGTACGGCAGCGTTAACACAGTAAAAAATTCCGACGGCATTGCAAAGGGCTTTACAACCGACCCTAACGGCTTTTTGAAGGCTTTAGAAGCTAATGATATTCCTCTAAAGCGTAATGTTGTTATAGTCGGCACCGGCGGCGTTGCAAGAGTTATGGCTTTTGAGGCTGCTATTGCAGGCTGTGCGCTTACTATTGCTGTAAGAGAGAGCGATTTGCACGATGTTGCAGCTCTTGCGGCAGAGCTTAAGCTTAAGGTTGCCGGAGTTAGTGTTGACACCTGCAAGATAAGCCGTCTTGACCATTTTGAAAAAAGCACAATAGATTTGCTCATCAACGCAACTCCTGTCGGGATGTACCCAAACGAGGATGCCTGCCCAATAGAGGACGATGTTATCTCAAAGTGTGCTAATGTATTCGACGCAATTTACAATCCGCTTGAAACAACGCTTGTTAAAAAAGCAAAAGCAAACGGAGCCAAAGCAATCGGCGGTATATCTATGCTTGTATGGCAGGCGGTTGTATCACATGAAATCTGGAACGGCACAACCTTTAACAAGGAAGATATAGACAAGCTGTGCATTGACAGTGCGCAAGAGCTGAAGAAAACATTTTAAGGTGGCAAACAAGTGAATCAAACCAAACCGATAGTGCTGTGCGGCTTTATGGGTTGCGGCAAAACAACAGTAGGAAAAATTATAGCAAAAAAAACCTATCTTGATTTCATTGATATGGATAGGTACATAGAAGAAAAGGAAGGCTGCACTGTCAAGGAAATTTTCGACAGGCACGGCGAGGATTATTTCCGTGACCTTGAGCATCAAGCGTGCATAGAGCTTGCAAACCGAGAGAACTGTATAATAAGCTCCGGCGGAGGTTCGCTTATTTATGAGCGAAACGTAAAAGCGCTTGAAAAAAACGCCTTGATAGTTTATCTGTCGGTTCCGCTTGAGGATATTAAGTATCGTCTGAGGAATGATAAAATACGTCCTCTTTTACAGCGACCTGACAAGGACGAGGCGATGGCAGAGCTTTACAACAAGCGTGAACCGCTTTATATGAACGCCGCTCGCTTTGTTATTCGCCCCGGCAAAGGACCGGGGGCAACAGCCGATAAAATTATTGAGATATTAAAGCTTCCGAAAAAGCACAGACACAAAAAAGCAAATAAACCGCAGTAAGGCATTACATAACCGCAGTCTTACTGTGGTTTTCTTTTGTATCAAATTTCCACGCAAAGTAATATTATGTAATGGGTTGAATAAATAAAAAGTTATAAGACAAAAATAGTAGCGAAGGGTAATCATTCAAAGAAATGATAATTACCCAAAACAAAATCTCGGAGCGTGGAAAAATTGAACATTAAACGAGGAGATATATATTATGCCGACTTGAGCCCTGTTGTTGGCTCAGAGCAGGGCGGAATTCGCCCTGTGCTTATAGTACAGAACGATGTAGGCAACAAATTCAGTCCGACAGTAATAGCCGCCGCAATAACAAGCCGCCAGTCAAAAGCAAACCTACCGACCCACATTATGCTGTGCGCCGACCAGAGCGGACTGCTTAAGGACAGCGTTGTTCTGCTTGAGCAGATACGCACCATCGACAAGCGCAGGCTAAAGGAGAAAATGGGCACACTTGAGGACGAGTCAATGAACGAGGTGGACAAAGCAATTTCAATAAGCTTCGGCTTGGGAACTACATAACCCGAATCAGAGTTATGTAACTGTAACAGAAAAGCGGCGCAAGAAAAAGCCCCGAGGTTTCCCTCGGGACTTTTTCTTGTTATGTGAATTAAAAAGGATAGGGCTTATCAATCCTCCGGATCAACCAGAGCTTCGCCGCCGGATTCACCGGTACGAACCTTAACTACGTCCAATACCTCATATACGAAGATTTTACCGTCGCCGATATGACCTGTGTACAGAGCCTTAACTGCTGTATCAATAACCTGCTTAACAGGAACAGAGCATACAACGATTTCAACCTGTACCTTCGGAAGAAGGTTAACCTCAACAGGAACACCACGGTAGAACTCAGGCTTACCCTTCTGAACGCCGCAGCCGAGAACCTGTGTTACTGTCATACCGGTTACGCCGATTGCGTTAAGAGCGTTCTTAAGCTCGTCAAATTTACTCTGCTTACATATGATGTCAATCTTAGTAAGCTTTTTGCCGTCGGGGTTGCTATATACACCCTCGTTATTAACGTGTACCGGAACAGCAGCTGTCACAGGAGCCGCAACCTCACCGTCTGTAAAGTTAGACGCGCTCAGCGGAAGTGACGCCGGCATAAAGTCTGCATAGGAGCTTGCAAGACCGTGCTCTGTTGAATCAAGACCTGCAATTTCTTCCTCTTTAGAAGCTCTCAAACCAACCGTGTGCTTAATAGCCTTGAAGGTTATAATCATACAAACTGCTACAAATGCGATGATGCTGACAATACCCAAAAACTGAATACCAAGCTGTCTGAAGCCGCCGCCGTAGAACAAGCCTTTGACGCCGTTTTGACCGTTGCCTGTTGCGAAAAGACCTACTGCAAGAGTACCCCAAACACCGTTTACACCGTGAACTGCAACAGCGCCGACAGGGTCATCTATCTTGAGCTTGATGTCGATAAATTCAACTGCAACTACAACGAGAATACCGGCTACAAGACCAATGATTGCGGCTCCGATGGCGTCAGTATCTGCACAAGGAGCTGTGATTGCAACAAGACCTGCAAGTGAGCCGTTAAGTGACATTGAAACGTCCGGCTTACCGTTCTTAATCCATGTAAATATCATTGTTGCACAGGTTGCAACAGCAGGAGATATTGTTGTTGTAAGGAATATCTGACCGAGGTAATCAGTGTTACCGGCAGCAGCGCCGTTGAAGCCGTACCAGCCGAACCAAAGAATGAATACACCGAGTGCGCCAAGTGTAAGGCTGTGACCCGGAATAGCGTTTACCTTACCGTTTTTGCCGTACTTACCAATACGGGGTCCAAGAATGATTGCACCGATAAGAGCAGATACACCGCCGACAGTATGAATGGCAGCAGAACCGGCGAAATCAAGGAAGCCGAGCTGTGCAAGCCAGCCGCCGCCCCATACCCAGTGAGCTTCAATCGGGTAAACAACCAAGCTGATAATACCGCTGTAAATGCAGTAAGAAATAAACTTTGTTCTTTCTGCCATAGCACCGGAAACAATTGTTGCAGCTGTTGCGCAGAATACCATATTGAACACGAAGTTGTGCCACGGGAATTCAGCAAAGTTTGTGAAAAGGTCAAGGTTTGGAATACCTACAAGACCAAACAGTGCATCCTCACCCATCATAAGGCCGAATCCCAAAACCATAAACACCACAGTACCTATACAGAAGTCCATAAGGTTCTTCATTATGATGTTTGCTGCATTTTTGGCTCTTGTAAAGCCTGTTTCAACCATTGCAAAACCGCATTGCATAAAGAAAACAAGTGCTGCGCCGATTAAAAACCATACACCTTCTGTACCGAAGATAACGGAGTTTACGGCATTTAATACATTATCCATTATTAATTCCCTCCTGAATAATTGTAAAAAGATAAAGGCGTATAATCGAGCCTTCGTTTAAAAACCCGTTACACGCCTTTGTGCCTAAGTAATAATTAAAAAATTTATCAAACGCTGAACAGCATATCGCCGTATGAAGGATACGGCCAGTACTCAGCAGATACATTGACCTCCATCTCATCGCCAACAGCTCTTAGCTCTGACATTGCAGCAAATACAACCTGCTGGTAATAATCAGCCAGCTCCTGCGCACCCTCAACGTCCTTAGCCTTGATAAGAGACTCTTCAAGAGCTGTAATCTTCTTTGCAAAGCATGAAAGCAGTCTTGAAAGTTTTTCTGCAAGCTCAACCTCTACATCGCACGGGATAGTATCGGAAAGAGCCTTCTTGGATAGCGCTGTGTCAGCAAGCTCTCTGACAAATGCTGATACAGACGGAAGAATATCCTTCTTAGCCATATCAAGCATTGTTTCAGCTTCAATGTTGATAATCTTTGAGTAGTTCTCAAGCTGAATCTCATATCTTGACTGGAGTTCAACCTCAGAATAAACATTGTGCTTTACAAACAGCTCAACATTCTTCTTTGTAAGATATTTCTTAAGAGCCTCCGGTGTTGAACGCAGGTTTGAAAGTCCTCTCTTCTCTGCCTCAACAACCCACTGCTCGTCATAGCCGTCGCCGTTGAATATAATTCTCTTATGCTCTGTAAGAGTCTTTTTAATAATAGCCCTAACAGCGCTGTCGAAATCGTCAGCCTTTTCAAGCTCATCTGAAAACTCTGCAAGCTCCTCAGCAACTATTGTGTTGAGCATAATGTTCGGGCAAGCAATGTTAAGAGCCGAACCAAGCATACGGAACTCGAACTTGTTGCCTGTGAAGGCAAACGGTGATGTACGGTTTCTGTCTGTTGTATCCTTAGTGAAATCAGGAAGAACATTTGAGCCAAGCTGCATTTTCGGAGCCTTGCCTGATGAATATTCTGTGCCGCCAACGATTGAATCAACAATAGCCTGAAGCTCGTCGCCAAGGAACATTGAAATAATAGCCGGAGGAGCTTCATTAGCGCCAAGGCGGTGGTCGTTGCCTGCGCTTGCAACAGAAACTCTGAGAAGATCCTGATATTCGTCAACACCCTTGATAACAGCAGCAAGGAAAAGCTGGAACTGAATGTTATCTGCCGGATTTTTACCAGGGTCAAGGAGGTTTTTACCTGTATTGGTTGAAATTGACCAGTTATTGTGCTTACCACTGCCGTTAACGCCTGCAAACGGCTTCTCGTGGAGAAGACAAACAAGACCGTGTTTCTCGGCTGTTTTCTTCATAATTTCCATTGTAAGCTGGTTGTGGTCAGTTGCAAGGTTTGTTGTTGTAAAGATTGGGGCAAGCTCATGCTGAGCCGGAGCAACCTCGTTGTGCTTTGTCTTTGCAAGAATTCCAAGCTTCCAAAGCTCTTTGTCGAGGTCAGCCATAAACTCAACTACCCTCGGTCTGATAGCACCGAAGTAGTGGTCCTCAAGCTCCTGTCCCTTTGGTGCCTTTGCGCCGAAAAGTGTTCTGCCTGTGTAAATAAGGTCTTTTCTTTCAAGATAAAGCTCCTTATCAATAAGGAAGTACTCCTGCTCCGGGCCAACTGTTGTAACAACTCTTGTTGTTTCTGTATCGCCGAAAAGCCTTAATACTCTCAAAGCCTCGGCGCTGATTCTCTCCATTGAACGAAGAAGAGGAGTTTTCTTGTCTAATACCTCGCCCGTATATGAACAGAAAGCTGTTGGTATACAAAGTGTGCCGTCTTTAATAAAGGCATATGAGGTTGGGTCCCAAGCTGTGTAGCCTCTCGCCTCAAATGTGGCTCTTATACCGCCTGACGGGAAAGAAGACGCATCAGGCTCGCCCTTGATAAGCTCTTTGCCCGAAAACTCCATAATAACCTTGCCGTCATCAGTCGGGTTAATAAAGCTGTCATGCTTTTCTGCGGTGATGCCTGTCATAGGCTGGAACCAATGGGTGTAGTGGGTTGCGCCCTTTTCTACTGCCCAGTCTTTCATAGCGTTAGCTACGATGTTAGCTACGTTAAGGTCAAGAACGTCGCCGTCTTGAATTGTCTTTTTCAAAGCCTTATAGGTCTGCTTTGGCAAACGCTCTTTCATAGTAGCGTCATCAAAAACAAGACTTCCGAAAATTTCAGGAACATTTACTACATTTGACATTTTAAAACTCTCCTATCCTGTTTAAAAATTGTCTAAAAAACGACAAGGGCGCTGAAGGACTAACTTCCCTCAGCGCCTTTGCTGTGTTTCTGTGCCTTAGTATATATCATAAAATTGAGTTTGTCAACCCTTTTTATATAATTTTGCAAGATTTTTTTTAAAACTTGCATTTTACCGTCCAATATTGCTTCTTAAGCAGGTTTTTTTGTTCATTTTAACAATTTGGTAATTTACGGTTGCAAAATTACAGACTTAAAACGCAGCCACCTCTCATTAACAAGGAAAGCTGTGCGGCACACATATATATATTACTCTAACTTTGTAATTATGTTACTGCACATACGAAACTTCAATATTTCCGTTTGAGGTCTTAAAGTAAGCAGTCTTGCCGCCGTTGCCTGTCATTGGCAAATTACAGCTATTGTTGCTGCTGGTTTCAGCTGTAATATTATAATCGCCTTCCTTGCCAATGAGCGTACCCTCGATTTTGCCGTTGATTGTCTTTGCCGAGATTGATTTAGTCACATCTGTATCCCAGAACTCTATCTTTCCGTTACTCGATTCCATTGATATTTCCTCAGCCTCAGCCTTGTTAAGATACACCTTTCCGTTGCTTGTTTTTATATTCAATCGGCTTGAGCTGTCAAAATCCTGTAACGAAACTTCACCGTTGCTCGTTTTCAGCTCGACATTCCCCTTAACGTCAAGGTTGCTTATATTTACTCTGCCGTTGCTTATTTGTGCGATTAACTCACCTTCAATTTCATCGTCTGAAAAGCTGATTTCTCCGTTTGAAGTGTGCAGTTTTACATCGTCTTTAACATTTATGCCGCTGAACGTGATTTTTCCGTTTCTGTTGTCAACGCTTATGCTTGCGTTTATTTCGGCGGGAAGCTTAACTGTGAGCTTATTGCCATTATCAAAACTAAAGAAATAATCGTACCACTTGTAATGTGTGTGCTCTGTAAGTGAAAGAGTGCCGTTGCTCTCACTTATCTCAATTTTTCGCTTTTCGTTTTCAGTGTATTCAAAATGTATCATATCGTCATCTGATTTTTGAAAATCAATTTTCCTGTCCACTGTGTTCAGTGTCAGATTGCTGAATTCATTTTTAAAGTCTGCCTTCATTTCTTTTACCTCCTTACCCACAAGAGACGTGCTGAATTCGGAAAAATTAAAGCCGGACATTGAAAAAGATACGGCGCAGATAATAATTCCCGCAAACATAAGCGCAACTGCTACTATTATAAATATATTTCTTGTCTTTTTCATTTGTTATTCCTCCCCTCAGAATGACGCCCTTCTGCAAATAAAGCCTATAAACTTTACAAGAGCCTTTGTGTAATAAATGTTTCCAATAAGCCAGATAATTCCGAATCCTGCTGAAAAAACACAGGTACCAAGGGCAAATACTCCCTTTATCACCATTCCGTCCGCCATAAGCAGGAACGATACGGGTATTCCACATATGCCTGCCAGTATACACGAACCGCTTCCGGCAAAAAAGGCTATTGCAATTGCCCATGCGGCAATGAACAGACCTATCCACAGCGGAAACAGCACTATAAGCAAAATAAGTATAACCACGCCGGTTTTCGGTCTTTTCTCCTCAACAACCTGCCGAGTATTCTGCATATGAACCCTGTTCGGCGTTTCGGATATTATCCTCTGCGCTATCTCGTCAACACTTTCAAGCTCCTCTATCGCCTCTTGCTCAGTTTTTCCGTCCTCGGTCATATCGTCAATGATTTCGCCGTAGTAATATACCGTTCTGTCAATGTCATCCTCAGGCAAGACGGCAAGCCTGACCCTTAATTCATGCAAAAATTCACCCTTCGTCATTATTCGTGCTCCTCCCTTATAAAGTAATAGACATTCATTACATCCTGCCATTCGTTTAAAAATTCGCTTATCCTATTCTTACCGGTTTCGGTTATTCTGTAATACTTTCGCAGTCTGCCGTTATGCTCAACCGAATAAACTATAAGGCATTTGCTGCTTTCAAGTCTTTTCAGAATCGGATAGAGAGTGGATTCGGAAATTTTAATGCAGCAGGAAATATCTTTGATTATTTTGTAGCCGTAGGAGTCCTCCTTTTCAAGTGCAGCAAGCACACATATCTCAAGGAGTCCACGTTTAAGCTGAACATCCATTTTATACCACCTCTTGCGTTATACTATATAACACGTAGTATCATTTGTCAATAGCCAAAAACCACTTTTTGTAAAATCATTGTATAAAATTTGCCAAAACGGCTTTTTTCTGATATAGTATTGGTAATATTCAATGCTTATTGTACTGGGAGTGTATCAAGCTTGGGAAATATTATTATGGGAATAGTCATTCTTATCTGCGTTATGCTGTCGGCGTTCTTCTCAGCGTCAGAAACGGCATTTTCAACCGTAAACACAGTAAGAATGAACCACGCCGCAGAACTTGGCAACAAAAGAGCCAAGGGTGTTGTGTATATAACTCAGCACTATGACAATGCGCTGACAACAATATTAATAGGAAACAATATTGTAAACATCGGCTGTTCATCAATCGCAACGGTTTTATGTATGAACCTGTTCGGCGATGCCGGTGCCGCCATAAGCACAGGTGCGCTGACGCTTATAATACTCACCTTTGGCGAAATTTTGCCGAAATGCATAGCCAAGGAGAATGCAGAGTCAATAGCAATGGCAACCGCAAATATTCTGCGCATACTTATGACAGTTTTATCTCCGATTGTTTTCCTGTTTATGAAGCTTAAACAAGCGGCTCTCGCTCTTGTAAGCAAGGGTGACAAAGCGCCGAGCGTAACTGAGGATGAGCTGAAATACATAATTGACAGCATTGAGGAGGAGGGCGTTCTTGAACAGCAAGAGCGTGAGCTTGTTAAATCAGCGCTCGACTTTGACGAAAAGACAGTACAGGAGGTTTTGACTCCAAGAGTAGATTTAACGGCAATCGACATTGACGATAACGAAAACGAGATAAGAAAGCTTATATTTGAAGAAAGATATTCTCGAATTCCCGTTTACGAAAACAGCATAGACAACATTGTCGGCATACTGTACACAAGGGATTATCTTGAAGCTCTTGCAAACGGCGAAAGCGTTAGCCTGCGTGAGATTATACAACCTGCCTACTATGTTTACAAAAACAAAAAGCTATCGTATGTTCTCAGTGATATGAAGCACAAGCACCAGAACCTCGCCTTAGTTACAGACGACCACGGCGGTATTCTCGGCATAGTTACGGTTGAGGACCTTGTAGAGGAGCTTGTCGGCGAAATATGGGACGAGGACGAGGAAATTGAAGCGTCCTATAAAAAGGTTGACGACAGCACCTTTGAGTTGTCGGGCGATTTAAGCCTTGAGGATTTGTCGGCATTGCTAAACATCAAGGAAAGCAAATTTGACAGCGAGAGCGTATCGCTTGGCGGCTGGATATTTGAAAAACTCGGCAAAATTCCCGATGCCGGCGAGGTGTTTGAGTTCTGCGGCTATAATTTCAAAATACTTGATGTAAGCGAGCAGAGAATAACGCTTGTCAACGTTACAAAAACAGATTAAGAATAAATTTGCCACTGCGGTTGACAATAACTGCGGTGGTGTTTTTATGATGATAAAAAAAGACGGCGGCCTTTTTCTTCTGGGCGGAAGCGCCTATGCTATGATAGAAATAATCTGCCGCAGAAGAACGCATTGGTCAATGTTCTTGGCCGGCGGCACATGCTTTTTAACTCTGTTCAAGATTTTTAGGCGTTTTGGCAATATGCGTCTGCCGCTTAAGTGCGTTGTCGGCACAACAGTGATAACCTCGGTTGAATTTGTTACAGGCTGTATTGTAAATCTTAAGCTGAAAATGAACGTTTGGGATTACAGAAATACAAAGTTCAATGTATTGGGGCAGATATGCCCGTTTTACAGCTTTTTGTGGGCGCTTTTGACCGTTCCGATTTCAAAACTGTGCAAAAAGCTTGACAATTAAGCTTTTGCGGATTTTCAACGCAATTTTCAGCAATAATTTTTCCAAAACTACTGCATTATTCGCCGTTTTGTGTTACAATAATGAGTAAGTTTGTGTATTTGCAGACATTCTGCTGATTTACACAGCGGTATTCTGTACCGCTACATAAAAACTACGTAAAATATTCAATTACACATTGGAGGAACATATATGTCACTTATCACAAAAAGGGTGTACGGCTCTGAGGACGTATTGCCCAAGGACAGTTATAAATGGCAGTTTGTTGAGAGCCTTATGCGCTCAGAGGCAGACTCCTTTGGCTTCAAGGAAATCCGCACTCCTGTTTTTGAGCATACTGAGCTTTTCAAACGAGGAGTAGGCGACACAACAGACGTTGTACAGAAGGAAATGTATACCTTCGACACAAAGGGCGGCACATCGCTCACTCTCCGTCCTGAGGGTACGGCAGGAGCCGCAAGAGCCTTGCTTGAACACGCAATATACAACGACGGCTTGCCTGTAAAGGTATATTACCTTGTTTCTTGCTACCGCTACGAAAAGAAGCAGGCAAACCGCTACCGTGAATTCCATCAGTTTGGTCTTGAAACCTACGGCACAGCCTCCCCTGCTGCTGACGCAGAGATGATTTGCGCCGCACAAAGCATTTTTGACCGTCTGCAAATTGGCGACAAGCTGACGCTTGAACTTAACTCCATCGGATGCCCTAAGTGCAGGGCAAAATATTATCAGGCGCTTAAGGAATATTTTTCACAGTACACTTCAGAGCTTTGCGAAACCTGCCTTTCACGTCTTGAGCGTAACCCAATGAGAATTTTAGACTGCAAAAGTCCTGTTTGCTCAAAAATTGCAGAGGGCGCCCCAACCGTACTTGACTTTATCTGCGACGATTGCCGTGAGCACTTTGAGAGCGTTAAGCGACTGCTTGACAACGCAGGAGTAAAGTATGTTATTAACCCTAAAATCGTAAGAGGCCTTGACTATTACACCCGCACAGTTTTTGAGTTCGTAACAAATTCACTCGGCGCACAGGGTACTGTTTGCGGCGGAGGCAGATATGACGGACTCATTGAGGAGCTTGGCGGTCAGAGCCTGCCGTCACTCGGCTTTGCTTTAGGCATTGAAAGACTCCTCGCTCTGCTTGATGCGCAGGGCGTGGAGATACCTAAGCCTGAACAGTGCGGTCTTTACATAGCCGCTATGGGCGACAACGCCCAGGCAAAGGCTTTCGATTTGCTCAAGCAGGTTCGCAGCTGCTCAATTCACGCTGAAACCGACATTGTCGGACGAAGCCTTCGTGCTCAGCTAAAATATGCCGACAAGATAGGTGCAGCGTACAGCATTGTGCTTGGCGACAACGAGATTGCCGAAAACAAGGCTGAGCTTAAGAATATGAAAACGGGCGAAAAAAGAAAAATCAACCTTGATAATCGCTTTGCCGATGAATTTATTGCGGTATTTTGCGATGAAGGCACAACTATATCATTTTAATAAGCGAGGAATTTGTCATGGCAGAATTTATGACGGGAATGAAAAGAACAGATTACTGCGGAGATTTGCGCATCTCGGACGTCGGGCGTGAGGTAACGGTTTTCGGCTGGGTACAGCGTCAGCGTGACTTGGGTCAGCTTATCTTCATCGACCTGCGTGACCGCACAGGCATAGTACAGCTCAGTCTTGACGACACAAGCGACAAGGCTGTTTTCGATAAGGCTGTTTCAGTAAGAAGCGAATATGTTCTGGGCGTTGTCGGCACTGTGTGCGAGAGAAGCGCAAAGAATAAGGAAATTAATACAGGTGACATAGAAATCAAGGTTAAGGAGCTTCGCATTTTAAACGAAAGCGAAACACCTCCGTTTGAAATTGTAGAAAACTGCAAAACAGGCGAAAGCACACGCCTTGAATACCGCTATCTCGATTTACGCCGTCCCGACTTACAGAAAAACATTTTGCTCCGCCACAAGATTGCAAAGGTTACAAGAGATTACTTTGACGAAAACGGCTTTATTGAGATTGAAACACCTATGCTCATTAAGTCAACTCCTGAGGGTGCAAGAGATTTTCTTGTTCCGTCAAGAATCCACAAGGGAAGCTTCTATGCCCTGCCACAGTCACCGCAGATGTATAAGCAGCTTTGTATGGTAGCAGGCTTTGACCGCTATATGCAAATTGCCCGCTGTTTCCGTGACGAGGATTTGCGTGCAGACCGCCAGCCGGAATTCACTCAAATTGACCTTGAAATGTCCTTTGTAGATATGGAGGATATAATTACAATCGGCGAGGAATACATAAAGAGATTATTCAAAGAGGTGCTGGATATTGACATTCCTACACCGTTCCCCCGCTATAAATACGACGAGGTTATGGATAAGTACGGTTCAGACAAGCCTGACACACGCTTTGGAATGGAGCTTTACGATTTGTCCGACATCGTGAAGGACTCAGGCTTTGGTGTGTTCAAAAATGCGCTTGAAGGCGGCGGCACTGTAAGAGCCTTTACTGCGAAGAATGCCGTTAAGACATACAGCCGTAAAGAAATTGACAAGCTCACCGAACAGGCAAGAGGAATCGGTGCAAAGGGTCTTGCGTGGATAAGAATGACTGACGACGGCATGGCGTCAAGCTTTGCTAAATTTATGACAGAGCAAGAGATGAACGCAATCCTTGAGCGTGCAGGTGCTGAAAAGGGCGACGTTGTGTTCATTGTTGCAGATACAAGCAAGAACCTCACTCTCTCCGTTTTGGGTGCGCTTCGTCTTACCGTTGCAAAGCGCCTTGATATTATCGGCGAGGGCTACAACTTCCTTTGGGTTGTTGAGTTCCCGTTCTTTGAAAAGGACGAGGAAAGCGGTCAGTGGCTTGCAATGCACCACCCGTTTACCTCTCCGACAGATGAATGTCTTGACAAGCTCGACAGTGATAAGGGTCAGGTTTATGCCAAGGCTTATGATATGGTATTAAACGGAGTTGAGCTTTCGTCAGGCTCAATACGAATTACAAACCCGGAGCTTCAGAAAAAGATGTTTGATATGCTCGGAATGAGCGACGAGGAAATAAACGCAAAGTTCGGCTTCCTAACAAACGCCTTCAAATACGGCGCACCGCCTCACGGCGGCATGGGCATCGGTCTTGACAGACTTGTTATGCAGATGATAGGCGCACCGACGCTCAGAGATGTTGTTGCATTCCCGAAGGTACAGAATGCAAGCGAGCTTATGACAAACGCTCCGTCACCGGTTGACGAGGAACAGCTCAAAGAGCTTGGAGTTAAGGTTGACAATTAAAAAAACAGCCGCCTGCGGAATTACACAATCCGCAGGCGGCTTTCACTTTACATATATTTTTATCTGAATGCCGCTATAATATAAGCGGCATTTTCCTCGTTAAAATTTGCCCTTGCCCCATTTGTCATTGCGGTAGCATACGAGAGTGTAAGTACGCCGGACATAAGCGACAAACCCTGAGTGCCGCCGTAGCCCGGCGTGACAAAGCCGGAATTAATCACAACGCCTGATGATGAATAAGACACAGGCGGTGAATTTTTCTTCTGCACAAGCACAAGCTTTGGCTCAAATGCAAAATTAACCGTAATGCTGGTAGCTCCGGTTCCGCTGTATTGCTTTATGGTAACAGGGTTTGAAACTCTTGCCTTTTCCGCACTTGTCAGGTGGATATTTGCATCTGCACAGTGTGTGCCGACAGCATTGTCGATAATGGAATTATCCTGCACAAAGTCGGTTCTTGTTGGGTGGTCGCTGCCAATCCACTGGTTAAGTCCGAGATGTTCAGTTTTATTTGTTGAAGCCATATATTATCACTCCTTTAAGCATCAATTATTAAGGTGTCAATACTGTTCCACGTGTATCCTTTTGCGTCCATTTGGTCAGCGGTAAGCTGTAAGCTGTCAATATAATTCCAGCTTGCGTTACCAAAAATCACCACAATCTCAAGATGAGCAGGCAAAAGCTCCTCAAGCTGCTCCTTAATCCACCTTCTGCGTGCTTTTGAATAGCTCTGTGCGCTTAAATCAATCGTCAGCAAATTAAGCGATGGGTTTTCACTTACATCAAAGCTATCAATACCGAGCGAGCGTATAATCTCCTGCACTCCGGCAGGCGTAAAGCTGAGATTTGAAAGCTTCATTCTTGCCTTAATAAGTTCACGCCTGCGCTGAACATCAACTCCGTTTTGAACAGCTCCGAAAAGCTCCTCCCACATTGAAAGTCCGTAATCCTCAGCGCTTGCAACAAACGCCTCTCGTATAATAACGTCAAGCTCGTCGTCCTTGCTGTCAATACCCTCCGAATATGTCTTAAGCTCGCTTGACACCGCTGCGTTTTCTTCAAGCAAATAAAGTCCGGTGGGCTTAAGCTTTTTTGTCATACTTTCATACGCCTTCATCACATCACCCCTGTTCAATCGTGATTCTGCCGACAGTTAAAAGTTGTGACGGTCCCGCCGACACATTGTGTATTGAGCTTGACTCAAACAAAAAGCGTTCAACCCCCTGTGCACTCGCCACCGCTGCGCCGAGGGAGGAAACATAAACACTTTCTCCAACCTGCAAGGAGGCGAAATATTCCTTGATTTTTTCAATCACACTCTCCTTGACCTCGTTGAAATCATATCCGCTTTTTTCGCTGAGAATCAGGTTTACGGAAACACCTGCGGTGGTTGCCGCTGACACAAGCACATCAACATTAATCTCTCTTTCCCTGTTTGCAATAGCCTGTACCTCGCTTACATAACGGCTGTCAATAGCAGCTCCCTTTGCGGCTATATAAATATCAACTGTTCCGTTACCTCTTGCACGTGATACCACGTTCGCAGAATAAACGCCGTCAACACTCTGTGCAAGGCGCTTGTAATAAGCCTTGTTCGTGCCTGTTGACGGTTTATTTATATCCTCCATTATTCTTCTGCGCAGCGAGTCGTCATCCTCAACATCAGCACCGCCGCTGAAAAATTCAGGATTTGTCACACTTAACAACGAGTTTGATAAGTTAGTTATAACGCATACCGTATCGGGTGCAACATTGCTTGTTTCACCGTTAGCAATTGCCATTGCATTAACAATTGTTTCAGTACGTCCGGCGCCGATTGAGGTTGTTAGATTTGTTGCAAATCTAACCGGATTTTTTCCTGCTGTTGAACATACTGTTCCGGCAGGTATTACAACAGTGCTTTCCGCTGCCGCAGGCAGTGAAAACTTAAGTTTGCCCTGCGCTTTGGTTGCCGCCTTTCTTTGAAGCCCCCTCATCTGAGCATGAAGCTCAAGGCTGCTGCCCGCCGCTGTTTGCGGAAAAAGCTGATTATTAAGCCAGCTTATCGAAGACTGCAAATTAAAAAGCTCTCCTGCAAGCAGCTTAATTTTTATTGATGTGTCGGACGCATCATGGCAGTCACATCCTGTCAGCTCCTTATATTTTGAAAACATTCTGCTTTCAATTTCATTGTAGCTTTCCATTATATAATCACCTCCACAACACCGTTTTCATCCCTAAGCCTTATCTCTAAGGTTATTTTTATTTTTCCGTTTGCCGTTTTGGTTACCTTTAATTCGCCAAGGCTTGTCTGCGGCACCTCAGCCACAGCCTCTCTCGCCAAAAGCTCAGCACGGCTGTGAACAGCGTCCTCAACTTCTTTAACGCTGTTAAGCTCACTGCCGAGAGTGCGTGAGTATATAAAGCTTGCACGCTTCATTTTAAGGCAAACTGCAACCCTCTGCATCAGCTCGGCAAGTCCCGTAATAATATAAGGCATACCTCGGCTGTCAAGGTCAAATTCACCGTTTAACAGTGCGGTATCCATCACCCAACCGCCTTTCCGTTTATAAGCACCTCTCCGCTGTTTTTCAGCACAATAGTTGCACCTCCTGAGGAGTATAGCATTACCTCGCCCGGTTCAAGGTTGTTTTCAGGCACAATTACTCCAATTGAAGCGCATCCCTCTCCAAGCGGAATAAGTACACAGCGGCTTCCGCCGGGCATTGCATAGGCAAAACCATACGGCGCAACACACGGTTGTGCTGCGTGCGGCTTTGAGCCGTTTGCGTCAATATGCGCTCCCGATGAAGCTGTAACCCTTGCATTCTCTGCGCTTCTTTGGCGACGTGTTTGCTCCTCAAGATTCTTTGTAAGCCACATTTTACTCTCTCCCTTCCATTATTCCCGACAAAACCACAGCGGTTTCAAAGCCATTTCGGCTTAAGCTCAGCTTAACCTTAACGCACCGCAGGCTTTCATAGCGTCTTCCACTGTTCAGCTTTACGGCACATCGGCAGTTGAGCGTGCAGTGCACAAAGCTTGGCACAGTAATGCGCACCTCAAGACTGCTTTCGTTTCCGCTTTCTATCATCCGAATCCCTGCGTCATTGCCGGACTGCTCGCCGTCGGCATACCTTGTTCGTATAATTCCAAGTTCCTTTGCAAGCTCGTTTGTATGCTCAATGTCATATTCCGCCCTGCCTAAAGCCTTTGTGTGCACCGATGAAATAAGCTTATAGTATTTGCTGTTGACAATGGCACTGCTGTACGGAATACCGCCGCTGTTGCAAAAATAAAGCGTTTCATCGCTGTCCTTTTCACAAAGTACAACCTTTCCCTCCTCGTTGACATACGGCTCTTTACCGTAACATTTGTCGCAAAAGCTTTTTATCACCTGCCAGTGAGAAACGCCCTTGAAAATACTTATGTCTGTATATTCACCGTCGTCATCGCAAATGCAGTCAATGCCAAACGGCGCAATGTGGTTTTGCACAATTAATGCCGAGTCGGCGTTATTGTAATCGGCAGGCTTTGCCTCGTTATCAAGCAAAATACCTGCCGTGCTTCTTGCGTAAATTACGGTCAACTCTCCGCTCCTGCTTTCGCTTATACTCAGCTCGTCAATTATGCCGGAAAACTCAATATGCCCGCCAATTTTCAACTCAATGCGTGAAGCGTTCAAATTACCTAAACCACCCTGTGCAAGGCAGATTGTCAAATCGTCCGCTGCACCTATTTCCCGATTAACCGTAAAGCTCATTATTTTCTCAAGAGCTAACCTGCTCCCGTCTGCTTTTATCAGGTAAGCCTCTACCACAGCGTTATCACCCAACCATTCTCAAGAATATCCGGACGCTTAACCGCAGGATTGAGCTGTAACAGCCGTTCAACCGGAATATCATATCTATACGCTATATCCCACAGCGTTTCATTTTCTGTTATCTTTACGCTGTGCGGAATTTCGCTTTCAAGAGCCTTAGGCGAAGCAGAGCTGACAAATTCAAAGCTTATTTCAATTGTGTTTTCCTTCGGAGTCAGGGTGTATTCAAGCGTTCTTAAAACAGCTTTTACCGACGGAAAAGGCGAAACGGACAGCAACTCGCTTTTACCGCTTTTCATCGTTTCAAGCAGCATAAGCAGTCTTTCAAAGCAGTCCTCGCCGGTTATAACTCCCTCGCCCTTAATTATAGAGTTTTCAAGCGCAACCGCCTCAAAGTGTGAACCACAGTACGGAATAAACGCAGAAGCTCCGCTTATTTTATTTGAAACAGTAAGCCTTTTCGGGTTGTGCATAAAGGTGTATTCTCCGAATTTAAGCTGCGTAAAATTCCTCACACGCTCGCCTCCGTTTCTCTGAAACCCGAATACCGCCTGCTGTCACGTTCCAATATCTCGCAAAGCTGCTCGGCAATCTCGCTTTTATCGCTCAGCAATTCAGTCATTTTCTCGTCAAGCTCCATATTCCTCATTCCTTCCCGATATTGTTACGATCTCCTGCAAATTTTCGTCAAGCTCATAACTTACAACGGCGCAGTCAACAAGATAAAGCCCCTCGTCACTCATACCACTGATAACAAAAGGATACTTTAAATGCCGTAATGACGCACCGTCATCGGATATATTCCGCTTAACCCTTGCAATACAGAGCTTGCTGTCCTGAACAAAATTAACAGGGCAGCACTCACCATAACATTCAATCGGTGTATTCATCGGTGAAAGCTCAAAGCGTACACTGCGGCACACATATGGCAATCCGTCAAAGTTCAGCTTAAATATGCTGTCGGTATCATCGTTATATAAATTCTCAAAGCTTTGGCTGACTGTGACTTTTAAACGTGTTTTGTATGCATAGCAGCCGCTTAAATAGCTTATGTCCCCGACAACAACCTTAACCTTATACTCATCTTTAAACCCTTCGAGAGCGGCGCACAATTCAAGAGCACAGTCCGACGAAAACTGACCGCCCTTTGATACAGGCGTATAAATATCAACAAAAGCACTTATCGTGTTTTCTGTATCAACTGTCACTCCATTAATTGAGCGGCTGTCTTTTCCGGCACTCAAAAGTCCTATGGCGCATATACACCGTTTCACCGGATTGTCCGACTGTGACGGAGGAAATGCGTCGGTTATGCGGCACTGTTCAAGCTTAGTACATCTTGTTATCGCCTTACTTATCAATATCTTCACATCTTCATATTTAAGCTCCATCGCTTTCCTCACCGTCCTGTCTGTAATTCCCCAAAATCGCCCAAAGGTACAGCGGAGTGTCCTTCAGATAATAGGTGTCGCACTTTTTAATCGTAAAGCGCCTGTTCATTGTCGCACACTCAACAACGTAGTTTTCAAGCGGCAAATCAAGCACAAGCTCAGGCGGCGCAATCATAAGGCTGTGTGAACCGTCAAGAAGTCCCTGCGAAAGGCTTGTACCGTCAAGATAAATCTTGTTTTTATACCTCAGCGGCTCAATAAATACCGAACACTCACTACGCTGTTCACCGTTAATTACACATATTTTGCAGCCGAAGCGATGTATAAGGTCTACAATAACTTTAGCGCCTCTCATCTCACACCGCCTCAAATGAAAAATCGCTGTCGCTCAGATACGGTCTTACATCTTCCAGCATCGTGTTGTAATACGCCTTTGCGCTGTCAAGTGCTGATTTACTGTTAAGCGAAATTGTTACATCGCCCGCCTTAAGCGAATCGGCAGCATCACCAAGCTTTAAACGCTCGTAATTCAGTGCAGCCAGGGCTGCGGCAGCAGCGTTAAAGCTGCTGCCCTGCTCGCAAAGAACCTTCTCGCTTTTAGCTCTCGACTTAAAATAACGAATCGAGTCCTTGCACAAAAAGCGGTATTTATCGCCCTCATCTTCACTTAAGCCGCACAGTGTTAAAAATCGCAAATAAACAATAAAGCTGTCCATACCGCTGCCCTCCTGAATTAAATTGACAATACCTTAGCCGCACCTGTGAACAGCTTAGAGAAACCTGTTGTGCAGGTGATTGCGGCACGCTCAAGCTGGCGGTCGATAAGCTTGTCATAATCTGTTACAATGTCGCCCGATTGCACCATCTCAAGGGCACAGTTTTTGTCAAGACCGATGATTTTCTTGCCTGAAATAGACGGAACGTGAATAAGCGTTGCACCCATTGGGGTAACAAGCTTGCCTGTGCCGTGAAAGTCAAGTCCGGCACGTGAATCTTGCATTTCAGGAAGTGCAAGAATTGACTGAATCATCTCAGTTGATGCAAGAAGCGTGTTAAGCTCGTACGGTGCAAACTTGCCCCAGAAATTAAGCAAATCGTCATAGGTAAGCTTGCCTGACGTTGCAACATTTATAACCTCGGCATGGTTGTTGTTGCCGTCACCGTTTATAAGCACATTCACCGCATCAGAAAGCTGCATTCTGCCTATATATGCTCCAATCTGCTTAAGCGTTACGGTGAACAAATCAAGTCGCTGAAAACGCAAAGCCTCATATGAAGACACCAACATTCTGCCTCGCTTTATAAGCTTAACAAGATTGCTCTGAATTTTAATCTTGGTTTCAGGAATAAACGCACCCTCTGCAACAGGCTTAAGCTCCTTGCTCTCGTCAAGAGGGTCTGAGGCAATACTGCGGTAGTCAAGACCATCAATCTTAGTTGTGGCGGCTACGATATCACCAACAACATTGTTCTGCTCAACACCTGTAAAAACAGCTCGTCTTATGTACTCAGGAAAGAGCGCCGCTGATGAAGAGGTCTGAAAAAACTTCTCTACCGTATCGCTGTTTTTGCCCTTAACCTTAATGTCAAAACGCTTAAGCTGTCTTTGAAATGCGTCAGTGCCCTCAAGGGAAGTACCCCTGTACTGCTCGGATGGGTCAAGCTGTTCAAGCGTCTGAGTAAGGCTTCTGCCGCATACGCCGTACATACTCTTATCAATTTTAATTGTTTCATAATTAGCCATAATAGCAATTCCTCCTTAAAGCAAAATTCCTGCCTTGCCGCTTAATGTTTCAACAACAAGGCACTTTATGCCGTTTGTATTGTCAAGCTTCACCGTTTTATCGTCACTTGCTGAAATATTGCGATATCCAATATTCAAAGTGCCATCATGATTAACATTAATATAACCACGAATAGTAACGGCGGCAAATCCGTTTCTTACATTCTCAACCACGCCTATCGGCTGGTCACCGCTTGCGCATTTTCCAACCATTCCGCTTGCAATAAGCTTTACAAGCTGACCCGGCTCGGTAACAGTTGAGTTGCAGTTAAATGTTACAACCTCTGAATTCAAGCCCTTAAAATCTGCATACATAATTTCATCTCTCCTTAAATGTTGTATTCGTCGCAGGTACTGCCGCAGGTCTTGCCTGATTTATACAACTGCGGCTGTGTCTCCTTTTTTGTATAAGCCGCCTTAAAAGCCTTAAGCTCAGGTATTGTCATTCGCTCAACTACGGCAGACATAACACTGTGGTCTATACCGCCCTTTATGGCGTTTAGCCTTAAAATATCGCTTTTCAGCTCCTGTCTGTACTCCTCGCCGTCAGCGCAAATTCCCTTGAGCTTTTCAATGTAGGCGCAAAGCTTAGTCTTATCATCATCGCTCAGCGTAAGCTCACCCGGCTTTTCAAGTCTTTTAAATACACTTTCCAACATATCGCCCTCCAAACCTTTATTTTTAATTACTCCCGCTGCTCTTTGCGACGGAACAGCAACAAAGCTCCATTCGTAAGCGTCGCTGATGCCGCAAAGCTTGCCATAACACTGCACACCGCCGTAAATCTGCCCTTTTCTGTGAACACATTCACCTCGGTACATATCCTTTCCGCAGATTGAGCATACAGTACCTAACGCACTGCAACCGATGCTTACTTCCTTTTTTATGCCCGAATCAATATCCTCAACAAGCTGTTTTGTACCGTCATTTACAGGGATATATGCCTTTGCCATAACACAGGCATACTCCTCGCCAACACTGTTTTTTCTTGTAATGTCCACCTCAACACAGCAGTCATAAAGCCTTGCGCACTGGTTTTCTGTACTCGGATTGTGGTCAAAAATTCCTGTCCTTCCAACAAAAAGCTCCGCAATTTTATAAAGCTCCTCAGTCGGGAACTGCTCAAAATCCCTGTCAATTTCGTTATCGCACAAAACAATAGAAAAGCAGTAAAGCTCGTCCTTGCTCATCTGTCGCCTTGTGTAAGCGTTTATAAGCGATAAATCCTCGTCGCTTATGTCAAAGCTCTTCACAATTTTTCCGTTATTCACCTTTCCCCTCCTTTATCCTCAGCTCAATCTCCTGCGCCTGCGCACTCCAAAGTCTTGCCTGAGCAAGCTCTGTTTCGTCCTGTAAATTGATGTTGCCCCACTCTATCTCCACGTTGTCATCAAACCCTGACATACGCAGAAACAACCGACATATTTTATCAATAACAGGAGTAATCAGCGCACGGTACCACTCAAGCTCACTTGTCAGAATATCGCACTGCTGAGAAGCCATTCGCTCGGTTGACGACCACGAAAGCCCCAGCAAAAACGGCGGAACCGACAGCTTTGCAACAATCTGCTCAAGAAGCTGTCTAACAGGCACCTCACTGTCGAGTATCTGATTATCAGCGCCGATAACCTTAATTGAAACATCACCTACCGACACAAAATCACGGGTCTGCTCCTTGTCGCTCATCGCAAGGCTCCATTGCCGTGCAATCTGCTGTGCTCTCTCCTTAGCATTTGCACCGTCTGAGGAACAACTGACGGCAAAGCGGATATTCCCGACTCTCTCCCAGTTTTCACCTATCGTATTAAAGATTTTGAGCAAAATATCGCTCACAAACGGCAGTCCTCTCAACACAGAGGTACCGTACACCTTATCCGGACTCGGATTAAGCGCCGTATGCAGAACAAGGTTCGGGTTCTTAATAGGCTCGCTCACACCGCCGTCTTTTCTTGCACATATTTGCAAGTCAAGCGGATTGTCGCCGCATTGCAGCTCAACTGCGTCAAGGCTTGCGTTGTAAAGAGCCGCAATACCGCTTTGGTCGGTGTACGGCACAATCTCACCGACAGCTGTTCCGTAGGTCAAAAGCTGATTAAGATATGTGTTTATAAAGCACGCAATACCTCTGCCGCTTGCGCCGACCTTAACATTTTCGAGAAAGCTCCCAAGATATGCCTGTGCCCGCTTACTTTTACAGTGAACCTCAAAGCCGTTTGTCAGCCGCACTATCTTGTCGAGCGCACCGTCAATCAGCGGCACAGACTCTCGCAAAGCCTCGTAAAGTCTGCGCTGAGTTAAGTCAGAGGAATAGTCCGACAAAATACCAAACGGGTGTCGGCAAAATCGCCCTTCGGCAGTCTGAACTGCACAGTCGCTTTTGTCAGCCGTCCTTTTCTTAAATAGCCTCACCTAAAGCCTCCTTTACCTTTCGGCGGCAACGACAAAAAAGCCGTCAGAGCCGCCGTTTAGAATAGTTGCGACAAAATATCTTATGTCGTCCATTGCGTGGTCGTTTTCTTTTATTGGAACATCGTTTACACTGCTCTCATTCCAGCGGTAGAGCGAAAATTCACGTATGCTGTCTGCGCATTTGCGGCAAATTACAACTCGCTTATCTTTAAGTGCGGCGGCTGTCTGCCTTATTCCGTCAAGCACATTATTGCGTGCAGGAATAACAGTAAATTGCCCGTGCCGGCGAATAACCTCAATAAAGCTTGCCGCAGACGGATCAACCGTCACCGTTGAAACAGCCTTACCTTCGCACAGTCTTTCAAGCTCTCTGTAATGCTCCTCGTCGGTTCGCTGAAAGCCTTCACGGCGGGAATCAAAATAGTACTCGTCAATACGATACCAAACTCCGTCAAAAAGTCCCCAAAGCCCAAACGAGGCAGGATTTACTGTTCCGTAATCTATCGACACCGCATAGTCCTCAAAATCATATAGAGGCACCTCTGCGAACATTTCTTCAGTCATAAACGGATACACAGCACCCTGCGCCGCAACCCACTTGCCCTCAACAAACCGTCGGTAAAACGCACCCGAATAAAGGCTCTTGTAGCGTTTGAGCATCTTTGGAGAAAGTGACGGATTGTCCTCCATTTTAAAGTGAAGGTAAAGCGCATTTTTCTCTTTCCGCTTTAAAATCCACTCACGATAAAACCAGTGTCCGGGATGCTCCGGGTTGCAGTTAAACCAAAATTTTGAACCGCCGACAGAGCATCTTGCTATCGCCTGCTCAACAAACGAGCGAGGCATAAGCGCCACCTCGTCAAACAACACCCCTGCAAGCGTAATGCCCTGTATCAGTGCCGCTGAACTTTCATCTCTGCCGCCAAAAAGATAATATCTGTTGCGCATCTTACCATACTCAATTTCGATAAGATTAAGGCTGAGCCTTTCGTTTACGCTAAATCCAAGCTCCCTGAGCGTAGATAAAAGCGGCGACACAACATTTCGCCTTACTCCTCTTACGGTTTTGCCGCAGATTGCAAAGTCCCTGCCGTTAAAAGCCGACAGCGACCACAGAATGAACGAGATGCTCATACACAATGTCTTACCGCTTCTCACGGCGCCGTCACATATAACGGCGTCACAGTTTTTGTACGGGCTGTTTTTGCACCACCAGCCGAGAGCGCAAAGCTGTTTTTTAGAGAAGGTTTTAAACTCCATCGGCATCACCGCCGCTGATTGTTTGGGAAGCCTCACACAACGCATTGTAAAGAGGAAGAGCTGCGGAACTATCCGTTAAGCCGTCCTGCATAAGGCGTTCAAGTGCCTTTAACCGGTCAAAAAATTTAATCTCCATCGCTCCGTCCTTAGGCTTTTTGATTTCGCTTATCAGGAACAAATCAAAGCTTTCAAGGCTCAATAAAGGCGGAGAATCACTGCACACAAGCCTGACAGCGTCAGATATGCTGCCAAAGGCTATGCGCTCAAGGCCTTTTAAAGCTTTAATTTTTAAAAGCTCACGTTCACGCTCCATTCCCTTTTTAATCTCGGCGATAACCGCATCGTTTGCAAGCAGCTCAAGACCCTGCTCCTCTGGATTTTGTGTATATCCCGAACGCACCGCTGCTTCTCTGGCATTGCCTGTTGCACAGTACAAGCGGCAGAATAACCGTTCCCGCTTGCTTAGTTTTTTTGATTGTTCCAAAACTTAAACGCCCCCACAAATTATTACAGGGTAGAAGCTCCCTGCAATATCCCTCTGAAAAAACAAAAAACTTGACCCGAAAAAGTCAAGTTTTAAAAAATAAATATATTTTTTGAAATTTGCTTATATATTGCTTCTTGCCGCAGTATTATTTACGACAACCATTGTTAATTCAACTTTTCTGCTTTTGCACACATTGCGGCAAGAGCATATCCTTTTCTTTGCTTTACTTTTCTCTCCTCTTCTTTTCTTTGTAAATTGATGTAAACATTTTCTTGATAAATGTTTACATTTTCCCGATAAATGTATACATTAACTCGAAAAATGTTGACATTTAAAATTTTGATGTTTAGCAGACACCTAGAAACGCAAACATAATTCTTCAGTCGGATAATGCTGCCATTTCCATTTAAATGTAGACAAGACAACTATCGAAAATTGCTCAGACAGAACAAATCCCTCAGTCTGCCAAGACAGCCACCTTTCTTTAACAAGTGAGGCAACATTCTATCAGACTCTTTCATTCATAGCAAAAAATCCCCATCCAAACGGACAGGGATTTTGATTTATTATTATGTTTTACTGTGGTTACTTCATAGCCTTAACCGTGTCGAACTCGTCGCAGATTTCCTTTGACGGAGCCTTTGTGAGAAGACTTACAACAACTATGAAAATACAGCTTACTATGAACGCCGGAAGAAGCTCGTAAATATTCCAAACAGCGCCAAGAGGACGAACAAGATACTTCCAAGCGAATACTGTAATACCGCCTGTCACCATACCTGCAAGAGCGCCGTAAAGGTTACTGCGCTTCCAGAACAGAGCGAACAGCACAACCGGGCCAAACGCTGCACCAAAGCCCGCCCAAGCAAATGAAACAATCTGGAATACAGAGCTGTTGCTGTCCCAAGCAATAAATATGCCGATAATCGCAACTATAACAAGTGTAATTCTTGCAATAATCATCTTCATTTTAGGTGAAGCCTTAACTTTGAACACACCGCTTATAATATTCTCAGAAACACTCGAAGAAGCCGCCAAAAGCTGAGAGTCAGCGGTTGACATTGTAGAAGCAAGAATACCTGCAAGGATAAGACCTGCAACCAATGCGGCAAGAACGCCATTATTGCTCAAAAGATTAGCAATCTGAACAATAATAGTTTCAGGGTCGGAAAGCGGAGCAAGCTCGCCTGCGTTTACCATTCCAAGACCGATAACACCAATCAATACGCCTACTGTAAGCGAAATTACAACCCAGATAGAAGCAACTCTTCTTGAAAGCTTAAGCTTATGGCTGTCTTCAATAGCCATAAAGCGCAGGAGTATATGCGGCATGCCGCAGTAACCAAGACCCCAAGCTGCAGTTGAGATAATAGTGATAAATCCATACGGGTTAGCCGAATTTGATGCGGAGTCATATGTTTCAGTCAGACTAAGGTAACCGGGAAGAGCCTTTGCATTTTCAATAACGGCGTCAAAGCCGCCCGCAACGCTTATACCGAATCCAAACACAACAAACAGTGCAACCGTCATAACAATACTCTGAATAAAGTCAGTCGTACTTGCCGCCAAAAAGCCGCCAATAGTTGTATAGCCAACGATAACAATCGCACTAATCACCATAGCAAGCTGATAGTTAATACCAAACAGCGAAGCAAATAGCTTTCCGCAGGCGGCAAAACCTGAGGCTGTGTACGGAACAAAGAAAACAATAATAATCAGCGCCGCAATGCACATTAAAAGCCGCTTACTATCACGGTATCTGTTCGAGAAAAAGTCCGGAAGTGTGATTGAATTTTTGCAAACGGAGGAATAATTTCTAATCCTCTTTGCAACTATAAGCCAGTTAATGTAAGTACCCAGAGCCAAGCCTATTGCCGTCCAAGCTGCGTCGGCAACACCTGTTAAGTACGCAACGCCGGGAAGCCCCATAAGCAGCCAGCTACTCATATCAGAAGCCTCAGCGCTCATAGCCGTAACTAAAGGGCCTAACCTTCTGCCGCCTAAATAAAAATCGTCAACGGTGTTGTTTCGTTTAGAACACCATACTCCCACGCCCAGAACAATAACGAGGTACGCCGCAATTGACACAAGCATAAGAATTTCGTTAGTTTGCATATTTCCTCTCCTTACCCGACAAAGTGTCGAATTAATATAA
This sequence comes from Ruminococcus sp. zg-924, assembly GCF_024433635.1. GTDB lineage: Bacteria > Bacillota > Clostridia > Oscillospirales > Acutalibacteraceae > UBA7067. Next base: position 150,269 of record NZ_WNJZ01000001.1, on the reverse strand, counting down.
CTAAAATCAATATTAAATATATCATATTTTGACGAATATAACAAGCAATTTATTACAATAAAGCATTAAAGAGCGGAAGTTTATCATTTGTAACAAATATAAGAATGCATTTTTATTGCAAATGCAAAAAATAGAGCCGTACATTCAGTACGGCTCTTAAATATTAATCATTATCAGGATTGTCTAAAGCATCTATTGTAATACTGTCGTCCGAATTACCGTCGCTATTGTTATCGCTTTTATACTTCTCAATAGCCTTGTCAAGCATTTCTGCATCAACTTTCGGCAAATCATTCTCAGGATTACGTGAAAGCTTAAAGATATTCCAAAACTCGCCTGCAAAGAGCAATAGAATAACGGCAATAGACAGAAGCAGCCCCCACGGCGTAAGGAAAAAGCCATAAATTGCGTCAAGAAACGGTATCTTGCAAACAAGCTCGCCTTCAATTTTATCAACTGAAACAGGCTCATCCTCAATAAGGTTTGCAACTCCCTTTGTAACAACATAGGTAATACCGTTTTCCTGATACGGCGCTTTAACAATTTTGTGCGTTATAAGCTGGTTTTCATACTCGCCTATTGAGCCTCTGAATGTTATAACATCGCCAACCTCAAGAGAATTATAATCCGTTACCTCGTGCGTGAGTATAACATCGCCAACCATTAGCTCCGGTTCCATACTTCCCGAAGAAACACGGAAAATACTGTAACCGAAAAAGCTTGGGGTGTTGCCCGTAACCCTGATGAACACTGTAACGGCTATAACCAAAGCCAGAATGATTATCACTAAGGAGAGCAGAACATTGGTAATTTTGCTGAAAATAGATTTTTTTGTTTTCACTCGGTAATTGCTCCTTAGTTATAGTACAAAACCTTAGGCAGGGCAGACATTGTTATTGTCTTTGCAGAACTGCCGCTATTGTATAAATACCAGTCAATATTCATTTTACCACCGGCGTCAATAGTAAGATGTTGTGTAATTGCAACTCCGGAGGAATATGCAGCTTGCGTTTTAAGCGGTGAAAGACAGATTACGTTAAGATTTGTACCATTGCTTAGCTGTAAGCCGCCAAGCATAATGTTATTCTTTGCAGAGCCGTTTTGTACAACAGTGCGGAAATACTTGCACTTTCCTGCGTCAACCGTAATAGAGGTTGATGTTGTAACCGCAGTTTTTTCAGGTTCGATAATGCCGTTATTAAGCTCAGCCAAGTAGGTGGTAGCTGTGCAGCCCGAAGATTTTATAACAGCCGAGCCTGTAAAGCCCAATGCATCGCCTTGCTTTGGAGTTGAACCCGGACGGGCGAGCCACGAAAAAGATGTGCCGGTCGCCAGAACCGAGAGGACAATCACACAAATTGCGATTAAACCAAGCTTATTTATTTTTTTCATGGTCTCACCTCGTTTGATTCGTTAGTAATAAACAATAGGTAATTATTCTTTTGTGTAAATAGCCTTATCTCCACTGTAGTTGTAAACATAAACTGTGTTATAGGTTGAAGCGTTACCATTACTTCCAAACCATGTTGTATCACCTATATGGAACTTGAATTCCGTAGTATCAGTCGGAATATCCGCAGTGAATTTTTGGAAGGTTTGGTTACTATTCCATTCACTCATGAACCTGGATTTAGTAGTGTTTTTGTTAACACATGTAACGTCTTTGTCACTATAAGATCCACCAACACAGCGTATTTTGTAATTGCTATAATTAGTTTGTGCGTTATATATGTAATTTATAACATAAACATTTATAGTTTTTTTCGGTACATACACAGACCACGTGCCATAAACAGATCCACTATCCCATTGAGAATCAAGCGTAAAGAGATCCTGGGTTGCAGTCGGATTAGCAATTGCATGTGCATTGTAGTATGAACCAATATCATTTTGTCTGCGTAATGTTATTCCGGTAACATTAGTCGGCACATCGCAGTAGAAATAAGTCTTTGAACCTACAGTTTTTGTATTGTTCTTCAAGTAGATAAAATCACTGTGACCACTATAATTAATAGCCGGATAGAAAGATTGACTTAAGAACCAAGTACACGGAGAAACATCAAAGTAAATCCTCTTCAAAGCAACCTTCTTCTCAACCACCGCTGAAACTGTAACATTAGAGTTAACTGTGTAAGTCTTTGTTTGCGTTCCCTCGGTTGTATAATTGGTCGAATCAGAGCCTATTTTAATCGACTTAACAAGATAACCTGTAATAGGCGTTACACTTACTGTAATCTGAGTATTTGCAGGAACCTTTCCACCGCTTGCAACAGTTGCATTTGTATCATTACGCTTTACAGTTATAGTAGCATTAGATACAGAGCTGATTGTTACTGTGTATTCAGGCGGGAATTTTACCCATGTACCCAAATAATGAGCTTGACCATTTTGTGTCGTCCTATAAGTATTAATATCAAACATATCTGTATTAGCAGATTCATTCGGAATACTAAGATCAAACGTCTTGTTTGCATCACTGTTGTAACTGAATATTACTTTCGTATAGCCTGGGTCAAGCTCTATCTTATAAATATTATCGTAGCCGTCAACCTTAGTCATTACTGCACCGGGGTATTGAGCATTATGATTATTATTATTATCCCAAGCGTAGGCCTTAGGCTCTGCCCAGTTATTATTGTTACGGAAGTAGATAGTGCGCTTTGTTATCTCAGTAGCGTTAGCTACAACACTAATATTAGCAGTGCCAACCGTAAACTCAGTCTTATTGACTCCGGTAGGTGTTGCTGTTGCGCCTGTAACAGTAAAGCCATTACAATTGTAGCCTTCCTTGGCAGTTGACGTTATTGTAATCTTTGTACCCACAGGAACAGTGAAATGACCGCCTGTTGAAGAATCTGTACACAGGTTTTGTGTGTAGCCAATGGAGGTGTCGGCACAATTTGCGGTTAAGGTCAGTGAGTTGCTAAGCTGTGAGGAAATATTCAGCTGAACAGTCTGAACCTTAGTTTCAGTAACAACAACAGTTGTATCACCATTCATATTAACATTAATGGTAGCGTCGCCTTTGTAATGCGTGTCGTGCGTGTTGGCTGTTGTGCCGTTACTACGAACTTGTGCAGTTACCTTATAGAAATTGCTATCATCCGGTCTTGTCGCTGTAAATGTTATCGGCAAGTTTTTATTTGACACATACTGTGTTACTGTACCGCCACCCATTGTCGCAGAAGGTGCGCCGACTATATTTGTCTTAAGGGTTTGCCCTGTAACGCCACCTGAGCCAACAATGCTGTATGTCAGCGCATAGAGCTTACTGAAGCTCACAGCAACTACCGTATCGCTGTTAATTGCCGGTGTCGTGTATGTATCAGAATAAGATTGATTATCGCCTGTATATGAAACATCACGTTTCACAGCATTGTTTACTCTCCAAACTACGTTATAGTTAGTTAACGTTGGAGCAGTCGCTGTAATAGTTACTTTTGTTCCCGGAGCTACATAAGCAACATTATCTGTAAAGGTAACGCCGTCTGCCGAGTAAGAACAATTTGTTGCATTTACTGTCAGCTTATACAAACGGCTAAAGGTAGCCTCAACCTTCATATTTGCAGCAGTCATTGTAACAGTTTTATTAGCAGCGCCGTTTATTGTGTTTGCAGTACCGGCAACTACACCGTCAACAGTCCACTTTACATTGTAAGGCAGACTACCTGCTGAAGCTGTCAAGTTAACTACCGTGCCTTCCTTTAAGTAGGCAGGACTCGTTATTGCCGTTGAGCCTACCTTTGCAGTTAATTTTGTGTTAGTGTCTGAAGCAGAGTTATTTACAAACTCAAACTTATAAACACGAACCAAAGCAGCCGTTACGGTTTTATCACTATTCATTGTAACAGTTCTTGAGCTTGTACCGGTAGGCGGGAAAATCTGTTCGGGTGAACCCGGTGTATCAACGCCGGACCAAGTTACTTCATACGGATTGTTGTTAGAAGCCCTAACTGAAACAACAACTGAGGTTCCGGCAGGGAGATATATACCCGAGCTTACAGATGTACTGTTCGAGCTTGCTGAAATTACAGCTACATCATTCGGTGTTGCAGAGTAAGAAAGCTTATACAAGCGTGTGAACGTAGCTAAAACATTAACATCTGCGCTGTTTATTGTAACCGACTTTGTGGTCGAGGTGCTGCTAATAAGATCAGCAGGTGCGCCTGACGCAGTGCCGTTAACCTTCCAACTCACACGGTAATTATTAGCTGTTTTAGAGGCTGTTAAGACAACCGTTGTTCCATTTTCGAGGTAAGCAGGACTTGTAAGCGTTGCCGTTTGTCCGCTTATACTTGCAGTAAGTTTTATTTTACTGTCTGATGCAGGAGTTTTAGTAAAAGTAAACTTATACAAACGCTCAAACTCGACGGTAACATTATGGTCAGTTTGGATATTATTGATGGTGTAAGCTGAGCTACCGTTAGGCACAACTTTATCAGTCTTAACAACTGTACCGTCAACAGTCCACGTTACTTTATATCCGTTTATTCTGTCAGGCAAGACCGCAGTAAGGGTAACATTAGTCCCCTCAAGAATCTCAGCGGAGTTGTTTGAGAATGTTATTGTATTATTTCCACTGTCTTTTGCAGTAAGTTTTTCCTGATCATTTACATTAAGCTTATAAACCTTTTTAAAGTTTGCATACAGAGTAAGATCACTCGTAATTGTCTGACTATATGGATTTTCAGTATGCTTAATTGCGCCACCATTTGTTGATGACCAACCAACAAACCTATAACCCTCGTCAGCCGTTGCGTTGAAGCTTACTGTCTTTATTGCGGCACGGCGGTTAACTTTTATGGTTGTTCCGGTATTAGCACTGTGAGTAACCTGCGCTGTACCGCCGCCTGATGTGCTGACATTAGCTGATACGGTGTATTGTGCCACATATGTATTGCCTGAGCAAACCTCAACCGTATTATCGCTTAAGTAATAGACTACAAGAATCTTTTCGCCCGAAACCGAAGTAGTATAGCTTATGCAGGTGTTTGGAGATGCTTGACCGTCACTTTTAAGCGTTGTTATGTGTCCGCCCTTTTCAAAATTAGGAGCGTTAAGTGACACGCTGTACTTTGTTGAATCTCTATAAGTACTTGATACACCTTTTTCCGAAATTTTAAATATACCACCGGTACCGTTTGCCGTTAATGCAGCATAAACACAGTTGTTAATAGGATCATAATTAGAAAGCATTGTAGTATTATTTGCAGAATCCCAAACTGAGTTTTCCTTAATACCGGGGCCGACAATATGGAATTCCTCCATATCGGTATTAGTCTTAATTACTATATCGCCGGACGTACCGTCGTCAGGCACTGTATATGTATATGTTGTAGTTGCAATATGTGTGGTTGAGTTTGTGCTGCCCGGTGTAGATTTAAGCACCGTGCTGTTTGCCTGTATATTCTTAAACTTAAAGCCGTTCAAATCGCCGTTGTCACCTTTAACAATACCGTCGGCTGTTTTAACAGTAATATAAACCTTGGTACCGGGAGCCATTGTTCTGCTCTGTCCCTCGGTAAATGACAGATTTGACACGCCGTCGTTATATGTAGCAGAAACCTGAGCATGAGCAGACTCAGCAAGTGTAATTATGCGTCCGGATGTATCCGTTTCAGTCTCTAAGGTAAGATTAATGCTCACGTCCTTACCCGCAAGAGCTTCAGCAGCTGCTTCATCAGTGGCGTCTAACCAAATCATAACTTTAAGATAGTGGGTAGCACCCGGAGCGGCAGAAAAAGCAACCTTTTTTGCGTTGGTGTCCTCAAGAGCGCTGTTAAAAACCTTAGGAGTTGCACCATCAACAGATGTCAATACTTTAACCGGGTTGTTAGTGCTTCCGCCTACGGTAATTTTACTGTCAGCGGTAAAGGAGAACATAAAACGCTCTGCAACAGTGAACGGCACATTAAACTCAATATAGTTGTTACCAATATCGTTGGTAGTTGCCGCTGTGTAAGTGCCATTATCACGCTTTATTGTAAGCTGTCCGCTTGCATTACGCTTAGCAGGAGCAAGGAACAACGAGTCTACATTCGCAATGTAATCATTAAGGCTGACAGTATTAGAGTTTGATCGGTCAACTTGAACAACGCCGGCATTTGTACCCTTGGCAGAAATTACATTACTTGCATCATTATAAACAGTAAGCGAATTTGCAGTTTCAATCCATGCATATGATACAGAAACAACTGTAACAAACAATGCAAGAAGCGCCGCAATGACAAGAATAATATTCAATTTGCTGCTATGCTTTTTAGCGTTGCGCACTCTCATTACAGCACCTCCTTATATATTAAGTGAAATCGTAGGTAGTGTAGGACTTTTCGCGGGTAAACTTAAATCCAATTTTCGTCTTTCCACCGGCAGCTGTGGCCAAATTAATATCGTCTGACACCAATCCGTGTCCTCCGAACTTAAGTACAGCGTCAGCAGGCAGGAACATTCTATTCTTCTTGTTAGTGCTGTCAACAGTATACATACTTAAGCCATAGTTTGTTTCCTTATCATAATTAACCATCGGGTCAAAATGTCCGTCGCTCATAGAAGCGTCAATATTATGCAAGACATTATTATAGGTAGATGATTTAAAGTAAGTGTTCGGTGGATATGTGCCAAAGCTAAACAAATCCACTTTAGGACGAGTAGTACCCCATTCTCCTACGGTCAAAGCCTTATCATCTGTACCACCTGTAATATAATAACCCTCGGTATTGCTGATTTCTATATTCTCGGTTTGTTTTCCATTATCATTATTATTAAATACAACGTGGGTTGCGTTTGCCGGTATGTCAAAAACATATACCGTTTGACTCATATCATTACTTTCTGTTCTCTTCGCTGCATTACCCGGCCATTTTTCTGCTACATCACCGTTTTTGTCGTAGAAATAAGCCTTAACAGTTTCCCAGCTATAATTATTAGTAAACTTTAACTCTGTTGATAAAGCAGGATCCTCAGTCAATTCAACCTCTACAACAGAAGCACATGATTTCTTAACCCAATAGCCATAGTTTGCACCGTCAATATCTTTACCGCAGCCAATAGCATAATAAGTTGGAATGTCCAAACCCTCACATACCTCCATTTTATCACTACTAATGCCTTCGGTCCACTTGTTGTACGAACTGCCCTCAACTGAAGTATCCTCTCTCTCAAAGAAAACATCATTCAGGCTATTTGGAATATCACCAATGTAGGTTCTGCCGTCAGTCTGAGCAAACAGCTTGTATTTCTCACTAACATTATCAGGGTTAACGGCATACAAGGTTACAGTTCCGTAAGAAGAGGTATCATTAACCCAATTTGAAGGTGAATAGTCAACAAATTTAACCTTCTTAGTATTATCCATACTGCTTGTCAGGGTAATGTTAACTGTAATATTGTTATCCGATGTAATATTTGTTGAATTAAAGCCTGTGTAGGTACCCTCAATCCAAACGCTGAGAGTTACACGCTTTGAATCACCATATTCAAACTTAGGGATTTTCGGATTGAAGCTTTGCAACGGCGAGAAGTCTTTTAAGGAATTTACCTCTTGCACAGTTGTAGTTGCCACACCACTGCTATTGATTGAGCTAATCGGTTGCTGAACATCCTCAAAGTTTTTTCCCTGGTCCAAGCCCGGACAAAAAACAAGCGGCGCTGTCCCGTCGTTAAAATTCAGCGAAACACGAACAGCGTTTAATAAATTTTGATCTTCACAGTCAACAGCTGAATCTAAGGAAATATACAGTCCGGTAGCCGCATAAGAAATTACATTAAAATCGCAGCTTACATATTTACCGGCAGCCAAATCATCATTTGTTCCTGCATAAAAGCGCATCTTCTCGGTAGTACCGTTGTTAACGCTCTCAGAAGTGGGAAAGAAAAAGTTTCTGCCGTCTGCGCTGGAACACTCAACAAGATTAGCGGTATTCAAACTCAGCGACCTAATCATAGCACCGTTTAAGTCAGTAAAGATAATTCCATCACCGGCTGTAACAGTTGAGTGGTCTTCATTTAGCGTACCGGATTTTCTAATTTCAATCCAAGAAAAAGTTACAGCACAAAAGATAGCCGCAACTTCAAGGAGTGCTATCACAGCTATCAAAAATTTTCTGTTTATTTCAAAAAAAGTCTTCAGCCTATTAGCCATAATAACACCTCCCTAATATTATACAATAATTATGCGTTTATTGCAACAAGATTTAGATAAACTTTAAATTTTCCGTCAACAAATGCACGGCGAGCCTCATTATCACAACCCTCAAGCCAAATGCATATATCAATTTGGCCTGTATAGTTTTCGCCCGTTCCGTCATCCTGAAGCGTAACCAATGTCTGCTGTGAAGCATTGGTTATATTTCCTGTCACAGTTAATCCGCTGGCCAAGTTCTTTTGCGTGTAAGCACTGCCGGAATTTGAATAAAACTTATGACTATAAGATTCTCCGCTGGTTTTATTAACAACAACACTGTCAATTGCACCCGCATAAGTACCTGCAGCAACATTTGAAGCATAAATCTCCGGTCTTGGAATCCATGTAAATTTATGATTACTTCCGTCAATTGCGCTTACTCTTACTGCGCCTGCAACAAGGTCCTTTGAAAATGTCAATGGGCTTGCACCCTCTCGTGTAAGAGTAATTGCGTTGGGTGCGTCTGCACCTAACAAATCACTCAGCTTACTGCTTGAAGCCGGGTTAACCGATGAGCCGGGACCAAGCGTGACAGCATATTTAGTGTTAGATTTCATATAAAGCGTAAAGCGAACATAATCATAATATTTCTCGCTAATAGCGGCATTATCACTTGTATCAGTTACTTTGGGTGTGGTCCATGTTCCGTCCGCATCAACAATAGCGTCATTTGTACGAAGCTCAAGAGTTGGTCGAACAAAAGTACCGTTACCCGAACCGGTAATGTCGGTAAAATTAGTCCGTTTAAACCACTCCTTATTTGAAAGAGAAATGCTGTTAGACCAGTTTTTCTCCGTACCTGGATCAACCGAGAGAAGTAAATCTCCGTCTGCAATTACCTGCACCTCATTTGATGCAACTGAGTTTTTATAATTGCTCGCAAACCACGCAAACGCCGTGCCGAAAATTAATACAGCAAGGAGAAGGGAATTTGCAACTATTAACTTTTTCTTTCTTTTATTCTGCATATTTCTTTCTCCTCTCTCAGGTTGTTGTAGTTAATTTATTAAACACAAGCTTTGTGTTAAATATTCCGTTAACAAGCGGCGTTTTCGCTTCTCTGTCTGTTCCCTCAATCCAAATTCGGACTTTAATGTGACCTGTATAATAAGCGTCATCCGGATTAGCCTTTGTCAAGCTTACAATCGGTAACCCTGACACGGCGTTAAGATTTGTTACTATCTTACTCGTCGGATTAACAGCACTCCAAGCACTTACAGCTGTACTAACCTTGGTTAATGACGTGCTTAGTGGTGTATTGCCTTTGTTTAAATACATATAATCAGTTTGAGGAGTACCGTTCGCATTAAAGGTATAATTGTTAGTAGTTGTGTCCGAGTTAATAAAAATACGGGTATCGGTAACGGAGGGTGACAAGTAAGCGCCCGTTACATCTATTGAAAGATATTTACTTGATACCGTAGATTTCAATCGGCATAAAGTAAAATTCTTACCGTCTACTGAGTAATCATTGCCATTGGTAAGCTGAAACGCTGTTGCGTAAGCTTCATCCGCCGTTAAGCTTAGCGTTCCGCCATTATCATAAAGGTAATAATTTGATTCGTTATGTTTAAACTTATATTCTCCTACGTTTGCGGTTGATATAACCGAAAAATCAGAGCCAATTGGTCGTGATTGAGGATTAATTCTGTAAGTATCCCTGGTAGCGCCCTCCTCAGTAACAGTTGTAGCATCAAGGCTAATCTGCAGCGATGACAACTGAGGCGGTGTTTCTTGAGAAGCCACCAAAGCATATGTCGGCTCAGAAGAAGGATTTGTATTTGGAGAAGCTAAAACTACATTCTCTCCGTCAGTAAGACTGAAAGCATCTGAACCCTCGCCGAAACCAATTGTACCTCCGCCGTAACCGCCGGTTGTTGAATTATAAAATGCAAATTCAGCAATTTTCATATGACCTACTGATCCGTTGCCGTTTCTCTTAGTTGGATCATATTCAACAAGAATCTGGAATCTATCAATATCACTGAAAAATTGACTCTTGTCCGGGTTAGCGTCAATTGTTAATTTAGCCCATTTACGAGAATTCGTGTCGCCGCTGCACTGTATATACTTTTCATTATCAAAATACAAACCAATGTAATTATATAAATGATTATTAACAGTTATATTTGAAAGCGTACACTCTTCAGAACCTTTGTACTGAGCTATATCAGCATAATCTGCACGTGGGGTATTGGATGGTTTAAGATTGGTAATCTCACTTCCTGTAAGCTTAACAGGATACAGACCGTGATCAAGATTCATTGTCGATGACAGATCCAACGCTGCATAGTATTTTTTATTAGTAGAATTATAACGCATTACTATACCCTGCGGATTAGTCTTGCCTGAGTCTGCCGCCACGGGCTTGTTCTGGTTATCTCCGGAATTGACAGTCTTAACTTCCCACATATAATAGTAATTTGTTCCGTCAGTTTGGGGAAGTGTGTTAATGCCAAATGTTATTTCAGGGTTAGAATTAAGACCTCCGCCGGTTGCGCCTGCATTCTTTCTAATTTCAACAAACTCACTGCCGGGGCTTAGCTGGTATTTTTCATTAGGCGCCCAAACAAACTTAAGCTTGTCATCCTTATCATAAACGCCTACTCTTGCGGCGCCGGCAATATAATCTCTTGAGAAATTGCCGAACTCGCTGAGGCGCTCAGTTATTTTTTTCGGAGTAACCTGACTCTCGCTCGAAATTGAAACGTCAAGAGCTTCCGTACTTCTGAAATAAACATCAGTTTCAAAGAAATGCTTACCTTCTTCAGCGGAAATGCCTTGATAAACACCGTCAGTCAAAACAGGCTCGCCTACCGTCCTGTTAAGCTTCGGCATGAACAAATCAATGTTGCCGTTGGTTACAACGCCGCTGCCTGTAACAAGGGGATAAGCTTTTTGTGTGTTATTAACTATATCATAATCCCAATTGTTCTGTCCGTCAAAAGACACCTCCAAGCCGGAGCTTTGTGCGGCTTTAACCGACAAGCCGTCTGCAGTTGCCTCTGATTTTGAGGTGAACCACGCCATAACAAGTATGAAAACTGTTACAAGCAAAACTAAAAAGAGTATTAAGGTTCTGAATAGTGATGTGCTTGTTTTTTTCATAGCTTAATACTCCTTATCGTTTAATCTAAATGTTCAAGTTCTTCTTTTGTAAACATTTTCTTCCTTGCCTTAACTTTAGCAAGCTTTGCCTGTTCCTTTGCTTTCTTTATAGCGGCAGCCTTTTCTTTCTCAGCCTTAGCCTTAACCGCTCTAACCTTATTATTATAGTTGTTGTTAAGATCCTTTTCGAGCTTAGCAAGCTTCGACTTAAACTTGCGCTCCTCAACCTCATATGCCTTGTCTTTCTCTTTATTCACAGCGGCAATCTTACGTTCATACTCCTTACGCTGAGCTTCAAGAGCCTTTGCATGATGCTGTTCAAGCGCTGTTCTCTCTTTATCAAAGGCAATCTGAGCATCAAGCTTCTTTGCCTCGTAATCCTTTTGTGCTGCAAAAATCTGCTGCTCACAGTTTTGCTTTGCATTTTCAATTTGCGACTGACAGTCTTTTTGAATGCTTGCAAGTTCTGAAGCGTGTGCTGCGTTGTTGTCAGAAATCTGTCTTTCATAACCGGCCTTCTGTCCGGCAAGCTCAGTTTCATATGAGCGCTTCTGAGTGTCAAGCTGTGTTTCATAAGCCTGCTTCTGCTCGGCAACGTCACGCTTGTGGCTTTCAATCTCATTAACAAGGTTGGTTTCAAGCTCGCTGTTCTTGCTTTCTAAACTTGCAATCTGAGCAGTCTTAGTTTTAATTTCCTGATCCTGTTCAGCAACTCTTGCGGAAAGTCTGTCATTCTCACGCTGTGCAGCTTCCAGCTGATGGGTGAGAGTAGCAACCTGCTCTTCCAAAGCAGAAATTCTTGCCTCACACTCTGCAACCCTCGCTCTGAGAGCTTCATTCTCGGCAGTAAGTTCAGCAACCTGCGCAAGCAACGATGCTTTCTCCGCTTCAAGCTCTTCAATACGCTTTGTCTTTTCGGCAACCTCTATTGTCAAGCGGTCAATTTCAGCCTTTTGCTGTTCTATAATCGCCTGCTGCTCTTTAATCTTATTCTCAGCTTCAAGCAGCTTAAGCTTAAGCTTTTTAAGCTCATCTTCAAGCTTATCAACCTGATCCTGAAGCATTGAAACCTGACCCTTAAGAGTCAGAATCTGCTGATCTCTCTGGTCAATTATCATCTTCAGGTTCTTTATTTCAGATTTTAATTCTGCAATCTTCTTTTCACGCTCACGGATGTCCTTAAGGTAACCCTCAATTTCCTCCTGCTGTCGGGCATAAACCTGAGCCTCAATAACTCGTTTAAGCTCCTCCATCGGGCGCTTTTGCTCTTCCTCAAGAGCTTTGTTTTCTTCCTCATATTTTTCTGCAAGCATTTTTCTCAGCGCTGTGTTAGTGCTGATTGACATCATAAAATGCTCAAAACCCATTGCCAAATACAAGTCATCCTGAACTTCCTTCGGCATTTGTCCTGAGAACTCCTCGCCGACAATCTCGAAGCCTTTTTTCTTATAGCTCTCGATGAAGTTCCAAAGCTCAACAGCCTTTTTAAAGTTCGGGTTCTTTTTCAAAAGGTTGGTTTGCTGGAGAGGAGGTCTAACCGGAGTAGTCTTAGAAAGCGCCTGCATAAGCTGCGTCGAAAGGAAGTCACGCAGAGTCTGGCGGATTCTGCGGACACGGTCGAAGTCAGACAATGTGTTAAGGTCTATAACGTCCAATTCGTCCGCTCTTGTTTCGTGGCTTTCATTAGTATAGTTAATATCAAACTCAACAACCTGCTCATTCAGAACAAGCTTTCTTTTCATTTTTATCTCGTTGTATGAATCAGTAGGAGCTTGTTTGAGGTTTTTATACTTATCATTTACGAACCTGAGTGCATTATTAATAAGTGTAAAAAGGACACGGTTTTCGTAAATCTCAAAGCTCTCTTCACGCTCAACAGTGAGAATGTTGTTCGGTGTAACCATATCATTCTCAACCTTGGCGATAAAGTTTGTGTGCTGCGCCAAATGCTTTACAGAGTCGGTAGTAATTTTCTTCGCCTTTTCAATGCGTACTACATTATCAACCTGCCTAATAAAACGGCGCTGCTCATCAATAGCTTTCTGTATGTAGGGCAAAGCTTCCTCAAAGGCAATAACCCAGTCCATATCAATGACCTTTTCATTGGTTTTACCCTTTAATATGTCCTCTCCCTTGTCGGAGTCCTCCATACAGCGGTTTAAATACTTGTGAGTAAAATCAGGGGTCAGAATTTCCTGCATATATTTATACGCACGATAGTATTTACTGAAATCGTTCATTAATTTTACTCACCTTTCATAGATAAATCAAAAATATGTATAAGCTTATATTATACAAGCTTTTTAAGCATTCTTAAGTAATCCTTACATTCGTTCATATTTTCTTCTCCGAACAGTTCATCAAGATAAGCGCACAGTCCGTCAATTTCATCACGAATGTAAGAAAGGTTCAAGGATTCAAACTTACGGAATACTTTACGTGCAAGAACATAGTCAAGACCGTCAACCTCAGTGCCGCCGCATCCAACATAAGCCGGAATGTAGTCTTTCATCTGCTTAACAATACGGTTACCAAAAGCAATACGGAAGTGCTTGATAACATAATCATCAAGGAGGTTAACCTTCTTAATTGTATCCTCAGAAACTTGGTTGTTAGCCTTAGCCTCATTGAGCAAATCCTCAAAGTGATGATAGTTAATATAAACAGCCTCAGTGTCCGGTGCTTCAAACGGAACACCCTTGGTATTAATGTCGATAGGCATAGCACGGTCGTAAACCTTATCAGTAATAGCGAATGTAGAGTCATCGTTATTAGCTGTACCGATATACCACATATTCGGCGGAATTGTGAGCTGACCGTTGTTGAGGTGTTTCGGGTCAGTTTCCCAAGCATTAGGAACAATGTCTACAACCCATTCATCTCTTGACGGCATTTCAAGGATTGACAGCATTTCTGCGAAGTAATACTCAACACGGGCGATGTTCATTTCGTCGAGGATAACGCCATAAACATTCTCGTTGTAAGAAGCTTCGTACATAGCTCTCAAAAGCTCGGTTTCGTTATATCTCTTCGTAAATTCGTTGAAGTAACCAAACAGCTCAGAACGGTCACGCCATGACGGCTGAACAGAAGCTATAACTGCGGGATTGCTTACGAACTTACCAAATGCATACGGAAGTGAAGTTTTACCTGTACCGGAAATACCTTGTAAGATGATAAGTCTTGTAGAAGCAAATGCCGAAATAAACAGGCGGATAATCTTAATATCGTAGTAGAGGCGGAGTCTTGAGCAAGCGAAGTTTCTAAAGCGCTCGCAGAAGTCCGGAAGAGTAATCTCATTATCATAGATTGGCGGAACATAGGTGCTCCAAAGATCATCAATCTCATTAAGCTTGTAGAATCTCGGCTCGCCTTGAGCTTCCTTCTCGCCGTCTGTAAGAGCTTCCATCTCCTCACCGGTAAGCTCGGAAATCTCGTTCGGGTTAAGACCAATCTGAGAAACCTTCATAGAAAGGATCTTATCCTTCTCAAGGTTCAAGCGCATAACCTCTTTATTAAGTGCGTTAACTTCGTCTACCAAATCGTTAGTATCTTTAACTTTCTTCTTGAAACGGAAAAACTTTTTTAAGGACATTACAATAAGGAAGACAGCCAAGCCAAGAACAGCAATCAAGCAGAGGATTGCTATAACAGCAACAACCCATGCAAGGCCGCCAAGCTCTGTGGTGTAGTTGTCAATAAGCTTCATATATTTTGAGAAATCGAACATTCCGCCGATGCCGTTGAATATTCCCAAAACTATTGACCATAGGGACCAGAAGAACTGGCCAAGAAATTCATATAGAAAGCCAAATATAGTATCCACGTTAATTCTCCTTTTTGCAATGCAGCAGGGCATTGCGTAATGTCAATAAAAAATATTTTTCGTTCTGCCTCAATGTGTGTGGTGAGAGGATAAAATCTTTTCTGCATTGCTGACCTGCAGAAAAGATTATGCGTCATTATTCCTCTGCATTTTCACTGTCAGCACTGTCGGTATTCTCCTGTGACTGCTGAGCAAGATACTGCTCAACTGCCGCTTTCATCTCGTCCTCAGAAAGTCCGCTTGCGGCTGCAACGGCTGAATTCTCCATTGCCTGCTCAAGTGCCTTTTCCTTGTTGTATTCGATAAGGTTCTTTACGAATCTTATAATCTCGTAGATAAAGAAAATAATAAGCGGAAGTAAAATAACAAGGAAGAAACCGAACTGACTTGTTAAAAAGTCATATGCGTCGCCCAAGCCATCAAATTTTATGCCTTCCCATTTGGCGGCAACAGATACTCTGGCAACAGGCTCTGCATCTTCAATATTGTTGTTATCACCCTTAGTTGTGTAAAACTCCATACCCTCGGTTTGTGTTACATCTACAATTCTGTGGGTGTTAAGAGCCTCTTCACCCATAATTTCAGTTTTAAAAGTGATAACATCTCCCTTTTCAAGGGCGGTGGAATCGTCCACCGCCTTTGAAATTATCAGGTCGCCCTTCTCAAATTCAGGTATCATTGAGTCGGACTGAACGCTCAAGGGAACATAGCCTAAAACACTGGGAACCCCTCCGCTCTTTGACGCTAACGCCAAAGCCGCAACAAGTACGGAAACAGCCAAAAGTAAAACTATAAGTATGTTGATAATTATGTTTATGATTTTTTTGAATATTTGCATAGGGGTCTCCTGTTAATTTTATGGGATAGTCTTTGCTAAAATTTTGGTTAAGCTAAATCAGGTTGTACTACCAGATGTACCTGTTACTTTGAATGAAATGCTCGGTGCTGTAAGTGATGAAGTAGTTGTATCGTAGCAATCACTATCTTCACCCTCGAACCATACCAAAACTCTATATGATGCAACTTCATTAGCAGCCAAAGAAGGAATTATTACAGTAGCACCATTTGCAGCTGCCTTTATTGAGTAATTATCAGTTGTAACTGCTGTACCTTTATATGGTTTCCAAGTATCATCGGCTGCTGCGCCGTAAATATTAGCCTTGAAGTTAGCCTCTGTAACTGCCGGCTTTGTACCAGCTGTTGTCTGATCATCAACAGGAACAAGTGCCAAACGATAGAATTTACTTGTTGACTCAGAAGTAATAGTAATAGTAACATTAGAACATGCTGAACCACCGTTATTTTTAATGTTCAACATATCATCAATTAAATAGTCATTAAGAGCAGCACCTGTTACCTGTGCGTATGTACCAGCCTTAGCTGTTGATGCAGTCTTTGCAGCAGCATTTGCCTTGTACCAGTTTGAACCGTCAGCAGAAGAAATAGGTCTCAAGACTGCATTAGGCTTTAAATAGTCTACCGTATCACCCCATACTAAGTCAGACTTAGATACTACCAATTCAGATGATTTTGTTGTCTGAACATTGATGTTAGATGCTGTAGCTTGTGTACTTGATGTGAACCATGCGAATGTTGCTGAGCCAACCGCAACTGTTGCTACCAAGAGCATTGAAAGTGAAGAAAGTAACGCCTTTTTTCTAAATGATTTTTGTGTTTTTTTCATAAGAGAATCCTCCTTAAATTTTATTTTCCGCCAAACACACAGCGGATTAGTTTTAACTTTATATCCAATGAATAAACGATTTAACCGACTTTTCACGATCTACATAACACACATACCTCTGCGGTTAATTATGGCAGCTTACTGAGCTTCTGAAGTTTCCTCTTCGTCGTCAGCAATTCCGAAGAGCATATTCATTCTCATATAACCGCCCATAATATCGTTTATACATTCAGGATCATTTCCCTCAACCCAAGCAACAACTGTGTACTTGTCCATTGCGCCGGGCTCAAAGTCCTCTGTTGACGTTTTCATAACTGAAGTATCGCTGTCAAACAGTGTAGCGTCAGTTTCGGCAACGTCTGCATCCTTCTTGTACTGATGCTTGCCGTAAATATTCGGCTCGCCGTTTTTGTATACCATAACACGAATTGCTTCATCCATGCTCTTTGAAACACCCTTGATTTGCAAATCGCCATCATAGTCAACTGTTTCTGTTCCGTTATTGATAACATAAAATGTGTAGCAAAGATAATTCTTGCCGTTGTTGCTGCCGTCCTTTGTGTCAAGCTCTTCAAGCGGCAACCATTCATATGTAATATTAGTTACTTCCGTTACCTTCGGTGCACTAAGAATTGTAACGCCCTTTGCCGGGTCGGGTTCTTCTGCAACTACAATTCCCTTTGACCGAAGCGGACGTTCCAGACTGATAACAAGGTCACCGTACTGCGAAATGAGCATTGATATAATCCACATTATAAGCAGTATCACAGCCAAAGCTATCATTAACCAAAATCCTCTGCGGCGCCATATCTGCGTCTTTGAAAGCTCTTGCGCCGAACGCCTTGCAGAAAAGCGCTTGAAAATACTTTGACCCTTGCGCTGCTCCTTGTCGCCCTTATCTCTCAGCTTTGATAAATCAGAGGGAGTAAACTGTTCTTCTTTTTTCGGTTTTTTGTTAAACAATTTTTATTCCTCCCGGTGGTGTGGTTTTTATGCTATCGCTTCGTTATTCTCATCTGTACCCATAAAGCACATTGCAACTGTAAGCTGTGCGTCCTGAACATCATCGTCGCACTGAGGATCTTCACCCTCAACCCACAGGCGAACCATAATCTTCTTTGGCTTCATAGCGTCAAGGTGGAAAAGACGAGTGTTGTTGGTGTAGCTCATCGGCTTAGGTAAATCAAATGTTGTTTGCCCTGCAACCGGTGAACCTTGGTTTGGCTCCCAGATTCTTGTTGAGCCGTTATCTTCAAAGGAAACTCTTGGGCAGTTAACAACATCAGCCTTAGCTCCTGTGCTTGATGTCGAAACCGCTGAGCCGTCATTCTTATTTGAAGCAGTGTTATCAGACGTAAGATGAACGTACATATCTTTGGTACCGATAAAGTAGATTGGGAACTCAACGTAGCCTTCGGTGTTCGCTGCACGCTTTTTGCCGCCTCTTGTAAGAATATCAATGCCCTTGTCCGAGGTTGACGGGTCAAGCAAAATTTTGCTTACGTCTGCGTTATTATCGTTAAGGCTTTTTCTCAGATAATCATTAATCATCTCATTGGTAATTACCTTAACGTATTTTGAAAGGTCGGTGCCGTGATCCTCAGTACTTACAAGAAGCTGTGCGCCTGTTCCGATTGTCATTTCAAGGTCATTTACTGATGAGAATGTATTGAGTGTGAACCAGGCTAAAGTACCTGTGCAAACAGCAAGCAAGGCAATAATGGCAATCATTACCGTTGTTTTAAGCTTCATCCGTTTTTTAATTCTTTCAATCATTGTGCTGTTATTATCCATGCTGTTGTCGGGTTGAAATTGTGAATTCGTCATAATAATAGCCTCACACTCCGTCGGGTTTTATCGTTTTTTTGACACATCTTCAGGGTTATATACATTTTATGTACATTTAAAGACACGTGCTATATTTATTTCAATATAGATATTTTAGCATATTCACCAATTTAAGTCAACAATTTTTATTTCAAATAAAACAATTGCAACAACATCTAAATTTCAATTTAGAAAAAATGTTGTATTTATTTCTATATTAGAATTATTTTACAATTTTATAAACAAAACATATGAACTGTTTTTGTACAAATTGTTAATGAAGAGGTTAAATTATACAAAAATTTTACAATTAATTTGTTCCGCCATTTCGAGCATAAACACATTATATTTTTAATATTACTGTGTGTTTTTGTTTAAAATAATTCATATTCAAATATACCTCGCTGACCAAAAAATAACCGCCCAACTGCCATTGGACGGTTAAAACAACATAAAACAATCGAAAAATTGATATCCGCTTTCGGTTTCCCTGTAATCAACATTCATATAAATCTAAGCGTTTTTCAAAAAAATGCACAGCACCAAACAAAAATCCCCGCACATTTGAAGTACGGGGTAATTTTTATCAGTCGCTTGTGTACGGAAGCAAAGCAAGGTGTCTTGCACGCTTGATAGCTACTGTGAGCTTTCTCTGGTGGCAAGCGCATGTGCCTGTTACTCTTCTCGGAAGAATCTTAGCTCTCTCGGAAAGGAAACGGCGAAGCTTTGCGATATCCTTGTAATCTATGTTTTCTACCTTATCAACACAGAATGTGCAAACCTTTCTGCGACCCTTACGGCCGCCTCTGCGGTTGTCTCTCTCAGGTCTGTCAGCCATTGTTAAATCGCTCCTTTACTTTAGAATAACGCCTAAGCGTAAAATTTGAATTTGTTTAGAACGGAAGGTCCTCGTCCAGCGGCATATCCTCAAAGTCGCCGGCGCTGCCGCTTGAATAAGCGCTTGCCGGAGCCTGCGGAATAGGAGCAGGCGCACTCTGCTGATATGAATTCTGGTAAGCAGGCTGATACTGCTGATATCCGCCCTGCTGTGAGTTTCTCTTATCTCCCGTAAAATACGCATTGTCTACAACAACCTCAAATGCTGTGCGGTTGTTGCCGTTTTTGTCAACATAAGAACGAGTTTCAATTGAGCCTTCAAGCGCTATAAGCTGACCTTTTGTGAAGTACTTGCAAATGAATTCTGCTCTCTGTCGCCAAGCAACAATGTTGATAAAATCTGTTTTGCGTTCCTCACCCTGCTTGACATAATTTCTGTCAACCGCAAGGCTGAAGCTTGTAACCGAAGTTCCGTTCGGTGTTGTTTTAAGCTCCGGATCTGTTGTCAGTCTTCCCATTAAAATGACTTTGTTCATAATACACTCTCGCTTTCAGGTTTCTTACACTCAATTACTCTTCGTCTTTCTTAATGATGAGCGAACGCAGGATGCCGTCTGTAATCTTATAACGTCTGTCAAGCTCTGCCGGGAACTCGGCTGTGCTCTTGAAGTTAAAGAGAACATAATAACCCTCAGATTCCTTGTTGATAAGGTAAGCAAGTCTTCTCTTGCCCCATTCATCAACGCTCTCGAGGGTAGCGTGTCTTTCAATCAAAGCCTTAAACTTCTCAACCATCTCTGCAATTGCCTCATCGCCAAGCTTTGTTGAAATAACCATTACTGATTCATAAGAACTTACTACTGCCATGATTAGCACCTCCTTCTGGACTTTAAGGCTCACATCAGTGAGCAAGGAACAGATTATAAAATAATCTGCGCTATGATAGCACCTGACCTGTGAACATAACAGGATTATTTTATCAAAACAGTCAGACAAAGTCAAGAGCTTTTTCCTGCAAAATAAAAATTCCCCGTCAGCCGTTTGAGCCGACGGGAAATTCCAAATTGCAAAAGCAATTAATAGATTATATTATTAAGGTTTTAAATTGCCTGTCCAACACCGTAGATGTTGTTTGTAAGCAAGCCAAGAGAATATCTTTGGATAATAATTGCGTCACGAAGCTGAACCTTGCCGTTTTTGTCAACATCAGCGCACTTAAGAGCGTCGCCTGTGAATGTTGTGCCTGTAATAAGCTTTTTCTGAATCTGAATAGCGTCAAGAAGCTCAACTTTGCCGTCAAGCGTTACATCGCCAAGCAGATTTGCCGGGTCTGTTGGGTCTGTTGGGTCTATAACGGAGCCGCCGCCAACTCTTGCAAACGGAACCGTGATAACATCATCGTCGTCCTTCTCATGAGAGGTTGACGGATCAGCTCCGTAGCTGCCGGTTGCATTATCAAGCATTGACGGATCATGCGGAATACAGTCAATACCAGACTCACCACGAGTAGCAACCTGCATTACGCCGATGCCGTTTTTCTCAAGATATGAAGCGTCAATTCCAAGTGCTTTAAATGGAATTTTAATCTCATAGAAAGAGTCGTACTTTGTATTGTGGGTTTTGCCGTCTTCTGATACAAATGTAAGTGCGTCAACATATTCTCCTGTGCCACCGTAAATTTCCTCTTCCGGTGTTGTTGATACGCCGTTAAGCATCCAAAGCTCATTCGGCATAAAGCCTTCAGCCATAGCATACTCAATGCCGTTGTTCTTAAAGCCTAAGCAATACGGCTCATCATATGTTGTGTTGCCTTCTGCGTCAGCAGCCTTAAACAGTGACGGGTTTCCAAGACCAACCTTACCGCTCATAAGAAGCAGCATATCGGCGTGAGTTTCAAAGCTGTAACCCATTCTTTGCCCCCAAATCGAGCCGCCGCTTGTGTTCTTGCAGGAAATTGTCGGGCTGTTCGGGTCAACACTGAGTGCAAGTGCCAGTGGAACGTCAAGAACTCGTCCACCGTCGCTGAGCGGACCGTCGCCCTCTCTCCAGAATGTGTCGGTAATATTTACCATCTGCCAGCCTACATAAAGGTTGTTGTCATCCCATGCTGCATATAAAGCGTAATCATCAAGCACACAGTTTTCGTGTGCGCCCTTGTACCTGTTTGCTACGTCCCATGCTGCACCCTGTGCAACAAGCATATCATCGCTCCAGTCGCTGAAGGAACCGTCGATTGTAATTGTAGCTCTCTTGCCTGTGCCGTTTGGGTTTGTGGCGTATTTGCCAACTGTTTCCGCCGCTGCCTGTGATGAAATATCCGCAGAATTAACAGCAGCTGCCGCAGCTATTGATGACGCTGCAATAACCGCAGCCAAGCAAGCACTTACTGCCTTCTTATGAAGTTTTACCATTATTAAATCCTCCTTTGAATTTGCAAAATGCAACGATTATATTATATAGTTATTTTTTCCAAATCACAATACTTTTTCGCCTTTATCCCAAAAATTATACACTGTCACAAATCCGCCTAAAATTTTTATGCATATTACCACTTATCTTCCCACAAAACTGCCCCAAGACAGTCATATTGAAACCACCTTGGGGCTGAAAGTACAATACGAAACTTCAGTTCAAATTGCTTTATTCATATATATAGGTATCGTAAGTCATTGAATTGCCTGATGTGCCTGTCAGATAGAATCCCGTGCCATCCATAGATTTATTTAACTCAATATTTTTTGTCTGATAATCGGCACCGTTGTTAAAGATTATCATATCATACTTGCTTAAATCCACCTCGACCTTATAGATATCTTCACCGTAATCATTTGTTTTTACATATGTCATTGCCTCACCGGACCACGCACTTTGGACTTCACCTGATTTGTTGTTCCAAATATAAGCCTTTACGTTATCCCAGCGGTAGTTGTTTGAGAAATAAACAGTGATAATATCAGAAACCGGATCAGTAATCGGGTCTGTAACAGGATCGGTTATAGGGTCGGTAATCGGGTCGGTTACAGGGTCTGTAATTGGATCTGTTACAGGGTCTGTTATTGGGTCGGTAATCGGGTCTGTCACGGGGTCGGTAGTAATAGGCATTATCGGTTGTCCGATGCCCAGGTCATTTTCAAGCAACTGTAAAACATATTTTTGAAGCACAATTGCATCTCGCAGATTCACTTCACCGTTTTTATCTATGTCGCCTGTCAATTCTTGTTCGGCTGTGAACCCGTCGGATTTAGCCATAACCAACTGTATGGTTATTGCGTCACGCAAATTAACCTTTTTGTCCAGATTTACGTCACCCAAAATAAGTGTGCTAATCGGGTCGGTTACAGGGTCTGTTGTAGGAATAGTCGGATCAATTACGTCACTTCCGTAAATGTATATTACGTTCTTTGTTCCAACACTCCATTTGCCGCTTGCATTTCCTATAATAACAGGAGTTGAACTTTGTGACGCAAGCCCCTCGGTTGTATATGAATCAGAAGCTGTAACCTTTGTTCCCGTTATAACCTTGTCTTCTGCAAGCTTCTTTCCGTTTGAATCAATGTAGCTTACTACAACCTTGCTATTAAAGGAAACGGTTTGATTTTTTATCCAAACCTCACCGGTAACCTCATAGCCCGGCTGGTTTGCGCCCGGCTCCTGCAAGGTGCCGGAAGCAGCACCGTTTGTAAACATTGCTTTCGCCATTTGAACATCAATTGAGGGATATGTATACCAGCTTGAGCCTTCCGACGTCATTGCGCTTCCCGGCCATTCGCCTGAGAGATTCTTTGAAACTGCGCCGTAATCGTCATATGAATACAGGCAAACCTTTGACCAGCCGTTTGAGTTGTAATAATGAATTTTCAGCGGATCATACGCAGAAGCTTTATATACATATGTAACAGTTGTGTTCGCTCTGATAGTACCGCTTGCGTTGTTCGGCAGCTTTGAAGTGTCAAGCTCATAGCCGGACACAGTCTCAAAATCTGTTGTGTAGCTGCTGCCATCCTTAAGCTTCTTTGTCTGCTGCGTCGCAAGGCTTTTACCGCTTTGGTCAACAAACTTAGTTGTCAGCGTAAAGCCTGCAACACTGTCGGGAACATAATAATATGTAACCGTCTTATCAGAGTTTACAACTCCTGTTGTTTCGCCAACCGGAGTTCCGCTTAAATTGTAGTCGAAAAGAATATCGCTGTCAGCATTGGTGCGGTAGGTTGTGCCGGCCTTATATGTAGCCTCGTTAGTCTTGATAACCTCGCCTGTGTTTTTGTTCACATGCTTTGTGGTTACGGTGTAGTATGTAGGCTCCTGAATTTTTTTACTGTTAAAGCTTGCTGCGTCAACAAGAACCATTGCGCTTCTTGCAGGCACGCTGATTGTAGTGCCGCTAACGGTGCCAAGGCTTTCAAGTCCTGCCTTGTTGCCGTTTGCTACAACCACCCAGCTTGTCGGCAGTGTGCTCTGACCCTTAAGGGCGATGCTCTTAGCAGACGATGTGTTGTTTGTCAGCACAGCAACAGTGCCCCATTCCTTTGCGGCGTTGGCTGTTTTGTTCTGGATTGTATAACCGATTGCGCTTCCGTTTTCAACAAAATAAGATGAGTTGCCGGACGTTGCCGTGCCGTCGCTAAACGGTGAGTAGCAATCTCTAATCAGCATAAGACCTCTGTAATAGTCAACAAGGTTCTGATATTTTGTGATTCTGCTCCAATCAATTTTATTTACAGAATCCGCTGAGTTATAGCTGTTGTGGTTGCCGTATTTTGTTCTTGCAAACTCCTCGCCGGCAAGATAGAACGGTATGCCCTGTGATGTCATAATAATTGCCGCCGACAGCTTATTCTGTGCAAGCAAAGTTGCGTTTGTTCCGTCATAATCTGTCGAGCCGTTTGACTTCATTATTTTATCCCACAATGTCAGGTTATCGTGAGCCGAATTGTAGGTTACGCACTGCGACGGCTGCTTTGCCCATTTTCCAAAGGTTGTGCTCGATCCGCCCATCATACCTGCCTTAATGTCGCCGGTAACGGTTGTTGAGCCTTGAATATAGCCTTTTGTAGCGTCGTCTGTGCCGCCCTTAAGCGCATTTCTTATCTTATCACTGAACATAGCGACTCTCTCACTTACTGAACCCGCATTATCCATAATGCAGGCGCTTGATTGTGAAATTCCGTTTGAACTCCAATCAGCCATCCACGGCTCGCCGTACATTAATATTCTCTTGTCAACCGTGTCAAGATTTGCACGAATCTGATTCATGGTTGTTATGTCATGACAGCCCATAAGGTCAAATCGGAAGCCGTCAATATGATACTCTTTCGCCCAATACATTACCGAGTCTATCATATATTTTCTGAACATTGTCTTGTCAGACGCCGTTACATTTCCGCAGCCTGAGCCATTCAAGAAGGTTGAGCCGCTCATTCGGTAATAGTATCCCGGCACTGTCTTTTCAAAGCAGGAATCAGTTGAGTAGGTGTGGTTATAAACAACGTCCATAATAACGCCTATTCCTCTGTCGTGCAAAGCCTGCACCATCTGCTTGAATTCCTTTATTCTCACTGCGCCGTTGTATGGGTCGGTGGAATAAGAGCCTTCGGGAACATTGTAGTTTACAGGGTCATAGCCCCAGTTATACTGCGGCTTATCAAGCTTTGTTTCGTCAACAGAGCCGTAATCATAAACAGGGTTTAAATGAACATACTTGACGCCCTGCTTAACAAGGTAGTCAACACAGGTTGAAATATCTCCGCTGCCGTTTACCTTTGTTCCACCCTGAGTAAAGGCAAGATATTTACCCTGATAAGCGTCGCTCACGCCGGAAGTATCTGATATTGAGAAGTCACGAACCTGAACTTCCCAAATGTTTGCATCAGTCTGCTCGCTGTATAAAACGTGCTTGTCACTGCTCCAGCCGTCAGGGTCGGTAGAATCAAGGTCAATTACCATTGAACGCATACCGTTAACGCCGGCTGCATTCGAGTAAACGTCCTGTGTTTCCTTTGTTGTGCCGTTAACGGTAACAAGATATGTATAATACACACCGTTTAAGTCACCGCTTACAGTTACAGACCAAACTCCCGTAGAGCTGTCCTTTGTCATATTTTTTGTTCCTAATTCGCCTGCTCCACTCTCTGCGTCGGAGCCTGTCTTATACATTTTAAGATTAACGCTGCTTGCGCTTGGCGCCCAAACCTTAAATGTTGTAGCAGTCTTAGTGTACGTCGCTCCTAAATCTCCGCCTGAGTAAGTAGCGTAGCTGCTGCTCTGGTTTGAATAACCTGAAACAATGTCCTGGGTAGTTACCGCACCTGCAGATACAACAGCAGAGCCTGCCAGAGTTGCAGCAAGCAGTACAGATAACAGCTGCTTGAATTTCATAATTCTCGCTCTCCTTTCGCTATACGGATATTGTTGTGTGTTTTTGAAAATCCGATACATTAATTATATCACAACAAAAAAAATTTTGGTAATAATTTCTGCACAATATTTAGGTGCTGTTTTTTATCATCTTAACCAAATTTGGCGTTTTTCTTAACCAAATTTGGCGTTTTTCGTCATTGACATTCCCCTTATACTTTGATATTATATTGGTGTCGATTAATGACACACAGAGTAGAAATTTGTGCGTGGCGCCATTGGCGTGCAGTGCTGCTTGAACGGGGAGTTGTCAGGCAGACGAAAAGGGAAGCCCTGCGGTACAAATTTCGCATCCCGCTGTTAATTAAGGATACATAACTTATTTATGCGGAGATGAAACGTCTGTTTCCTCTCCGTTTTTATTCTCTTTTATGCCTCCTTTTTTACAGCTTAATATTAGGAGGAGTTTTTATGACCACACTCAGAAACATCAAAAAATCAGCGCTAGAGCTTAAAAGCATTTATGCCCTCACGCTATGCTCAGTACTGCTTGCATTAAGAGTAGTTCTCGGCTTTGTAAGTGTTGGCGGCGACACCTACCGCATAACCTTCTCTCACCTGCCGGTGTTCATCTGCTCGTATATCTTCGGGCCTATTCCGGGAGCTATCGTCGGCGGACTCGGCGACATTGTAACGCTTATCGTAAAGCCGACAGGTCCGTTCAACATCGGCATAACTCTAAGCGAAATGCTCGCAGGCTTTATCTCAGGTCTTTTCCTTTACAAGCACAAGGCGCATATTGTAAGAACAATTTTATCCTGCCTGACTGTCGCAGTTATTTGCAGCCTCGGAATTACCACTGTAAGTATTCTTATTATGTATAACATATCAAACCCGTGGATAATGTTTCTTGGCAGAGTTGCAACTAACGCAGCAACCGTACCCGTAAACATTATTCTGCTGTTCGCCTGCCAGCAGCTCATACAAAGAATACGTCTTCCGCACCTCAATGTTGTAAGATAAAACCTAATTAAGACGCCAAAACGCCTGTCCACTGTTTGAGTGAGCAGGCGTTTTTGTGCTATTTTGTGCAATATTAAATTTAGCAGCAGCTTGATTTCACTACGAATGACTCACAGTCTGTACACTTCGGCACTGTCGGGTTAGGTTCGTGTGTGCCTACCTTAATGCTGTCGAGTGAGCAATAATTTTCTGATGTGTTGTTGTGCTTACACTGTGAAACAGTACAGTGAATACTCTTGTTTGCAAAGGTATTATCCATTTTACTTCACCTCATAATAATTTGATAAAGCAAATTGTCAAGGCAATTATGTTAACGCCTTAATTGCTTTATCTGATTATATTTTTTTCCTCAGTACGCCGTTTATTCGCACAGCTATTTAAATTTTTCATATTATATAAATATAATAAAAGCGGTGGAGTTGATTATTATGCTGTCGGCGCTGTGTGACATTATCATTATTTTTCTGTCAGTTATAGGTCTTGTTGAGCTAATACGCCTGATTATCTGCCGACTTTTTAAGACAAAAGGCGACAAAAGCATAGTCATTCTCGTACCGATAAAAAGCGGAGCAAAGGACGCAGAACTGCTGCTTCGTTCCGCAGCGGCAAAGGCAATGTGGGTATATTGCGGAGCTATTGAGAGGGTAGTATGCCTTGACTGCGGTACTGATGAAGAAACAAAGAAAATATGTATGAAAATTTGCGATCAGTACGAATTTATGGAGTACAAAACAAAGCTATAAAAAATACTCCGGCTCGGTTGAGTCGGAGTAATTTTTTGTAAACTAAAATTTTATCCCTTAACAGCGCCTGAAACAATACCCTTGATAATGTGCTTTTGGCAGGAAAAGTAGAAAATAATAATCGGAATAATGCTGACAACAACAAGCGCCATAATAGCGCCGGTGTCAGACTGACCGTAGCTGCCGTTAAGATATTGAATCTGAATCGGTATTGTTCTATATTCGTTCTTGTCAAGTACGAGATACGGAAGCAGATAGTCGTTCCAAATCCACATTGTTTCAAGAATACCAACGGAAATAAAGGTCGGCTTCATTATCGGCAGAACAATGCCGAAAAATACTCTCAGCGGACCTGCGCCGTCAATGCTTGCCGACTCCTCAATCTCAAGCGGAATCGACTTGACAAATCCGGTAAACATAAATATCGCAAGTCCTGCGCCGAAGCCAAGGTAAATAATTACAATTCCCCAAGGAGTGTTAAGCGAAAGATCGTTAGCTGTTTTTGAAAGCGTAAACATAACCATTTGGAACGGAACAATCATTGAGAAAATGCAGAAATAATAAATAATCTTGCAAAGAATGCTGTTAACCCTTGTAATGTACCATGCACACATAGCCGTACAAATAAGAATTACAAAAACAGTTACAACGGTTATGAACAAGCTTATTAAAACAGCCTTGTAAAACGGATAGTTTCCGGAAACCATACCTCTTATGTAGTTTTCAAACCCTACAAAGGTTTCACTTGTCGGAAGCATAAACAGCTCTTCACTGATAGCCGTTTTAACCTTAAAGGAGTTAAACAGTACAATAAAAATCGGTGAAACATAAATTACCGACACTATTGAAAGAATAACAGTTAAAACAATTTTTCCGACTTTTCGCGGCTGCTTGAACTCAGTTGCGTCAAATTTTTTAGCGTTATCCATTACTGCTGAACCTCCCTCTTTCGTGTAAAGTAAAGCTGAATAAGGGCAATTCCGGCAACAACAATAAAGAATATTACCGCCTTTGCCTGTCCTACGCCTCTGTAATTATTGTTTGCATAGAAGGTATTGTAAATATCAAGCGCGAGCATTTGCGTTTTCTTGATGGCAACTCCCGTTGAAAAATCAATCGGGGCACCGTTTGTAAGCGCAAGGTTCTGGTCAAAGAGCTTGAACGAGTTTGTAAGCGTAAGGAAAGTACAAATTGTGATGGACGGAGCCATCATAGGAATTGTAATCTTGGTAAGAATCTTTGACTTTGTAGCGCCGTCAATCTTAGCCGCCTCATAAAGATGATTCGGTATAGACTGGAAGCCGGCAATATAAATAATCATCATATATCCCGCCTGCTGCCAGCACATAAGAATAACAAGCCCCCAGAAGCCGAAGGTTTCATTAAGGACAATTGAAGTGCCGTAGTATTTAAGAATACCGTCAAAAATCTGCTGCCATATAAATCCAAGAACAATACCGCCGATAAGGTTTGGCATAAAGAACACTGTTCTGAACACGTTACTGCCCTTGATACCCAAAGTAAGAACATAAGCAATAGCAAATGCCAATACATTTATAAGAATAACAGAAACAACAACGAACATTACTGTAAACCAAAATGCGTATTTAAATGAATCGTCCTGTAAGGCAGTTACATAGTTATTAAAGCCGACAAAGGTTGCATTGCTGGTGGTAATAAATTTACAAAACGAAAGATATATACCCTGGAAAAACGGATATATAAAACCTATTGCAAACGCCGCCAAGGTAGGCAAAACAAAAATAAGAAAGTACCATTTCTTCATTTTTGTCAAAGGAATCCCCTCCTTTGTTGATTCATCAAGAAAGGGAGCGTTACCGCTCCCCTTCGATTAAGCGTATAAATTAACGATTAGCCCTGGTGAGCCTTTGCATACTCTATTTTCCAGCCGTCTACGAAAGCAGCCTTAACAGCGTCCCACTCACTTGTGCCTGCTGCATACTGTGTAAGAGCAGCGCCAACGCCGTTTTTCCAATCCTCTGACGGAATTGATGAGAAGTTCCAAGATACTGATACTGTGCCATCAGAAACGTACTGGTCAGCGATAGTAACAAGCGGGTTTGTAGCAGCCTTAGCTGACTTAAACGGAATTACAAAGCCCATATCCTCAGCAAGAGCTGTTGTAGCCTTATCACTTGTTACGCACCAATGCATAAACTTAAGTGTAGCTGCAATGTCGTCTGCTGAAGCCTTGCTGTTTACACACCAATAGTTCTCAGAACCTGTGCAAAGTCCCTGCTTCTCTTCGCCCTTAGCGCCAATGTAAATCGGGAGCATACCAAACTCGTCGTCCTTAAGTCCTGCTTTGCCGTCGTCCTTTACATTGCCGTAAGCCCATGTGCCGTTCTGATAGAATACAGCCTTACCTGTCTTGAACTCTGTTTCTGCGTCTGCACCGGTCTTGCTGGCAAGCTCAGTCTTATCGCAGGTTGAGTTGTTTATGTAGAGATCCCAAATGTTCTTGTAGTTTTCAAGATATGTTCCCTCGATAGCGTCTGTCTGAGAAATACCCTTATCCTTGTATTCATAGTAGATAGGCATATTTGCAAGGTGAGTCTTAAATCTCCAGTCAGATGAGCCGTCCATACCTGCTGATGTGAACGCACCGTCTACGCCGAGAGCATCTTTATTCTTCTGAATTTCCTCTGCAACTGTCTTAAGAGCTGTGAAGCTATTGAGGTCTTCAATCTTCTTGATGGTTGCAAAGTCTGAACCAAAGTATTTGTCAAGTAATGTCTTGTTGTAGATAATGCCGTATGTTTCAATAACATAAGCAATACCCGGAATCTTGTCGCCGTCTTTAAGTGCAAATTCATCGGACTTAAGCTCCTTGCTGAAGTCTGAGCCTGCAAGGTCATAACAGAAATCCTTCCAGTTAGCATAGCCAACAGGGCCGTTAACCTGGAACAGTGTAGGAGCATCAGCCTTATCCATCTCTGCTGTAAGCGTCTGCTCATACTGACCTTCAGCCGCTGTAAACACCTTAACCTCTGTACCTGTTTCTTCTGTGTAAGCCTTAGCAAGTTCCTGCCACTGCTTATCCTGTTCCGGCTTAAAGTTAAGGTAATAAACCTTTCCCTTTGAAGCGTCGCCCGAAGCCGCCGGAGCGTCTGAGCTTGAATTTGTTGTTGAGCCGCATCCGACAAATGCTGTTGCAGCCATGCAAGCAGCCATACCGAATGCTAAGATTTTTGATAATCTGCGCATAATCTTAGTCCTTCTTTCTCTTTTTGTATTTACCATTTTAAATAATCTATCAACCGCAAATATGCAAAAATGCGGAAAATAGTACGGATGAACAGAAAAGGTCGATTTGTGCAATATTGACGAAAATATTATAGCAACTCGCCCTTTCTGTCAATATAATATCACACAAAAAATTAAAAAGCAATACATATATTATTTTTTATCCTTTCGCATTAAAATTTCTGATTTTTTTGTGCACTTTTTCAAAGCATATAAAACCTACAATAATCCATATTAAACATTTATACAATATTAAACATCTACAACCCCGTTATCTCCGGCACCGAACTTGAAAACACACTCAACGTAGGCTCTCGTTCTCCAAAAGCTCAAGACGGTCAGATAGCATATCTCGAACAATATTCAAGCTTTACCTTGGACTACGAAAACCAGGAAGCTGATGATTTTTGCATTGATATTGTCGGAGTAACAGATTTATCCAAAGAGGAATATAATCAACTGTTTGGCGATATAGAGGATATTTCAGAAGATGTTGAAACAGAGGTCAAAATCTTCAACAAACTGCTAAAAAACACCTTAATTGACGTAACGGTTAAATTCACTGACGGCACAACACAAACGCAAACCGTTGTTATCGGCTGTGAAGCAAAGCCATACAGCGACGCTCCAAAGTCCGGCATTGCACAATGCATCATGTTTTCATTAGCGCAGGATGAAAACTAATAATAACCAAAAACAAAACCGCAAGCTTGTCAACAAACGGCTGTACCGAAAACACTTTGTACAGCCGCTTTAGTCTGCTTGAAGAATAACGGTTAAATTAATTGAAAAAATCACAAAAAAGTCTTGACATTTCCAAAAAAACGGATATAATATATATTGCTGTTCAGTGATGCGGAATTGTGTAAGGGTAGCACGACAGACTCTGACTCTGTTTGTCTGGGTTCGAATCCTAGTTCCGCAGCCAACAAGCCCCGAACATTCGGGGCTTTATATTTCGAGGTGTAGCTCAGTTTGGTAGAGTGCTTCGTTCGGGACGAAGAAGCCGCAGGTTCAAGTCCTGTCACCTCGACCATGTAAAGAAACCTCTTTTGTCTACTAAGACAAAAGAGGTTTCTTTTTAACTAAGTGTGCCTTGCGGCACGTTAAGCACACCTTCGGTGCGTGAAGCTCGCTTCGCTAGTGAAGTGCCTGCGGGCGTGGGTGGCACACTTAACTTCACTTCGTGCATAAGCACGATACTTCACAGCGGCATTGCCGCTGCTTCACTTGGCCACAGCAAACTTCACTATTATGTTGCGCAAGCGATATATCGTTGAAAAGTGCAACAATTTATGATACAATAGCATAGTAAAGGAATGGCGGCGGCTGTTTCAGCTCCCTTGCGAAAGGGGGTGTATATTATGTCAGAAGTGATTTTATTACTTACATATGTAATTGTTCTGATTACTGTAAAGGTAGTCATTGATGATATAAAAAAGAAATAACCGCCCTGTGTTCGCACCACAGAACGGTTATTGTTAAAATAATTTAAATGTGATAGCGGAACAGCTAAAACCGTTCCTTTACACTATTATATTAGCACAGCAATGGTTTTGTGTCAACTAATTTCTAAGTGTTTTTGTGGCAATTAAATTATACCAAGAAAGCATTAACCGGGCTACCCTTTCGGGCTGCCCGGTTTCTTTTTTGCTGTGGCTTAATGCGACAGATTCATTTTTCCTTTGTTTATTTTCGTCACACTAAACCGTTTGCTATCTTTGCAGACATCAGAGTGTTTTTCATCAGCATTGCAATAGTCATGGGTCCTACTCCGCCCGGAACGGGAGTAATATACCCCGCCTTCTTCTCAACCTCAGCAAAGTCAACGTCGCCACACAGCTTGCCGTTTTCATCCCTGTCCATACCAACGTCAATTACAACTGCACCATCCTTGACCATATCCGCCTTTAAAAACTTAGGTATGCCGACCGCCGCTACGATAATGTCAGCCGCAAGGCAAATTTCCTTAAGATTTTTTGTTCGACTGTGAGTAATCGTAACAGTACCGTTGCTGTGCAGTAAAAGCATAGCCATTGGCTTTCCTACAATGTTGCTTCGGCCTATTACTACACAACTCTTGCCCTCTATTTCAATATTCTCACTCGCCAAAAGCTCCATTACTCCGGCAGGTGTGCATGGCAAAAACTTGTAGTCGCCTATCATAATTTTACCGACATTCTCGGCGTGGAATGCGTCAACGTCCTTTTTCGGATCAATAGCCGCAATAACCGCCTTGTCATCAAGGTGCTTCGGAAGCGGAAGCTGAACGAGAATTCCGTTTATCTTGTCATCATTATTAAGTTTTTTAACCAGTGTCAAAAGCTCTTCCTGCGTTGTTTCTCCGCTTAAAGCATACTCCTCAGAGTGAAAGCCGACAAGCTCACACGCCTTTTTCTTGTTGTTAACATATACTCTTGAAGCAGGGTCGTCACCGACAATTACAACAGCCAAACCCGGAACTATTCCCTTCTCCTTAAGTCTTGCCGTTTCCTCTTTAACCTGTTCTTTTACAGCGGCTGAAACCGCCTTACCGTCAATTATTCTTGCCATTACGCTTTCTTCCTTTCCAGTCTGTTTACCGGTACGGCTATGGTGTCCTTCTTGTGAACAAAATTGATTATCAGGAACACAAGTCCGACAATCACCAAAGCCGCCGACAATACCTGAGAAACCCTTAAATTGAATATCGGAGTCATAAGGCTGTCTGTTCTCAGTCCCTCAACAACCATTCTCTCTACTCCGTACCATACAAGATACATAAGAAAAATCTGTCCGTCATATTTTCTGAAATATTTGCTGAAGAAGTGCAGCAAAACAAATCCGAGCAAACACCATAAGCTTTCATACAAAAAGCACGGATGAACGGCTACGCCGCCTGTGTTTTCACTTACCATACCCCAAGGCAAATCAGTAGGTGTTCCGAACGCCTCCTGATTCATAAAGTTTCCCCAGCGACCTATTCCCTGCCCTATTAAGAATCCGAGCACAGCAACATCTAAAACAGCCGGTATGTTCAGGCGGCATATTTTCGCAACGATAAGCCCGCCTATCAAAGCGCCGATTAATCCGCCGTAAATTGCAAGTCCGCCTTCATTTATACTGAAAATCTTCATCGGGTCCTTGCTGTAAGTTTCCCATTCAAACGCTACATAATATAATCTTGCGCCTATAATTGCCGTAATAAGTCCGACAATCGTGCAGTTCAAAAGCTTGTCCGGGTCAATACCAAAACGCTTTTTGCACACCGTCATTGCGTAAATCACCGCAAGCACAAGTCCTGCGGCTATTATCACGCCATACCAGTATATCTCACGGTCACCTATCGTAAATGCGACCTTATTAATCGGCAAATTGTTTATTCCAAGGTCAGGAAACGACACATTATACATTTTCCTGTCCTCCCCTTATAACAGAAAGCGTTGTATTTTCGGGATTGAGCAGGAATTTGAGCATCTCTTCAGCCTCTTCAATTTCAAGCTGAGCCACAGCCTCTATTGTCTTGAACAGCTCTCTGCCTGTAAACGCACAGCTTATCAGCGCACCGCCGATAGAGCTTACACTGTTCAGATATGAAGCATAGTCGGCGTAAATAGCCTTTTTTGCTATCTCAAAATCGTCCTTGTCAAGTCCGTTTTCAAGTGCATTTGAAACGTGCTTTTTAATTATCTCAGCCGCCGCCTTCGGATTCTTTGATTCACCGCTGAACAAAAGTCCGTTGTAATACGGTCCCTCAAGCTGTTCGTAGCCAAAGCTTTCGTTAATAAGCCCGTTGTCCATAAGCTCTTTATACATAGGAGAATAGTTTGAGGCAAGCGTCATCAGCATTACCTCACAGGCGGCTGTCTGCTTCTCGCTTAGCTTCACACTGCCGTCAGCCTTAAAACCGAGCTGAAAAAGCGGTACCGTAACCGGCAGAACCTGCTCCACATAATCAGTCGCAACACTCAACGGCTCGTCAGGAAAAATGCGCTCCACCTGCTTGCTCTCTGTCTTCTTCACAAGCTCGTCAACAAGGCTTACAACCATATCAACATCAGCATTGCCGACAACGCACAGCGCCATATTCTCCGGAGTGTAAAAGCTGTTGTAGCACTCATATAGCTTCGCCGGTGTGATTGCAGCAATTGACTCAACGGTTCCCGCT
The DNA here is from genome assembly GCF_024433635.1 of Ruminococcus sp. zg-924. GTDB lineage: Bacteria > Bacillota > Clostridia > Oscillospirales > Acutalibacteraceae > UBA7067. Next base: position 115,271 of record NZ_WNJZ01000001.1, on the reverse strand, counting down.
ATATCAACCTTTACAGGGTGGTTGTGGTACATTCCGCCAAGCAGGTTGAACATAACTCGCCAATCAGGCGCATCGTCATACATTCTTATTTCCTGCCCGATAATGCCCTGCTCCTTAGCAACTGTTTCATCTGTAAAATAAGGGCTTTGAACAAAGCTTAAGAGTATTCTCAGGTTCTCCTCAAGCTTAGTTGAGCAGGAAAAAAGGTAGCAGGTTTTTTCAAACGAAGTATAGGCATTTGCATTTGCTCCGGTCTTTGCATATTTTGTAAAGGCGTCGCCGTCCTCGCTTTCAAAAAGCTTATGCTCAAGATAATGTGCAATACCGTCGGGCGAGATTATCTCTTTGCCGTCTGCAACAAAGTGAGTGTTCACCGAGCCGAAGTTCGTGCCGTACACAGCATAGGTGGACTTATAACCCTCCTTTGGAAACACATAGACGGTAAGCCCCGATTCATGGTCTATCTTATAGTATTTTTCATTAAGTCTGTCATTTTTAATCTCGGTTATCTTTGCGCTCATTCTATACCCTCCTTGCCGTCAGTCAGAACATAAACAGCCGCAAGCTCTACGCATTTAGCCGCTTCAACAATCTGCTCCTTTGTAACGGCACTTATCCTCTGAGCCGCCTGAGCAGGCGACAAAATTTCCTTTTCAAAAAGCTGTGAGGAATAAAATTTATCAATGCCCGAAACACTGTCTGTCACCATTCCTGCACTGTCGCCAACCGCAAGCTTTGCAGCGCTTATCTCAAATTCAGTAATATTGCCAAGCTTAATCTGCTCAAGCTGATTTAAAATTTCCTTCTTTGCCTTTTCAATATTCTGCTTTTCAACTCCGCTGTCAACAAGAATTATACCCTTCTGGCGGTTGTAGCTTGCCGCACAGTAATAGCACAGGCTCTCTTTTTCACGCACGTTTGTAAAAAGCTTTGAGCTTGGCGTTCCGCCCAAAACAAGCGTCATAAGCTTTGCGTGGTCGGCTCTTTCGTCCCCTGCCGTAATATTACAGCTAAAGCCCAAAACAAGCTTTGACTGCATTACCTCCTGAATTTCGGTTTCCTGTTTTACCTCGCCGTCAAATATATACGGCTTTATCACACCGTTTACAGGCTTTCTTTCAATCCTTTTAAACTCGGCATTTAGCGCCTCGCCTATTCCCTCGCTGTCAAGCTCACCTACTACTACAATATTTACAATCGCAGTTTCAAGCACTCGCCTCCACGCCTTGTAAAGCTGCTCAGGCGTAACGCACTGCACCTGCTCATAAGTTCCAAAGCGGCTTATACCAAATCTGTCATTCTCACACATCAGCCTTATGCACTGCTTTATAGCATAGCCCCTCTTTTCGTTAGCCTCAGCCTCAATAAGCTCCAAAAGCTGTCTGCGTTCCTGTTCAACATCATATCCTGCAAAAGCCTCCCCCTCAAGCTTCGGCTCAAAAATCATCTTGCACAGCAATTCGGCAAGCTCCTTTGAAAGCACCTCGCCGTTAAGCGTGTATCTGTCGTCAAGTCCCGAAACCGACAGCGTAATAGCCTGGAAATCGCCCATTTTAACACATTCGGCTGTCAAGGCGGCTCCGTAAAGCCTGCTAACCTCACGGTTCAGGCTGATATAATCGGGGTAATCCTTGCAGCTTCTGCCCAAAAGCTGAGTGAGCAGTGCATTTTCAGCGGCTGTTTCCTCCTTAAGCGGAACAAACATATTTACCGAGATTCTGCCGGATTTAAAACGGTCATCTCTGACGCTGTTTAAATAGATACCGTGACTAAGCTCACGGCGTATTAATTGTTCCATATTTATTATCCTTTCAAAATTTCTTATTTAAACTCTATTATAATATAACACAAATGTACCAAAGATAAAAGACGAGATTTTAAATTTTTACAAAAAGTAACCGCCCGACTCACATTCAGGTAAGCCGGACGGTGATTTGATTTTTATTATTTAATTAAAAAAGTTGTTGAAGAAATCCTCAAAACTATCTCCACTTTGGCTGTTTCCGCCGTTGTTTATATTATCGTCATTAAAGCCGTTCGATGTATCCGCAGATTCAGGAGTGTATTCTTCCAAAACCAGCTGAATATCCGCTGTTTCTCCGTTGCGGCTAACAGTAACCGTTACGGCGTCTCCAACGCTCTTATCCTTTATAGCTGCGTCGAACTCAGAAGATGTGCTGATTTCCTTTCCGTCAACCTTAACGATTCTGTCGCCTCTCTTGAAGCCTGCCGATTCAGCCGCACTTCCTTTTTCAATACTCTGAATATATACGCCAATTTCGTTTACACCGTACATCATCGCAGTCTGGGAATTAGAAATATCAAGAAGTGAAAGACCTGTTTCTACAACACCCTTTACATAGCCGTATTCGGTAAGGTCACCGATAACCTTTGCAACGTCGTTTACAGGAATAGCAAAGCCAATTCCTTCAACCTCGGTAGCAGAGGATTTTGCAACAACAATGCCTATAAGGTTGCCGTGGTCATCAAAAAGTCCGCCACCTGAGTTACCCGGGTTAATCTCAGCATTAGTTTGCAGAAGGTTCATTGTTACTCCGTCTATTGAGATGTCACGGTTGAGTGCGCTTATTATACCCTCTGTTACAGTGCCGCCGAGCTGACCGAGCGGATTGCCGATAGCAACAGCCTTTTCGCCAACCTTAATCTCGTCGCTGTTGCCCAGTGTGGCAGGTGTAAGACCCGTTGCCTCTATCTTGATTAGTGCAATGTCAAGCGTAGGAGCGGCTGTGCCTACAAGCTTAGCGTCATAGCTTTTGCCGTCCTTGGTAGTAACTTTAATTGTACTTGCGCCGTCAATAACGTGATTGTTTGTAACAATATATCCGTTTTCACTAACTATTACGCCGCTGCCGGCTCCCTGCGTGATATAGTTTCTAAGGTAGTCTCCTGTTGCAACAGACTCTGTAATAATCTCAACAACGCTGTTTTCTGTTTTTGCAACAATTTCCTCGGTTGACATTGAACCGCTGTCAGTAGAGCCTGTTGAAACGGTTTCGACCACCTTCTGAACTTTCATACCGCTGTCCGAACCACCGTCACCGCTGAGTGTTGTCGCAAGCATTCCGCCGCCGAAACCAAGCACGCCGGAGCCTAAGACGCACACCGCAACAACTGCTGCCATAGCGCCCTTGCCGTGTTTCTTCTTCTCTTTTTTCTTCTTTTTGCCTGTATCGGCATTTTGCGTTGGCGTGTAGTAGCTCTGCGGTGTTGTGTAATAACCGCCTTGTTGATTAGCGCTTTGCTGTGTACTTGAATATGGGTTCTGATTATTGTTTATATACTTTGTGCTTGAAAAGCCGCCTGACGGCTGGTCACTTGGGGTATATCTTCTTCGGTAGTTACCGTCTTCATCAAAGAAACCTCTTGAGGCTGTACTGCCCTCACCGCTTGCAGTATTATCACCGGAATAGCTTGAACTGCTGTAAATATTGTTGTCGCCATCAGCGGCTGAACTGTAACTGACGTTATCTGTTTTTTCACTTTCACTGTTGCCATTGCTGAAGGAATTAAAATTATCATAGTTATCGTTATACTCGTTGCTCATATTAAGCACCTGCACTTTCATTGTTATTATTTGCCGTTTTCCTTTCGACGAGATAATAATACCCCGTTTTAATTACATAATTTTGAAAGTAAAATTAATTATCACTAAACATAATAATAACAATTTATTAAGTTAGGGAAATTTGTTCAAAAACAGCTGTTCTTATATTCTCGCAACGCCTGTTTTTCTTGCAGCATCAACCACAGCGTCAGCAACAGCCTTGCCTATTCTGCTGTCAAAAGCCTCAGGCAGAATATACTCTGCGCTAAGCTTATCATCAGCAACCAAAGCCGCAATCGCCATTGAAGCCGCAACCTTCATCTCCTCGTTAATCTCCCTTGCACGGCAGTCAAGTGCGCCTCTGAAAATACCGGGAAATGCAAGAACGTTGTTTATCTGATTTGGGAAGTCCGACCTGCCTGTGCCGACAACCGCCGCACCTGCCGCTTTCGCCTTGTCCGGCATAATCTCAGGCGTCGGGTTAGCCATAGCGAATACAATCGGCTTTTCAGCCATTGATTTCACCATTTCCTCACTTACTACATTCGGAGCAGAAACACCAAGGAACATATCAGCTCCCTTCATTGCATCAGCAAGAGTACCCTTGATTTTATCTTTATTAGTAAGAGTCGCCATATATGCCTGCTCGCTGTTAAGCTCGTCCATACCCTCGCAGATAATGCCAAAGCGGTCAACCATAATAAGGTTTTTAACGCCCATATTGAGCATATGCTTTCCTATTGCAATGCCTGCCGAGCCTGCGCCGTTAATAACAACCTTTATCTCGTCAATCTTCTTGCCAACTACCTTAAGCGCATTAATTAAAGCTGCCGCAACAACAACCGCTGTTCCGTGCTGGTCATCATGGAACACGGGAATGTCGCAGATTTCCTTAAGGCGTCTTTCAATTTCAAAGCATCGAGGCGCTGAAATATCCTCAAGGTTTATGCCGCCGAAGCTTCCGCTTATAAGATACACCGTCTTTACAATGTCCTCAACATTTTTTGAGCGCACGCAAATCGGAAATGCGTCAACGTCTGCAAACTCCTTGAAAAGCGCACACTTGCCCTCCATAACAGGCATACCTGCCTCAGGGCCTATATCGCCAAGGCCAAGCACTGCTGTGCCGTCTGTTATAACGGCAACAATATTGTTTCTTCTTGTAAGCTGAAAAGACTTATCATAGTCCTTTTGAATTTCAAGACACGGCTGAGCAACGCCCGGAGTGTACGCAAGCGACAAATCCTTTGAGCTGTTGATTTTCACCTTTGATACAACCTCAATTTTCCCGTTCCATTCATAGTGTTTTTGAAGTGATTCTTCCCTTATATCCATAATTACAAATCCTTTCGCAAATAAAATAGTCTTTTAAAAGTATATACCAAATACAGCCAAAGGGCAATACAAATTTGACTTTGTCCTAATAATATATTACAATAAGCTATGCGAGCAGGCTGAACAGCTGCGGACAGATGCGAAAGCTACTGCCCGAGGAAAGTCCGGGCTCCTCAAGGCAAGAATAACGGCTAACGGCCGCCGGGGGCGACCCCAGGGAAAGTGCAACAGAAATAAACCGCCCGCAAGGGTAAGGATGGAAAGGCGAGGTAAGAGCTCACCGGCGCTGCGGAGACGCAGCGGCCATGTAAACCCTATTCGGAGCAACACCGTGGAAGACATATACGTGCCTTGCGTGTCTTAGGAGGTGGCGTTGAGCAGATTCGGCAACGGTCTGCCAAGATAGATGGCTGTTCTCGACAGAACCCGGCTTACAGGTCTGGTCGCATACTAAAAAATAATGGCTTAAGGAACAATTTAAACACAACTGTTCTTAAGCCCTTTTCTTTTATGCAGAAATAACCGCCCAACTACCAAAAGTGGTTGGGCGGTTATAAAGTTATTTGTTCAAAAATGATTTAACAAGGGTTTCAAGCAAGTCATCCCTGTCAATCTTGCTGATAATGTTGCGAGCATTGTTGTAGGTGGTGACATATGTTGGATCCTCAGAAAGAATATAACCTACAATCTGATTAATCGGGTTATACCCCTTTTCCTTAAGTGCGTCATATACAGTTGTCAATGCTCTTTTTATTTCCTCATCCTTTTCACCGCCAAGTGAAAAAACCATTGTCTTACTGTACACTTTAATTCCACCTCCAAGCTATTTTCTCATATACAAGTATTATAATCTATTTTTCCATAAAAGACAAGCTTTTTGTTTGGAAATTTATATATTTTATCTCAACTTTACGCCGATTTCTCCGAGCTTGCCGATAATGCCGTCCATAATCTGCTGAACCTCAGCCGAAGAAAGCGTTCTTTCGTTGGACGAAAACTCAAAGCGAACCGTAATGCTATGAACCGTTTCGCTGTCATAGGTATCGACAATCTTAGTGTTCTTCAGAATATCTCCTGCATTCTCCCAGCAGCGCTTTAAGCTTTCAAAGAACATACCCTGCGGAATTTCAAGGCTTAAATCGTAATCCATCGGTGGGAACTTTGACGGCTCCTCGTATGAAATACTAAGGTTCTCTGAACGTGCAAGCTTCTCCATATCAACCTCAGCAAACACAACGCTTGCCTTCTTGTCGATTTTCTTGCCTACCGACGGGTGAACAATACCCATAGTGCCGATAACTTCACCGTTCATAATAATCTCGTTGCAGTTAATCGGGTGAACGTAGCTGTGAGCAGGCTCGACCGCCTTAAATGAAAGAGCTGTGTGCTTAATATCATCAACCGCAACAGCAAGCATATCTCTAAGCTCAAGATACAGGCTCTTTAAATCCGTTGTCTTGCTGAAAAGCGTAACAGCAAGCTTCTTCTTCTCAATGCAGAGGTTGTTTTCATCAAGTCCCTCTACAACTCTGCCTATTTCAAAAATACCAAACTCAGGCGCATAAGATGAATTCAATTTCACCTGACAAAGCTGCGTCGGAATTATTGAATTTCTTATTGTTTCAATATTCGGGTTTGTGGCGTTTGCAAGCTTAACATTGTCCTCAACAGGAATACCCAAAGCCTTAAGCTCATCATTATACGCCCAAACATATGAGTGAACCTCATGCAGGCTGTATCTCTTAACAAGAATATCCTTTATTCTGTCCTCAGCGCTCTTAACAACGTCTGCTCTGACAGGATAAAGCGGTGAGCGGGTTGTATTTATCTCGAAGTTGTCATAGCCGTAAATTCTTGTTATTTCCTCAATAATATCCGCCTTTAATGTAACGTCCTTTGTCGCTCTCCATGACGGAACGGAAACCTTGAAGCTGTTATCATTCAGCTCAACGCCAAAGCCAAGACTTGTAAGAGTTTTTACAATAGTATCATTGTCAATCTCGATTCCCGTGTAGCGGTCAACAAATGCCTTGTCAAATTCAAGAGTTACCTTATTATATGAAAATGCGTATTCATCAGTAAGACTTGAAACAACCTTAACGCCGCCGTCGTATTTCTTAAGAAGATATAAAAATCTGCCGATAGCAACCGTTGTCATCTCAGGGTCAAGGCACTTTTCGTATCTTATTGATGCGTCCGTTCTGTGTGAAAGGCGAACAGTTGATTTACGAATAGAAACAGCGTTGAATGTAGCTGACTCAAGAGTAAGCGTTGTAGTATCGTCAACTATCTCAGAATCAAGACCGCCCATAATACCTGCTATTGCAACAGGAGTATCGCCGTTACAAATCATAAGCGTATTCTCGTCAATATTTCTGTCAACACCGTCAAGGGTTTTGAACACAAACGGCTTGTCGAATCTCTTGATTCTTATCTTCTCAACCTTGCGTGAGTCAAATGCGTGCATCGGCTGACCCATTTCAAGCATTAGATAGTTTGTCAAATCTGCAAGGAAGTTTATCTTTCTCATTCCGCAGTAGTAAAGCCTTATTCTCATATTTACAGGGCTAACATTTCTTTTGATATTTTCAACCTGCAAGCAGCTGTACCTTTGGCATAGAGAATCCTCTATCTTCATATCAATTTTTGCAAGCTCATTGTAAGCGTTCAAGTCCTCAATTTCAAGAGGCTTAAGCGGTCTGCCGGCTAAAGCGGCAAACTCTCTTGCAATGCCGTAATGACCCCAAAGGTCAGGACGGTTTGTGAGGGATTTGTTGTCAACCTCAAAAACAATATCGTCTATCTGATAAACGTCCTTAATGTCCGTTCCGTTCGGAATATCGTCCGTTATCTCCATAATACCTGAGTTATCGTCACTTATGCCGATTTCAGACTCGCCGCAGCACATACCGTTTGATACATAGCCTGCAAGAGGACGAGGTGCAATGGTTATTTCACCAAGCCTTGCGCCAACCTTTGCAAAGGCTGTTTTCATACCTACTCTTACATTCGGTGCGCCGCATACAACATCAATCAGCTCCGGCTCGCCTGCGTCAACCTTTAACAGGTGAAGCTTCTTTGAGTCCGGGTGATTTTCAACCGACTTAATCTCTGCAACAACAACACCGCTTAAGTCTGAGCCTTTGAAAAAAATCTCGTTTTCAACCTCTGCGGTGGAAAGAGAAAATCTGTGGATAAGATCAAGCTTGTCAAGACCGCTCAAATCAACGAAGTCCTGAATCCAGTTCATAGATAAAAACATAATTATTCTCCTCCCTTATTCGTCATCGGTAAACTGTGAAAGCGACTTTAAGCTTCCGCTGTTCAAATCTCTGATATCCTTAACACCGTACTTCATCATTGCAAGTCTTGTAAGTCCAAGACCAAACGCAAAACCTGTGTACTTCTCAGGGTCAATTCCACCCTCTCTTAATACGTTCGGGTGAATCATACCGCATGGGCAAAGCTCCAGCCAGCCGCTGTGCTTGCACGACGGACAGCCGTCACCGCCGCAGATAAGGCAGCTTATATCAAGCTCAAAGCCCGGCTCAACGAACGGGAAAAAGCCCGGACGAAGGCGAACCTTAATATCCTTCCGGAACACCTCTGAGAGCATTGTTTTCATAAAGAAAATAAGGTTGGAAATTGAAATATCCTTGTCAACCATAACACCCTCCATTTGGAAGAAGGTGTTTTCGTGGCAGGCGTCTGTTGCCTCGTTTCTAAAGCAGCGGCCGGGGAAAATGGCCTTAATCGGAATATCGTTCTCAATAAGGTTCTTTCCGTATTTTTTAAGAATAGCGTTCTGAGCCGCTGATGTCTGCGATTTCAAAAGCTGACCGTTTTCAAGGTAGTAAGTATCCTGCATATCTCTTGCGGGGTGATGCTTAGGAATGTTGAGTGATTCAAAGCACTCATAGTCCGTTACAACCTCAGGGTAGTCCTCAACAGTAAAGCCCATTGACTTAAATATAGCCTCGCACTGTCTTTGCACAAGAGTAATCGGGTGATAAGAACCTCTTTGTGCGTTGACCGGCGTTGAAACGTCAAACCTCGGCAAAGACGCAATTTCACGCTCAATCTCCTTTTCCTTTAGCTGAACGATTTTTTCGTCAATCTTATCCCCTGCAAAGGCTTTAAGCTTGTTCACCTGAGCGCCAAGAGTCTTTCTCTCCTCATGAGTTAAATCCTTCATACATTTTAACAGCTGCGTAATGCTGCCCTTCTTGCCGAGAAAAGCTACCCTTACCTTGTCAAGCTCGGCAAGGTCTGATATTTCTGAAAGCTGCTTTTCCAATTCGCTTTTTAAGCTAATAATTTTGTCGTCCATATAATACCTCCTAAAAAAATAAACCCCTGCGTAAAACTACGCAGGGACGGAAATTCCGTGGTACCACCCTGATTTTTGCTAAAGAGCAAACACTCCTGCGGCATATAACGGTGCCAACCGTTGCGGCCTACTTGCCAAAGCGTTAAGCCGCACCGCTCAAAAGTGAACTTCACCGACCTTGCGTGCAAGAGCAATCACAGCCTTAGTTGCTCTCTCTCTGCCCACGGCGTATTAGTACGGCTACTTTCTTTATCAATGCGTTTTGAATTTCAAAAATAAATATAACATTAATTCAACAAAAATGCAATAGCTTTGTGTTATATTTGTTGAATTTGGGCAAGTATTGTGATATGATTTAATATATCGTGCATATGCACAATACAGCTATTAAAATAAAATAAGGACGGTAACGCTATGGACACAATGGTTGAACAGGTTGTAAAAAAGAAAAAGGACAAAAAAGATTTGCTGATTAAAATAATTACAATTTCAGCACTTATACTCATACCCTTCACCTGCTTTATGCTTGCGCCTATTATCAATTTTTACTTTATTATGATAGGCTTCTTTCTGCTTCTCGGCGGAATCTACGTTGCGTGGTTCATTTTTTCAAATCTCAAAGTTGAATACGAATACAGCTTTGTCAGCGGCAGTATGACAATTTCAAAAATTATGTCAAAGCGCAAGCGCAAGAATATAATTTGCTTTGAAACCTCAAAGATTGAGGAGCTTATCGAATATGATAACAGAGATTTTGACACACGCCTTTACTCACATATTTATAGTGCCTGCGGTGTTGACAGTACGGATTACAAAACCTATGCCGCAGTAATTACCACTGAAAAGCACGGCAGAAGTGTGTTGCTGTTCACCCCAAACGAAAAGCTTTTGCAGGCAATGAAACCGCATTTGCCAAGACAAATTGTAGTAAACCTGTTTTACAAGAGATAAACTTAACTAATAAGGTGTGGGGTACTCCCGCACCTTATTTATATATAGGACAAACTTTAAATCCGCTTATGCCCTTTCAACAAAACCTACACTTTTTCTTTGTGCAAAAAAACATTGCTTGTTTTCAAATTTGTATGCTTAACCAAAAATTTATCCTCAAGCTATGCAATACGCCCCTAAAAACTCAAAGCTTTTATTGGTAAAATAAATAAATTAATTGAAGCTGAAAACTCTTTTATTGTATGACAAACAGAAATTTTCTCAAATCGTGTATTTTATGTTAATTTTAGTTTGACAGACTAAAAAAAGGGGAATATAATACTTCACATAGTCGGTTAGACAAATGCACTTACCGTATTTATAGAAAGGAAGGCACAAACTACCATGGCAACAAAGAAGACAACAGATACAGAAGAGAAGAAGACAACAACAAAGGCAGCTGCTGCTAAGACAACTGCTGCTAAGACAACTGCTGCTAAAGCAACAACAGCTAAAACAACTGCTGCTAAAGCAACAACAAAGACAGCTGCTAAAACAGAAGAGAAGGCAGCTCCGGCTAAGAAGCCTGCTGCAAAGAAGCCTGCTGCAAAGAAGACAGCTGCTAAGGCAGTTCCGGCAAAGGTTTATATTGAGTTCAACGGTGCTAAGGTAGCAGTTGATGAGATTATTGAGAACGTAAAGGCTACTTACAAGGCAAACAACGGCAATGACGATATCAAGAGCCTTGAAGTATATGTAAAGCCGGATGAGAGCGCAGCTTACTTCGTAGTAAACGGCGAGCTTGAAGGCAACAAGATGGACGTTTATTTTTGCTAATTGACAAAACTAATTAATGTTAATTAAGTAAATTGTTAACCGACACAGGGATGGAGCTTTCCATCCCTTTTATTTTTATAACAAAAACTCCGCACGAATAAACGCACGGAGTTTTTGTATTGATTGTCAAAGGGGAAAAATATTAAGAAAATGTCAAAGTTAATATGTGGAGTTACTGCTTGGTTCCCTCAACAACAACATCGTTGCCACCGAGAGTAATTTTCATAGAAGTACCCACCTGTGTGGTTTTTGAAAATACATTTGTCTGCACTTCCTCGAAACCGTTTTGAAGCAAATATTCGCCGTATGTGCTTAAATCGCTGTCTGTAAGATTTTCATACTTATACGTGTATTTAGTAGTGGTTATATTATTAATTGTCGATTTGTCTGATGAAAGCTCTAAATACACCTTGCTGCCAACAACAGCTGTAATTGAATCTACCGAAATATCTTCGTATTCATATTTTGCAGGCGCATTATCAACCACCGTACTGCTTTGCTGCGATGATTCTAAGGACGAATTTGAGGTGCTGCAAGCGCAAAGTGAAAACGCCATTAAAACAACTAAAGCAAAAGCAATAACTCTGCCGAGGCTTAGTTTATTGAACATTGCAATCACCCCTATCTTTTTCATCTATATAATATCACAAACAAAATTGTAAATCAAGAGTTTTTTTGTATAATTTTGTCATTTTTTAAAACTTTTAAGCCTTTCGTACATACTCTCGTCAACAATTGCCTCAATTTCAAGACCGTTTTCTGTGTAGCTTTCCGATATCAGCGTGCCGTCACGGCGTATCTCAGCTGATAATCCAACCTTGTCAAACGGCAAAACCCAACACCCTTTTTTCACCCTTATCGGCAGATTTTCGTCAATGACCTCAAGCAGACGTTCAACGCCCTGCCCTGTTTTTGCGCTGATACGAACACTTTTTCCTATAATCGGAATTTCGTCAAGTCCCTGCACCCTGTCACATTTATTAAGCACAGGAATTATCGGCGAGCCGCTGCACCCGAGCGATTCAAGCAGGCTTTGCGTTACCTCAAGGTGAATTGAGGCTTCCGCCGACGATGCGTCACAGACATTCAAAATAATATCAGCCTGTGCCGCCTCCTCAAGCGTTGACTTAAACGCCTCAACAAGGTGATGCGGCAGACGTCTTACAAGACCAACGGTGTCGATAAGCATTACCGTAACGCCGCTTGGCAGCTTAAGTGCTCTTGAGGTCGGGTCAAGCGTCGCAAACAGTTTGTCCTGCGCCAACACACCTGCGTCAGTCAGATAATTCATAAGCGTTGATTTTCCGGCGTTAGTATAGCCGACAATTGCAACAGTTATAACGCCGTCCTTTTTTCTGCGCTTTTTAAGCTGTTCACGGTGATTTTCCGACTCTTTCAAGCGTTCCTTAATCTTCTCCATCTTTGTGCGAATATGGCGTTTGTCTGTTTCAAGCTTAGTTTCACCCGGACCTCTTGTTCCGATACCGCCGCCAAGCCTTGACATAGCCGTACCCTTACCGGTAAGTCTGGGCAGCATATATTTAAGCTGAGCCAGTTCAACCTGAAGCTTACCCTCTTTAGACCTTGCTCTTTGAGCAAAAATATCGAGTATGAGCATTGTACGGTCAATAACTCTTACATCTGTCTTATCCTCAATATTTCTTATCTGAGTCGGCGTAAGCTCACGGTCAAAGATTATCAAGTCAATGTCATTGTTTTTGCAATACTCCGCAATTTCCTCAAGGCAGCCGCTGCCAACACAGGTAGCTGTTTTAACAGCCTCTCTCTTTTGGATTATATGCGACAGCACGTCTGCACCGGCCGTTTTTGCAAGCTCATAAAGCTCTGCCATTGACGACTCGGCATCATATTCGCCTGTGTCAACCGCAACAAGCAGCGCTTGCTGTCTTATTTCTTCGTTCTCGTAAAATTCCATTTATTACTCCTTGTTTTTGAGTGAATTTGCAATAAAATAAATTAGGGCTTAGTAACATCATAGAAAACATTATTTTCTGAAATCAGTTTAACACAATATCGCACTATTAGCAAACAAGTTTTTAATAACAAGCACAAACTATACGCATCTTTTTTTAACGGTTGTGGGCAAAGCCCACCTTTATTGCAAAGCCCATCTTTATTGCAAAATCGGGGTTTACAAAATTGTATTTATATGGTATAATTTCAAATTGAACGCCGCCGTTCGGATTTTGGCGTATGCCCAAACGGGAGTCACCGACCTTAACCTGAGCTGTTCGGCGAAATATTAAAAAAGGTGGAATACAAAATGCTTAAAGAAGAAAAGCAGGCTATAATGGCTGAATACGCAACTCATGAGGGCGACACAGGCTCACCTGAGGTTCAGATTGCTCTTCTCACAAAGAGAATCAACGACCTCACAGAGCACCTCAAGGTTCACAAAAAGGATCATCACTCAAGAAGAGGCCTTCTTAAGATGGTAGGTCAGAGAAGAAGCCTTCTCAACTACCTTACAAAGGTTGACATTGAGAGATACCGTTCAATCATTTCAAGACTTGGCATTCGTAAATAATTGCCTTTTTCAGGGCAGTCGGCTCTTCGTCGTCTGCCCTGTTCGTCTAATTTTAATTATTACAGGGACAGCCCGTTAAATCACTTTTCGGCGGCACCCGGTTAGCAGTGAAACACAGGCTTATTACACTGAACCCGTGTTTTATTGCTAAGCGGTGCTCCCTGTAAAATATATTATAACCATTACAGGAGGAATTCTAATGTTTGAAAACTATAAGGTTTTTAAGACAGATTTTGCCGGACGTCCGCTCGTAGTTGAAACCGGCAAAATTGCACAGCTTGCCAACGGCAGCTGTCTTGTTCGCTACGGCGAAACAGTAGTAAACGTTGCTGTAACAGCATCTGAAAAGCCACGTGACGGTATCGACTTTTTCCCGCTTTCAGTTGACTTTGAAGAAAAGCTTTATTCTGTCGGCAAAATTCCCGGCTCTTACCTTAAAAGAGAGGGAAGACCGTCAGACAAGGCAATACTTGTTTCCCGTGTAATCGACCGTCCTATCCGTCCTCTCTTCCCAAAGGATATGAGAAATGACTGCTCGGTTGTCTGCACAGTTATGTCTGTTGACCCAGACTGCTCACCTGAGATTACCGCAATGGTAGGCACATCAATTGCATTAAGCATTTCCGATATTCCGTGGAACGGTCCTATTTCAGGCGTTAGCGTTGGTCTTGTTGACGGCGAATACGTAATCAACCCGACCTCGGCACAGAAGGCAAAGTCAGAAATGGCTGTTACCGTTGCATCAACCGACAGCCGCATTGCTATGATCGAAGCAGGCGCAAAGGGTGTTAGCGACGAGGTAATGTACAACGGCATTATGGCAGGTCACGAGGCTAACCAGCACATCATTGAGTTCATAAAGGGCATTCAGGCTGAAATTGGCAAGGCAAAGTTCACCTACCCAAGCAACGAGCCTGACCATGATATGTTTGAGGCTATCAAGGAATACGCTATTGAGGATATTAAGGTTGCTCTTGACACAGACGATAAAAAGGTTCGTGACGCAAGACTTTCACCAATATATGAGGCTGTTCACGCTAAGTTTGACGAGATTTATCCGGACAGCGAAGCAAAGATTGACGAATGTCTTTACAAGACGCAGAAATTCGTTGTTCGCCGCTGGCTTTTGGACGAGCAGAAGCGTGTTGACGGCAGAGGTATGAACGAAATTCGTCCTCTCGCTGCTGAAACATCAATTCTTCCGAGAACCCACGGCTCAGGTCTTTTCACAAGAGGTCAGACACAGGTTCTTTCTGTTGCAACACTCGGTCCTATAAGCGACCAGCAGCTTCTTGACGGCATTGACGAAGAAGAAACAAAGCGTTATATGCATCACTACAACTTCCCGTCCTACTCTGTAGGCGAAACACGCCCAAGCAGAGGTCCGGGCAGACGTGAAATCGGTCACGGTGCACTTGCTGAAAGAGCACTTGTTCCGGTTATCCCGTCAGTTGAGGAGTTCCCGTATGCTATCAGAGTTGTGTCTGAGGTCGTTTCCTCAAACGGTTCAACCTCACAGGGTTCAATATGCGGCTCTACACTTGCTCTTATGGACGCAGGCGTGCCGATTAAGGCTCCTGTTGCAGGTATTTCCTGCGGTCTTATCACAGAGGGCGAACGCTGGATGACAATGGTTGACATTCAGGGTCTTGAGGACTTCTTTGGCGATATGGACTTCAAGGTAGCGGGTACTCACGAAGGTATCACAGCAATCCAGATGGACTTAAAGATAAGCGGTCTTACACCTGAAATGGTAAAGGAAGCGCTTGAAAAAACACATAAGGCAAGAATTTATATTCTTGATGAAATAATGCTCAAGGCTATCTCTGAACCAAGAGAGGAGCTTTCAAAGTACGCTCCGAAAATGCTCTCAACCCTTATCCCTGTTGATAAAATCAGCGAGGTTATCGGCAAGAGCGGTAAGGTTATCAAGGAAATTCAGGCTGAGTGCGAGGTTAAGGTTGATATTGAAGAGGACGGTCATGTATTTATCAGCGGTCTTGACCGTGAAAACTGCCAGCGTGCTCTTGATATTATCGAAACAATCGCAAGAGATCCTGAGCCGGGTGCTATCTTCAAGGGCAAGGTAACAAGGCTTATGGACTTTGGCGCATTCGTTGAAATCGCACCGGGCAAGGAGGGCTTGTGCCACATTTCACAGCTTGACGTCAAGAGAACAGAACAGGTTTCAGACGTTGTAAACGTAGGCGACATCATTATGGTTAAGGTTCTTGAAATTGACGATAAGGGCAGACTCAACCTTTCAAGAAGAGAGGCTCTTATTGAGGTTGAGGGATTAACTCCTGAAAATGATGTTGAGCCAAGACGTCCTCAGGGTGACAGAAGAGGCGGACACCGCTACAACAGCAGAAACAACAGAAACTGATAAATTAAATAAAGCTTATAAACTCAGGGCTGCATTAACGCAGCCCTTTCTTTTTATCCTGCGCACCAAAAAAGGCTTTCTCCTGTTATGCGCATATACTCTAACATTACAACTCCCAAAAAATCGCTGTATTAAGCTCTGCCTTATCTCTATCATATTAACCCTATCCTTATCAATACACACCTGCACAAGTCGCAATCCGCTGAAGCTTCCTGCAAAAACACCACTGTCATCTATCCACAGAAACGTCTGTTCAAAAGCAGCGGCACGCAACAGAACCCAAAACATCAAAATAGGCACAGCTATGCTCAGAATTATAGAAACCGCTGCCGCTTTGCCCTCACTCTGAAAATAAAACGCAGCAGCAACAGCCGAAACAAGCAGTAATGCAGGCAGCATTATAAACGAAAAGACACTTCCTTTATTGGGCGTTACAATGTCGCTTTTTGGCTTTTTCAGCCTGCCCGTTTTAACAGAGATAAGCTCTCTCTCTGCGCCAAGGCACTTAAAAAGCGACGACAGCACAAAAACCTTTTTTATGCCAAGCACTCTGCACAGTATTCCCTGTTCCATTGTCAATGCCGATATTTCTGCCCTCGGTTGAACTGCTGAAAAGCGCCATACAAATCCTCGGCTTATTTTTATTGACTCATCATTTTTTACTATCCTCATTTTCAAATGCTTTAACAGCTCATATATAAAAGCAAAGGCGTATCCTGCCGCAATTAATCCCGAAATGTACGCAGCCGCAGGCGGCAGCACCTTAGATACTATGCCCGACCACAAATCCACACCGCCGTAAAAGCCCTCGCTTAACGCTCCGCCGATAACAGGCGCTGTTTTTCTTAAAAACGGTATTATCAACAGAAGTCCCGAAAGTGCGCTTGTGGCGTCAGCCGCTGCAACAAACGAATGAAATAAGCCTGCCCTTATAACTGTTCCGTAAACGCTTAAAAGCGGCAGTTCCATATGTCTTTTCCTAATATATTCCACAACACTCAGTCGTCCTTCTCCTGTACTTATGCATAATGTGCATGCGCCGAAAATCGCCGTAATTGCCCCCTGTCTGATTGCCGCACCGACAAGCCTTTTTTCATATATAACTGTTTTTGTACGGTAAAAAACTCCCTTCTCCGCTATAATTTTCCCCTTACATATTCTTACATTCCTGCACCTGTACCTCAGCACAGCATAAACCACAACAGCCGCTGCAAGCAAAACATTCATTCCGCCTGTTGTAAACATTTCTAAAATCCCCTGTGGCCTTACGATAAGATACTGTAAAATCGGTATAATAAGCAAAAATGCATAGCGGTAGAGAAATTCCGCTACGGTAATTAAATGTATTTCAATTTTTCTGCCGCACATAAGTTTCTTACTCGGCTTTTTCAAATTTGTTCTCCTCCGCACAGCTAATTATTTTTTCAGCATCTGCAAAGCTAAGCCCGTATATCAAGACTTTGCCCGATGATGTAAACACCGACACAGTACAAATTCCAAAAAGTCTTGACAGCGGCGTTCTCTTAGCCTTGCAATAACGCACAGCCGCAAGCGGTACAACCGCAGTTTTTCTTATAATAACCCCCTGCTTAATAATCATTGTACTGCTCTGTGTCCGAACAGACAGCGAATCTGCAAAGCGTTTTATATACAGTGCTGTGAAAATATATACTGCCAAAGCAGAAAACCCGAACACAGCGGCAAAGACAAAACTTACAGCCGCTATCGCACCTGATAAAAATGCCAGTAAAACAAGAAGCGCCGCCGCTTTTAATTGAAGCAGCAGCGCATATTTTTTTGAAGCCTCAATAATCATCGTATCACCGATAATAGTTTGCTCAAAAATTATGATCTTATTTTATTTCAAACTCTCCTGCCGACTTAAGCAGCTCAAAAATCTCGTCCTTTTTAGCGCAGGCGTCATTGTAGCCGTCCTCATGAAGCTGTTTAAGCTTATCAGCATCCTTTTCAAAGCGGCTTATTTCAATTGGCTTTTGCGGCCTTACCGCAACAATACTGCCGTTTTTTTCCTCTCTTTTGATAAGCTCAAGAGCAGAGTTATATTCCTTGTAGCGGTTTTTGTTTGCCTCAACAAAGTACGGATATTTCCTATACTTCAGCTTTAATGCACCGACTACTGAAGAAGGCTTTTTGCGGTAGCTTATATCACGGGTAAGTACAACAAGGTTTTTGCCGTTGCCGCTTTTTATGCTTTGCCTTATCGGAATAGAGTCGGCAATGCCGCCGTCAAGATATTTCTTTCCGTCAATCTCTTGAATACGTGAAATAAGGGGCAGTGACGATGATGCAAGCACCTTGTCCATATCCACCCTCAAATCCTTTATTGGAAGATACTCCGCCTTGCCCGTTTCAAGATTTGTAACAACGGCGTAAAAGTTTGTTTTGCAGCGTAAAAATGCGTCATAGTCATATATATCAAGCTGCTGCGGAATCGTGTAATAAACAAACTCCGCACCAAACATATCGCCCGTCTTTATCAGACTGCCAACACTGCAATAGCGCTTGTCGCCAATATAATCAACCATAACTCTTATAGCTCTGCCCTTTTGTCCTGACAAATACGAGCACGCATTGCCCGAGCCGGCTGATACTCCGTAGCAGTCCTTAAAATAAATATCGTTCTCATTCAAAAAGTCAAGCACACCTGTTGTATATGCGCCTCTCATACCTCCGCCCTCAAGCACAAGCCCTGCGTTGTAATACATTTAATCATCTCCTGAATAAATTATATCACTTTTTGCGGCAGAGTACAACGCTAATCAAGGCAGAGCTGTAAAGCCCTGCCTTGTTATGCTCTGCGCAAGTGATTTTTGCGGTGTGCTCCTCTCTGACTGTAAAGCGGTTACAGTCGAGCTTACCGCAGTGTTGCCAAACTATGCAGCAGGGATAATTTCGCCTATTCCGCTTATACCCGGATTCATATTTGCGGCATATTTCTGAACATATATACTGTCAAGCAGGTTGACTCTTCCGTTTTTGTCAACGTCGCCGCACTTGCTTTTATCCTCGTTAAGCTCAATCATCGACAAGCTTATTTTTTGTATTTCAATAGCGTCCCTGAGGTTTACCTTGCCGTCCCTATTCAAATCGCCGTATATCAGCGGCGTTTTAACCTTCACCTTACAGTTGGTTGTTACACCGTTATAGGTTGTTGCCGTAATGGTCGCTTCGCCAGCTGAAACGGCAGTTACCAAGCCACCGGCACTCTTTACGCTTGCTACACTCGGATTGTCGCTTGAATATGTAATATGGTACGCACCCTCACCGTTTGAAAGCGAGCTGTTCAGGTCAAAGGTTTCGCCTATTCCAAGCGTAAGGCTTGTCGCATTTAGAGCAATTGAGGTTGGCGCTTTCTTTACGGTTACAGCACAGCTTGCTGTCTTTCCGTTATCAGTCTTAACCGTTATTTTCGCAGTTCCCGTTGCTCTTGCTGTAACCTTTCCTGTTTGATCTACCGTTGCTACGCCGGCGTTGCTGCTGCTCCAAACAATTGTTGATGTTGTGTTTGACGGAGTTACAGTTTCAGTTAAGGTGTAATTTTCCCCTTCGCCCAGGGTTATGGATGTTTTATTCAAGGTAATGGACAAAGCGTCTATTGAGCTGCTGTTCGCACCCACAGTCGCTTTGCTGTCGCCGCTGACATTCACCATCTTTCCGCCGCTGCCAAAGATAACATTTTCGGAAATTGTGCCTGCGCTTGAAGCTCCTGTTACGCTTATTCCGTGATTTCCTGAGTAGGATAAGAAATTGCCCTTTATGTCGCCTGCGCCTGCGCCGCTTGAAACATTAATGCCGTTTGATAACGCCTTGTAAACCGTATTGTTAATTATATTTCCCGCATTAGCGGCGCTTGACCCGCTTGTAATGCTTATTCCGTGGTTACCTGCATTGTTTATAGTATTTCCGTTTATCTCTCTGATACTGCCGCCGTGTGAAGCGTGTATACCGTTTGATGCGGTTGAGTCAATTATGTTGTTATATATCTTCCCTGCAACAGCGTTGTCAACACTGATACCGTAGTTATTTGAGTTTTTCACAGTGTTGTTGCTTATTTCGGTAACATTGCTGTTTTTATAAACATAAATTCCGTTTACGCTTGAATTTTTAATGCTGTTTCCACTTATTAGGTCCGCTTTGCCTTCAAGCACCTGTATTCCGTGATAGTTCGCTTTGTTAAGGGTATTTTCAGAGCATAATATTGTGTTTGATTTTACCGAGGATGCTCTTGTGTCCACAAAGCGAACACCGTGCCCCTTTACATCAATTATGTTATCCCTGACTGTAACGCCGCTTATGTAGTAATTTCCCTTGGCAATTCCACCGCTGTGGTCCTTAGAATTTTGGGCATAAACCTTTGGAATGTCATAACCTATCGCAAATATTCCGCCGGATTCATACACGGCATATTTATCATTAATATAGCCGCATCTGCTAAGCTCGTTATCAGCTATCAGGATATTCTGATTTTTATTTTCCGTATATTTATCAGTAACGTGCGCCGTCGTCTTTCCCTCAGAGGCAAGGTAGCTTGCGTTATAAACTCCTTTTCCCTCATTCATTACCGAATACACGGCTATACCTCTTGGGGCATTGTCAATTTTATTTCCCGTAATTTCACAATTAATCCAGTTTAGCCCCTGAATTGCAACACTGCTCATATTGTTAAAGGTACAGTTTTTTATCTTAATGCCGTCAAATGGATTGTTGAGTATAGCAGTATGACTTCCGATTCCTCTCGGGCACTCGCTAAAGCTGCACTCCTCTATTAAAACATTTTTCATCGGAATATCCTCTGACCTGTACCCCGGAAAATGCGACTGCACAAGAACGTCAAGCTGAATTGCCTCGTAGCCCTCAAGAGAAGACGACGGTGTAAGAACCTGATTTGAAAAGTCACAATTCTTAATTGTCAGGCCATCAACACCTGCAACCTCCATTATATGTCCGTTATCAACATTTTTAAGCGTCTGATTGATAAGTGTTATATTTGTAGCGTGGGCAAATTTTATAATAGTATTTCTTGTACAGCTACCGTCAAGAGTTCCGCCGTCTATCGTAATGTTGGTATATGCTCTGTAACCGGTAACGCCTGTGTCGGCGCTGTCGTTGCTGCCCGTTCTTATTATATTTGCGGCACAACTGCTGTCACGCACAAGAGTTACTCCGGTAAGTGATAGATAGGTGTTGCTGTAAATCTTAAGACTTCTGCCGATAACGTACTCTCCCTTTTCCACAATAACCTTATATACATTATCGGCGGTTGCATTGTTCTTTGCAATGTCAAGAGCACCTTGAATGGCGTTATACGCTCCATTTAAATCTATTTCAGCGGCAGATACTTTTATCGTACTCTGTGACGCCGCACTATTCCGCGTATTTTCTGAAGCCTCAAAAGCGCCTGCTGTAATCGGTGCAGCCAACAATACGCTTGCTGTCATCAAAAGCGACAACACCTTCACTATACAGCTTTTAAGCATTTTCCTCATATGCTATTTCTCCCTTTACTCTCACTCTATCTCCTCTTATTATATAATACCGTAAATCCGCAAGCAGTCTAAGCGCAGATAAACATTTGCGTCCAATACAAAATACCGTCTTTCTTAAAGCAGGCAACGCCTATACCGTTGAATTCGGGATTTAATATATTCTCCCGATGTCCCTGAGAATTCATCCACGAATTCATTACCTCCTGCGGTGTGCTTTGTCCCGCCGCAATATTCTCTCCAACTGTTCTCCATTGTATGTTATTTTCTTCTATCAATGTAAAGCAATCGCTTCCGTTCGGCCTTGTGTGCGAAAACACCCTTGAAATTTCCTCAGCCCTAATCTGAGCAACCTCTGTTACATCGCTCCTCTGTGTAAGCGGCGAAAGCTCAACCTTGCTTCTTTCAGCATTTACCAGACTGATTACCTCGCTTGCGTATTTTAAGTTATAGTCGCTGCTTGGAATATCAGGGTCTGTTGAAGGCTCGACCGGCTCAGTAGCAGGAACCTTTTCGCCTATTCCGCTTATACCCGGATTCATATTTGCGGCATATTTCTGAACATATATACTGTCAAGCAGGTTGACTCTTCCGTTTTTGTCAACGTCGCCGCACTTGCTTTTATCCTCGTTAAGCTCAATCATCGACAAGCTTATTTTTTGTATTTCAATAGCGTCCCTGAGGTTCACCTTGCCGTCCTTATTCAAATCGCCGTATATCAGCGGCATTTTAACGGCTACCTTACAGCTTGCTGTCAAGCCGTTATAGGTTGTCGCAGTAACAGTCGCTTCACCCACTGAAACGGCAGTTACCAAGCCGCCTGCCTTTTTAACGCTTGCTACGCTCGAATTGTCGCTTGTGTAATAAATTGCATAAGATGCTTGTCCGCTTGGAAGCGAGCTGTTCAGGTCAAAGGTTTCGCCTATTTCAAGCGTAATTCTTGACGCATTTAGAGTAATTGATGTCGGCGCTTTCTTTACGGTTATTTTGCAGGTGGCCGTTTTGCCGTCCTTTTTTGCGGTAATAGTTGCTGTTCCCGTTGACTTTGCCGTAATTCTTCCGCTTTTTGATACTTGAGCAACGCTTGTGTTACTGCTGCTCCAACTGACATTCTGATTAACATAGCTTGGCGAAACGGTTGCAGCTAATGTGTATTCCTCATGAATACCCATTGTCATTGACGTCTTGTTTAGCTTAACGCCCGTTGCCTTAACCGTACCAAGGCTTTTAAAGCTGACTCCGAAAGTCTCACAGTAAAACTGCGCTTCTGTGTTATTATAGCCCTGAACAGTAAAGCCTGACGCCTGCTCAATCTGACCCGATTCTTCGTTTATGTCATAGCCAAATGCAATGTTCTCGATTGTTCTAACCGTTTTAGGTAACTTCACCGTTTTAAGCGAATCACAGGCGCAAAACGCCAGAGCTCCGATTGTTGTTACACTGTTAGGAATATTTATACTGCTCAGATTCTCCGCATAATAAAACGCAAGCTCATCTATAACCTGAACAGACTCAGGCAGGACAACCGACTTAAGATTAAGCTGACCGTAAAATGCAAGTCCGGCAACAAGTCTTGTGCCGTCTTTAATTGTTATTTTTGTATTTGCCGGCATCTCACCCTTGTAACCGTATGCAATGTCGCCAATATAAATCATACCGTCCGGCTGATTACTATACCATGCTGTATCAAAGAACGCTCCTGCACCCATTCTTGTAATACTGCTCGGAAATGAGATTTCTTTAAGAGAGGTACAACCGACAAACGCCGCTTCACCGATATTTTTTACGCTCTCCGGAATTGATACGCTTGCAAGATTTGTAAAGTTGGCAAAAGCTGCGCTTGCAATGCCTTTAGTACCGTCTTTAATCGCAATCTTTGCGTTGACCTTCATATCGCCGATATAGCCTATAACCACTTTTCCAAGATACACCGGTCCGGCACTGTTAGATTTATACCATAATGTATCATCAAAAGCACGTTCACCTACAAACTCAATATTACTGCTCCAGTCTTCTATATGGTCCAAATAACTGCAACCGGCGAAAGCAAAGTTGCCGACACTTTTCAGCTTTGATTCAGGAATGCTTACAAGCATAAGATTTGTACATCCCGCAAACGCATAATTTCCAATACTGACAACGCTTTTGGGTAGTGTTATTTCCGATAAAGAAGTGTTGTCGTAAAAAGCTGTATCGCCAATGCTTGTAACAATTACGCCGTTAAGCTCGTCGGGAACATAAACGTAGTCTATATCACCTACAAAATTAACTATTTCGGCGCTGCCGTCACTTTTAACGTAATATTCATAGTAACTGTCATCCTGAGCAGATGAAGCAACGTGTATATCTCCCCTGCCGGATGCAACAGCTGCAAGACAGTCACTTGACACACCCAACGGTAAAACCTTTTTTGTGTCCGTGTCAAGCGCTGCTGTACCGACTGCACCTGCGCAAATAACGCTTGCCGCCATTAATGCCGACATAACCACGGCAGTACAGCGTTTTAATAGTTTTTTCATATACTTAGTCCTCCTTATTATAAACATTACTTTTTATTTTTATTATACAAAGTTATTTATACACAGTCAATATATTTTGAGTTATATTACATTTATTTTTGTTTGTTAAATATATAACAAAAAAACGGCCAAAGAAATTTCTCTTTTCCTTAGCCGCTTATGTTATGTTAAGTATTTAAATAAATTCGCAACACTCTCACAAAGCTTTAAAGCTTACCGTTATCTTAGTACCCTTTTGATGCTCGCTTTCAATATCTATCTTCGCCTCGTGCTGCTCGGCGATATGCTTAACTATTGCAAGCCCAAGGCCCGTTCCGCCTGTTTGCTTTGAACGGCTCTTGTCAACTCTGTAAAAGCGCTCAAACACCCTGTCTATATGCTCCGACGGAATTCCTATTCCCGTGTCCTCAACAGCCAGCACAACCTTGCCGCCAACAGGCTCAACACTCAGCATTACTTTTCCGCCGTGCTTGTTGTATCTTATCGCGTTATCACAAAGATTATAAACAAGCTCGTACACCATCTCTCGGTCACCTTTAATTTTGCACGGCTTGGAGCTTACCTCTATGCTTACCTCGTTCTTTTTAGCGTTCATCTCAAGCGAATCACGACATTCTGACAGCAATGCCTCCATATCAATGGTTGACAGCCTGTCCTGCTCGCTTGCCTCCTCCTCAAGGCGTGAAAGCTTGATAATGTCGCCGATAAGCGTAACCAGACGCTTTGCCTCCTTGTGGATTTTCGATGCGAAGCTTTTAACATCCTCGTCCTTTGCAATACCGCTTTCTATCATCTCGGCATAGCCGGAAATTGACGTTAAAGGCGTTTTAAGCTCATGTGAAACATTCGCCGTAAACTCCTGCTTCATCCTCTCGACACTCTTGTGATGCGTTATATCTACAATAAGGCAGACAACGCCTGTCTGAACATTATTAACAAAAACAGAGTTTGTGATTATTTGCAGGTTCTTTTCCCCGTGCTCTATCTCACAAATTGCATTTTTTCCTTTCTTAGCACGGCTTATGCAGTCCTCAAACTTCTCCCTCTCAGTTGCCGCAAGTCCGACAGGGTGAAGCGGAACATTGCGCTTTGTGTGCATAATTTGCTGAGCACTTTCGTTGTGCATAATAACTCTGCCGTCAGTGTCAAGAAAAATCAGACCCTCGCTCATATTTGCGGTTATAGTCTTAATCTTCTCGTTTTCAGCCAAAAGCTCCTCGTTCTTGCGCCAAATTTGCTCTCTCTGCTGTTCAATAGTTGTTGACAGCGGTGCCAGCTCATCATAAGCTATACGCTCCGTATTCTTAGCCATATTGACAATAGGCTTTGTTATGTGCCTTGACATTCTCTTTGCAAGAAACCAGCAAATCAATATAATTGCGCTTCCGATAATCACAACCGCTGGAAGTATACTGTTGAACATTGACAGCACACTATACATATTTTTAGACACTCTTAAAATATCGCCGTTTTCAAGCTTAACGGCATAGTAGTACATCAAGTCGCCCGTTTCGTTGGAATAACGGCTGCTTATTCCTACACCGTTTCTTTCAGCGTCAATACATTCAGGGCGGTCACTGTGGTTGTCCATTTTCTCTTCTTCAAGACCTTTTGTATTTTCATACAGCACTTTTCCCGAACTATCAATAACCGTAATGCGGTAATCGCCACCCTTATAGCTGTCAAGCTCCGAGTAGGAAGACATTTTGTTACAGTCAACCATAAGCACCTGAACGTAGTTCTTTATATCGTCCTTAAGCTGTCCCGACATCAAAAACCAAAAAATAATACTTATTGCAAAGCAGGTTAACAAAAGCGAAACAAGACCTACTAATGTCAGATTTTTTGTCAAGCTTGAGCTTAGGTTCACGCTTCTTGTTGCCGTCACTTTATCCTTATTCACCAATCTTATACCCCACGTGTCTTACCGTTACAATATAGTTACCTGCCTCGCCAAGCTTTTGGCGCAGAGTCTTGATGTGCATATCAACAGTACGGCTCTCACCCTCAAAATCATAGCCCCACACCTTGCCGAGAAGCTTTTCTCTTGACAGGGCAATATCCTTGTTTGTAATAAGGTACTTAAGCAGTTCATACTCCTTATATGTCAAAACGCAGGTTTCTCCGCCGACAGTTACCTTGTGCTTGTGGTCGTCAATTGTAATGTCCTTATATATAATAGTCTGAACCTCCTGCTTATTCTCACAGCGTCTAAGCAAGGCTTTAACTCTTGACACAAGCTCCATTACTCCAAACGGCTTTGTTATGTAGTCATCCGCTCCCATATCAAGACCTTTAACCTTGTCTATCTCACTCGTCTTGGCAGTCACCATAATAACGGGTATTCCTCTGGTTAGCTCCTTCTCTCTTATCCTGTGCAGAATAGCAAGACCATCCTCACCCGGAAGCATAATATCCAACATAACAAGCTTAGGAAGCTGTTTTTCAAGCGCTGCAAAAAACTCCTTGCCGTTTGAAAAAGCCTGCACCTCAAACCCGCTGTTCTTTATTGCATAGCTTTCCATCTCTCTGATATCGTTATCGTCTTCAACAATATAAATCATAACGCTACCTCATTTCAAATTATATACTTAATTAATTATAGCACAATAATAAAGCTGTTGGGTAAAACTTAGGTAAAATCAAACTCCATATATCTTCGATATGTTTTAAATCCAATTGCTTCATAAAATTTAAGCGCATCTTCATTAAACTCCCACATATCCAATTCGATTTTATCAAGCCCTTTCAACTTTGCCTGCTCCTTAATAAATTCAAACATTTCTGTTGCAACCCCCCGGCGTCTGTATTTTTTGTCTACACCAAATTCAACAATATGATAATATTTTCGCTCTAAATTGTACGGCGACAACGGTTTTGTAATATACTCAACACAAGCAAAGCCACATATATCACCGCTTCTTACTGCAACAATTACATCTGTATCTTTATTTTCCCATATTGCAAATATAATATCCTGCATTTCCTTACAGAATCCGCCTCTGAATATATCCGGTCTTCCCTTGCAATGCAGTTCATTTACTTGTTTTCTAAGCTCGTTTACCTTTCCTAATTCTTCAAATTTTGCATATCTAACCATAAAATTTCTCCATTAACTTTTACACATAATCAGTAATTGCAAATTGAAAGAAAGCTTATTACAAAAATTTATCTGATATTTTTCAATTGCTGTCTTTTAATGCTTTTATCCAAGAACTAAATTCCCACCTCAAAGGCTCGCAGTTATCAATGTTAGCTCTTAATTCATTTTGATAAGCTATGTACTGTTTATAATCATCGCACCTGCTCCAAGGAGTAGACAGACGCTTAACTGCAAATTCTTTTTCCGCTATTTCCATCACATAATTATCCAATGGAACGTGAAGAAACATGAAAATATCCTCAAAATCACATATTTGAAGAATATACAAATACTTAAATGTCATATTAATCCATTTTTGTGCCTGGCCAAAGCTAAATGTTATATTTTTGTTTTTATATAACTCCCTGATTTTGTCACAGGTTTTTTTATGCCACACATCAAACTGCTCTTGGGTGGTAATATTGGAATTGCAAACGCTTTTAATTTCTTTTTCAAGTAGTGTATGTACTTCATCACGAAGCTTATCCCGTGCATTCTGTTCCATACCATTGAATCTTATAGTTCTGTTTAAATCACGATACGCCCTATTGCTTGACGCTTTATAAGGATTTTCGTCAGAACCAAAATAACATACTTTTAAAAACTCTAATATATCTTCATCTATTAATATTTTCATCATTATTCTCCTTTTATTAAACTAAATATAATAACTTTAATCCTCTTTACAAGACATCACACAAACCGTTTCAACATGATTTGTAAACGGAAACATATCAAACGGTCTAATAAAATCCGCCTTATAGCCATTCTTGGTCAGAAAATACAAATCCCTCTGCAATGTTTTCGGATTGCAGGAAACATATACAACCCTTTTCGGCTTTATTTTTATGAGCGATAGCAAAAAGCCTCTTGAACAGCCTGCTCTTGGCGGGTCGGCTATAACACAATCAAGATGCTCTCCGTTTTTTGCAAGCTCCTCAATATACCGCTGTGCGTCATCATTTACAAAGCTTATGTTTTGAACATCGTTAAGCTCTGCATTCTCCCTTGCGTTTGAATATGCGTCAGGGTTTAATTCAACGCTCAAAACCTCGGCTCCTGTCTGTGCGGCGGCTATTATCCCGATTGTGCCTACTCCGCTGTACGCATCAAGCACTTGCTCACCTTTTTCAAGCCTTGCCCTTTCAATTGCACAGGTGTAAAGTCTTTCGGTCTGAGTCGGATTTATCTGATAAAACGACTTTGCTGAGATTTTAAATCTCATTTTGCAAAGGCTGTCTGTAATATATCCTCTGCCAAAAATTATGCTCTCCTCACCGTCAAGGAAAACACCCTCAGGCGTTTTATTTACAATCTCGGTTATCGTTGTTATGTCCGGACACTGCTCAATAATATGCTTTATGAAAATATCGTCCGGCTTAAAGGTTCTTTTTGCGCACACAAAGCAAAGCAAAATTTCTCCGCTTTTATTTCCTGTTTTAATCAGCATATGCTTCAAATTGCCGCTGCCGTTTTTTGGTGAGTAAATTTTTATTTTGCTGCTTTGCAAAAGCTCTGTAACCGTTTTGGCAATTTCGCAGGCTCGCTCGTTGTTTATCAAACAATCAAAGCACTCAACAACACCGTTAGTTTTCGACTGATACAACCCGCATACAACTTTCCCGTTTTTCGCTCTCTTAAACACAAACTGCTGCTTGTTGCGGTAATGGCAGGGGTCGCTCATACCTACAATTTTCTTCACCGTTCCAAACTGCCGCAATAGCTTATACACCGTATTCTGCTTCCATTTAAGCTGCCGTTCATAGTTCATATTGCTGAGCTGACAACCACTGCACTTTTTAGCGGCAGTGCAAACCTTTTCCGCTTTATTCTTAGCTGTATTCATATTGCCTTCTCCGCTCAAAATTATTTATCATAGTACATTCATTTTACCATAAACTTGTCAAAAATAAAAGTTGTAAAATTACTGTGAACACTTGTAAAAGCCAAAGATTTTGCAGAGCAAAAGTGATATTATTGAGTACACGGATTTTTCCCTGATTTACATTAGGACAATCAGCCTTTTATTCACAATTTATTTATTGACACAGTGTCAGAAATTCTGCATAATAGGCTTATACAAGGTTTTAATTTTTTAAAAGAATTAATCTTCTTACCGATTATAATATAATAGTATATTGAAGACTTATGACTTTGCAATTTTAGGAGGGATTCCCTTGCGAATTGGTTTGGATATAGGTTCAACAACGGTAAAATGCGTTGTTCTGGACGATAAAAACGAAATAAAATACAGCACCTACGAGCGGCACTACTCTCAGATAACAAGCAAGATTGCCGAAATACTTGAGCGTGTAAGAAACGAGATCAGTGGCAGTGAAAATGCTCTTGTTGCAATTTCCGGCAGCGCAGGTATGGGTGTTGCCGACAAATGCGGCATCGACTTTGTGCAGGAGGTTTACGCTACAAGAGTTGCCGCAAACACCTTTATCCCCGGCACTGATGTAATAATTGAGCTTGGCGGCGAAGATGCAAAAATACTCTTCCTTACAGGCGGTATGGAGGTTCGTATGAACGGTTCCTGTGCCGGCGGCACGGGCGCATTCATAGACCAGATGGCAACTCTGCTAAATGTTCCTCTTGAAAAAATGGACGAGCTTGCAGCTCAAAGCGAAAAAATCTACACAATAGCAAGCCGCTGCGGAGTTTTTGCGAAAACTGATATACAGCCGCTTTTGAATCAAGGTGCAAGAAAGAGCGACATTGCTGAAAGCATATTTGCGGCAGTTGTCAATCAAACCGTTGCAGGACTTGCTCAGGGAAGGGAAATTGAAGGCAAGGTAGTGTACCTTGGCGGTCCTCTTACATTTATGAGCCGTCTGCGCAGACGTTTTGATATGGTTCTTAACACAAACGGCATATGCCCTGAAAATTCGCTTTTCTTCGTTGCTTCGGGTGCGGCATTATGTGCAGAAAACACAATAGACTTTGACAAAATAATTGACGCCGTTAAGCACTACAACGGCAGCGGCAACTTTGCCTTTAATAAACCGTTATTTGAAAATCAGGCGGAGTATGACGAGTTTTCACGCCGCCACAGCTCAGCTACCGTTGAACAGGGCGACCTTAAGAGCTACAAGGGTAAGGTATTTGTCGGAACAGATGCAGGCTCTACAACCGTTAAGTCCGTTGTAATGGGCGAAAACGGAGAGCTTTTGTATTCAAAATATCAGCCGAACAGCGGCAACCCTGTTCCGCTAATCAAAGAATTTTTAGAGGAGCTGTACGCAGCTGCTCCTGATATAGACATAGCCGCAAGCGCAGTAACAGGCTACGGCGAGGAAATCATAAAAAATGCGTTCTGCTATGATTACGGCATTGTTGAAACAATCGCACACTTCACAGCAGCAAAACGCTTTATGCCGGACGTTGAGTTTGTTATTGACATTGGCGGACAGGATATTAAATGCTTTAAAATACACAACGGCGCAATCGACAACCTCTTCTTAAACGAGGCTTGCTCGTCAGGCTGCGGCTCGTTTTTACAGACCTTTGCAAACGCACTCGGCTACAAGATAGACGACTTTGCAAAACTTGGGCTTTTCGCAAAGCAGCCTGTTGACCTTGGCTCACGCTGTACCGTATTTATGAACAGCTCTGTAAAGCAAGCTCAGAAGGACGGAGCTACAATAGAGGATATTTCAGCAGGTTTGTCCGTCAGCGTAGTTAAAAATGCACTCTATAAAGTAATAAGAGCATCCTCCCCCGATGAGCTTGGCAGAAAAATTGTTGTTCAGGGCGGCACGTTCTTAAACGACGCTGTTCTTCGTGCATTTGAAAAAGAAATGAACACACAGGTTGTTCGTCCGACAATATCAGGTCTTATGGGAGCATACGGCGCTGCGCTTTATGCAATGTCAAAAGACAAGGCAGGAAAGAGTTCAATTTTAACTCCTGAACAACTTCAAGGCTTTAAGCACGAAATACAGGTTGTGTCCTGTGGACTTTGCTCAAACAACTGCCGCTTAACAGTTAATAAATTTGCTGACGGCAGAAAATTCATCGGCGGCAACCGCTGTGAACGCCCAATCACAAAGCGTTCTCCTGATAAGTCCTTAAACATTTACGATTACAAGCTTGAGCTTCTTAAAAGCTACAAGCCTATAAAGGGTAACCGTGGCAAAATCGGCATACCTATGGCGCTCAATATGTATGAGCTTCTCCCGTTCTGGCACAGCTTCTTTACAAACCTTGGCTTTGAGGTTTCTGCTTCGCCTGTTTCCGACAGAAAGCTCTACGCAAAGGGTCAGCAGACAATCCCGTCAGATACAGTCTGCTATCCTGCAAAGCTTGTTCACGGGCACATCCAAACGCTTATTGACAGCGGCTGTGACACAATCTTCTACCCCTGTCTTTCCTACAACCTTGACGAGGGCTTAGGCGACAACCACTACAACTGTCCTGTTGTTGCATATTACCCAGAGGTTATCGCCGCAAATATGAAAGACATCAAGAAAATTACATTTATAAAGGAATACCTTGGTATACACCGCAAAAAGGACTTTCCGAAAAAGGCTTGTGAGATGCTAAATAAATACTTCGATGGCATAACCATTAAGGAAGTTAAGGCGGCGGCAAAGGCTGCATATGAGGAATATGACAGCCATATGAAAAAAATCCGCACAAAGGGCGAGCAGATTATCGCTCAGGCAGAAAAAGAGGGCAAGGACATTATCGTGCTGTCCGGCAGGCCATACCACGTTGACCCTGAAATTAACAAGGGTATCGACAAACTGATTGCAGGCTTCGGTGTTGCAATCGTTTCAGAGGACGTCGTTAGCTGCAATGTTGACAAGTTCCCGACCACTGTTTTAAATCAGTGGACATATCACTCCCGCCTTTATGCGGCAGCAAAATATATAGCAGGCAGGGACGATATGAACCTTGTTCAGCTTGTTTCCTTCGGCTGCGGCGTTGACGCAATCACAACCGACGAGGTAAGAGCAATCCTCGAATCAGAGGGCAAGATATACACGCAGATTAAAATCGATGAAATCACAAACTTAGGCGCAGTCAAGATAAGGCTCAGAAGCCTGCTTGCTGCCGTTGAAGAGCAAAGAGAAGCAAAGAACAAAATCTGACTGCTTAAAGGAATGATATAAATGGCTAAATTAGAATATGATAAAACAGGCAGGCTCCTCTTCACAAAAGAGATGAAGGAGGAATACACAATTCTTCTGCCTATGATGGCGTCTATTCAGTTCCGACTGATGAGAAACGTATTTGATATGTATGGCTACAAAACGGTGCTTCTTGAAACAAGCGGCCCCGAAATTGCTCAGGTTGGCTTAAAATATGTTCACAACGACACCTGCTATCCTGCTCTTCTTGTTATCGGGCAGTTTATCCACGCACTGCAAAGCGGAAAA
Source organism: Ruminococcus sp. zg-924 (assembly GCF_024433635.1). Taxonomy (GTDB): domain Bacteria; phylum Bacillota; class Clostridia; order Oscillospirales; family Acutalibacteraceae; genus UBA7067. Next base: position 82,788 of record NZ_WNJZ01000001.1, on the reverse strand, counting down.
TATGACCTGCACAAGACCGCACTTATGATAACTCAAACAGGCGGCGGTTGCCGTGCGTCAAACTACATTCACCTGCTCAGAAAGGCTCTGAAAAAAGCGGGGCTTGAATTTGTTCCGGTTGTTTCCCTCAACCTTTCAGGTCTTGAAAAGAACAGCGGCTTTTCTCTTTCACTTCCAATGATTCGTCGTCTTGTAGGCGCACTTGTTTACGGTGACACTCTTATGTGCCTGAGCAACCAGACAAAACCGTATGAGGTAAACAAGGGCGAGAGTATGGCTCTTGTTCAAAGTTGGAGCGACAAACTGACAAAGATGTTCAAAAACGGCAGAGGCTTTGCTGCGAAGGAACAGGAGGCAATTCTTGATAAAATCGCCAAGGACTTCAGCGAGCTTAAGCTCAACCGTGTGCCAAAGGTAAAGGTCGGCGTTGTCGGCGAGATATACGTTAAATATGCGCCGCTTGGCAACAACAACCTTGAGCAGTTCCTCGCCGAGCAGGACTGCGAGGTTTGCGTACCGGGCATTATGGGCTTTGCTCTGTTCAAGGTTGACAACCGTCTTGAGGATATCAAGCTTTACGGCGGCAATATGATAAAGTACAAGGTTATTAAGATTCTCTACGATTACCTTGAAAAAATGGAATCTATGATGATAAAATGCACCGCAAAGTACGGCTTTACTCCTCCCGGAAAATACAGCCACACAAAAGAACTTGTTAAAGGTGTTATCGGCTATGGCAGCAAAATGGGCGAAGGCTGGCTCTTAACAGCCGAGATGCTGGAGCTTACAGAAACAGGCTACCCGAACATTGTCTGCACTCAGCCGTTTGGCTGTCTGCCAAACCACATTTGTGGCAAGGGTATGATAAGAAAAATCAAGAGCATAGACGACCGTGCAAACATTGTTGCAATCGACTATGACCCCGGCGCACCGAGAGTTAACCAGGAAAACAGAATCAAGCTTATGCTTGCTGTTGCAAAAGAAAATATGCACGCGGAGCTTGAAAAGAACAAAAATTAAAATACCTTACAGCAAAGGCTCCTACAATTAGTGGGAGTCTTTTTTATCTATTTACTAAATTTTCGCAGTAACCTTGCACAAATATAACGTGTTAACTTTAGTCAATTTATCTCAATGGGAAATTTTCACTTTACCTGATTGAAGTTACTTTTTCACAGTGCTATAATCTCATTGGCAATTAAATAAACGAAAGGATGATAATATGAATAAGAAAATTATCACGTCAATCCTATGCGCTGCTTTAGCAGCGTTAAGCGTTACGTCATCTTCGGCAGCTCAGCCGATAGAAAAAAATGAAGCCGTTGCCTCATCATCATCATCAAATTACATAATTCTAAAATCAGAAGCACTCCAAAATAACTACTCATATTTCTTTAAGAGCGGGGCAAATCTGCCGAATGATACCGTTGCGGAGTTCCGCAATGTAAACACCGGAGAGACGGTTCTTAAACAGAAGTTTGATTTTAGCGGCGAATCTACGTCATGCTATCTTCCTGATCCAAACGGCTATCATTATCGTGTTAACGGCGGCGGCAGTCTCAGCCGTGTTATCAACCTAACTCAGGCAGGCGGAAAGTATCAAAAAATTAGGCTAAAGCTTTCCGATTTTTCCGACTATTTTATGAGCAACGGAAAACGTGAAGCAACCATTCTCGGAAACAAGCACTATTTCAATTTTTCTGACGAGGGCAACGGATATTCCTCTTCACTGGTATTTATCAGCGGCGGCGCTATGACTTCCGTAGCACCCGATATCGCCGGTATGGCTGAAATATATGTAAGCACAAAGCTTGGCGAAAAGACCACGTTTATTACAAGCTTTTCATACACCTCCTCCACAGATATGGAAAGCCGCACCGGAACTGCCGGCACTGATTTTACCGGACTTACTATCGGTGACGTTGACAAAAACGGCAGCGTAAGGCTTTCTGACGCTATATTAATCCAGAAATACATACTTGACTTGAGCAGCTTTGACAGCCTTTCAAAACGTAACGCAGACGCCAACCAGAACGGCAAAGTTAATCTTCTCGACGCAATAGCCGTTCAGAAATATGCAATAAAATAATAAAGGAATTAAACATATGAAAAAAAGAATTCTATCTGCGCTGCTATGCGCTGTTTTGGCGGCAACAAGCATTGCAACAGCTTCTGCAGCCGACACTTCATCTTCACCAAACTACACTGTTTTAAACTCAATAAAATTGAATAAAAATCAAGCTTACTTTTTCAAGTCCGGCACAAACATTCCTGAATCGCTTGAATTTTCGTTCTACGACATTAATACCTATCAATTAATCCATTCGCAGGATTTTAATTTTACGTCTGACTTTTTTCCCGTACGCTTGCCAAACGCTAAAGGTTATCACTACCTTTCAGACGGTTGCGGCTCGCGCTACTCTCTCATAAATTTTACCAATACAGACGGCATATACGAAAAAATCAAGGTAAAGCTTTCTGACTTTTCAGATTACTTTAACAGTAACGGAACACACACACAGGAGCTTTTCGGTGATGTGCATGACTACAACTTCACAAAGGAAAGCCACAATTACTATTCGTCGTTGGTTTTCATAAGCGGCGGGGCTATAACAGCGGCGGCTCCCGATAAAAACGGTATGGTTGAGATTCACGTAAGCAAGAAGCTGGGTGTAAAAACATCTTATATGACAAACTTCAGATATAAACACTCCGGAGGCGGCGGAAGAAGCGGCGCCCCCTTCTGCGGCTTCACAATCGGAGATATTGACAAAAACGGCGAAATTTATCTTAATGACGCAATTCTGATTCAGAAAAAAACGCTGAACTTGACAACCCTTGATAAGCTTTCATCACGTAATGCAGACGTTAACTTTGACGGAAACATAAATCTTATAGATGTAATTAAGGTTCAAAAATATAATTTGGGTATTGAATAAACAATTAAATCATATACCTCAACAAAACAGAGCTGCGGTATGATACTCTTTCATACAGCAGCCCATTTACTTTTATGATATATCCAAGAATTGCAAAAAATTCACAATTTATACATATTTATTCACTTTACTCAACATAATCTCGGCGTATTAATAATTGAATTCGCCACTTTAGTATGGTAAAATACAATACAATGTTTGGATAATAAAGAAACAAGGAGATTTTAAAAATGAAAATGAAAAAGATAGTAGTATCATCAATTCTGTGCGCTGCTTTAGCTGCAACGAGCATAACTTCGTTTTCCGCAGCACAGTCAAAAGAAGATATTGAGTCCGGCATTACCTTTGATGACTTTTTCTATGGCTACAAAGTTTTAGCAGAAGAAAACCTTCCCGATAACTACGTTAAGTTCTACACAAGCGGTAATCGTATTGACCCAACCTCAGGTGTTGAATTCACCGACCTATCTACCGGACAGGTAGTTCTCAGCCAATACTTCAACACTTCCTACGGCTCCGTTACCCAGTACTTGCCAAGTGCGGCGGGATATTCTGCCGACACCAAGCTTAATAACAGCAGTGGCTCAATAAACACCAACTTAAACTTCACCCATACCGGCGGTTTATACCAAAAGGTAAGAATAAATCTGAACAAGGGTTCGGATTACTTTACCGCAAATGGCACATATGTTAAGATGACAAACAATACTCCGCACGAATATAATTTCACAAAGGAATTTAACACCGGCTACACCTCATCGCTGATTTTCTACAGCGGAGGCGCTATTACCGCAGCGCAGCCCGACAAGAACGGCTATGTTGAAATTTATGTAAGCACAAACATTGGCGAACCGGTATACTTTACAACAGATTATTGCTATTCATCGCCATTAGTTAGTTCAAGCGGCGGCGGAGTAACAGGACAGCCTTTCACAGGCCTTACGATTGGCGATGCTAACAAAAACGGATATGTAGATCTTGTAGACGCCATTTTAATCCAGAAGTACGCAAACAATGCAGTAACCTTCGACGAGCTTGCTCTTCGATGTTCCGATGTAAACCGTGACGCAAGCACCAATTTACTTGACGCATTAAAGCTTCAAAAGTTTCTTATAAAATTAAACTAAGAGAAAGCAATTTAATACTTTAAAAAATATCAGATAAAAATTCACAATAGAAATAACCTCCCATAGCAGGATAAATAAAACTGCCATGGGAGGTCTTTTTATATTTCAGTTCAATCTTTAATAATATCCATGCTGCGCTGTCTGCGACGGCGGCGCTAATCTTATTTTCTTTATCACTGCGGTAAAACAGCCATAGTCTTTTGAACAAACCGGTTATAATTCTACAGCTTATATTTTTTCCAACATAATAACAACACCCCCAACAGAGCTTGTCCGTTGGGGGTGTTTTGCAGCCCTCTGATAATAACAGCAAGGGCATTTATTATTTTTCTCTTTAGTTCAATTAACCCTTAAGTGCTGCCTGTGCTGCTGCAAGACGAGCAATAGGAACTCTAAACGGTGAGCAAGATACATAGTCAAGACCAATCTTGTGGCAGAACTCAACAGAAGACGGGTCGCCGCCATGCTCGCCGCAGATGCCAAGGTGCATCTCAGGACGAACTGACTTACCAAGCTTAATTGCCATTTCCATAAGCTTGCCAACGCCTGTCTGGTCGAGCTTTGCGAACGGATCATTCTCAAAGATCTTAGCATCGTAGTAAGCACCGAGGAACTTGCCTGCGTCGTCACGTGAGAAGCCGTATGTCATCTGAGTAAGGTCGTTAGTACCGAAGCAGAAGAACTCAGCTTCCTTAGCGATATCGTCAGCTGTAAGAGCAGCTCTCGGAATTTCGATCATTGTACCAACTTCATACTTAAGCTCAGCGCCTGCTGCTGCAATTTCAGCGTCAGCTGTTGCAACAACAACATCCTTAACGTACTTAAGCTCCTTAACCTCACCAACAAGCGGAATCATAATCTCAGGAACAATGTTCCAGTCCGGATGAGCCTTCTTAACATTGATAGCTGCACGGATAACAGCAGCTGTCTGCATCTTTGCAATTTCAGGATATGTTACTGCAAGACGGCAGCCACGGTGACCCATCATCGGGTTAAACTCGTGGAGAGAAGCAATGATAGCCTTAATCTGCTCAACTGTCTTGCCTTGTGCCTTTGCAAGAAGCTCAATGTCAGCCTCTTCTGTCGGAACGAACTCGTGAAGCGGCGGATCGAGGAAACGAATTGTAACCGGGTTGCCCTCAAGAGCCTCATAAAGAGCCTCAAAGTCGCCCTGCTGAATTGGGAGAATCTTGTTGAGAGCAGCCTCTCTCTCCTCTACTGTATCTGAGCAAATCATCTCACGGAATGCGTCAATTCTGTCACCCTCGAAGAACATATGCTCTGTACGGCAAAGACCGATACCCTCTGCGCCAAGCTCACGAGCCTTCTTAGCGTCAGCCGGTGTGTCAGCGTTTGTTCTAACCTTAAGAACTCTGTACTTGTCAACCCACTCCATAATTCTGCCGAATTCGCCGGCAATCTGAGCGTCAACTGTCGGAATGATGCCGTCATAAATCTTACCTGTTGAACCGTCTATTGAAAGGAAGTCGCCCTCGTGGTACTCTTTGCCGGCGAGTGTGAACTTCTTGTTAGCCTCGTCCATAACGATTTCTGAGCAGCCTGATACACAGCAAGTACCCATACCACGAGCAACAACGGCTGCGTGTGATGTCATACCGCCACGAACTGTCAGGATACCCTGAGAAGCCTTCATACCCTCGATATCCTCAGGTGAAGTCTCAAGACGAACAAGAACAACCTTCTCACCCTTAGCGTTCCACTCCTTAGCGTCCTCAGCTGTGAATACAATCTTACCGCAAGCTGCACCCGGAGAAGCTGCAAGAGCCTTAGCAACCGGCTCAGCTGCCTTAAGAGCCTTAGCATCGAACTGCGGGTGGAGAAGTGTGTCGAGGTTTCTTGGGTCAATCATCAAAACAGCTTCCTGCTCTGTAATCATACCCTCGTCAACAAGGTCACAAGCAATCTTAAGAGCAGCCTGTGCTGTTCTCTTACCGTTACGTGTCTGGAGCATATAGAGCTTCTTGTCCTCAATTGTGAACTCCATATCCTGCATATCTCTGTAATGATTCTCAAGAGTGTTGCAGATGCCTACGAACTGATCGTAAACCTCAGGCATAACCTCCTTGAGCTGATCAATCTTCTGCGGTGTTCTAACGCCTGCAACAACGTCCTCACCCTGAGCGTTCATAAGGAACTCACCCATAAGGTGCTTTTCGCCTGTTGCCGGGTCACGTGTAAATGCAACGCCGGTACCTGATGTTTCGCCCAAGTTACCGAAAGCCATCATCTGTACGTTAACTGCGGTACCCCATGAATACGGGATATCGTTATCACGGCGATATACGTTTGCTCTCGGGTTGTCCCATGAACGGAAAACAGCCTTGATAGCGCCCATGAGCTGCTCCTTAGGATCAGTTGGGAACTCTTCGCCGATTTTCTCTTTATATTCAGCCTTAAACTGCTCAGCAAGAGTCTTAAGATCCTCTGCTGTAAGCTCTGTATCCTGTGTAACGCCCTTCTCAGCCTTCATCTTGTCGATGAGCTCCTCGAAGTACTTTTTGCCGACCTCCATAACAACGTCGGAATACATCTGAATAAATCTTCTGTAGCAGTCCCAAGCCCAGCGTGGGTTACCTGACTTAGCAGCCATAACCTCAACAACTGTTTCGTTAAGACCAAGGTTAAGAATTGTATCCATCATGCCCGGCATTGAAGCTCTGGCACCTGAACGAACAGAAACGAGAAGCGGGTTCTCTGTGTCGCCGAACTTCTTGCCTGTGATTTCTTCCATCTTTGTGATGTACTCCATGATTTCAGCCTGAATCTCATCGTTGATCTTCTTGCCGTCCTCATAGTACTGTGTGCAGGCCTCTGTTGTGATTGTGAAGCCCTGCGGTACCGGCAAGCCAAGGTTCGTCATCTCAGCAAGGTTTGCACCCTTACCGCCGAGAAGCTCTCTCATCTTTCCGTTACCCTCTTTGAACAAATAAACATACTTTTTGCCCATTGGAATTACCTCCTGTAAATTTTGTGCATCAATAAACACATACAAAAATATTGACTTCTCAGTCCAATTCGTATTATAACAAATTTTTATTATTTTGGCTATACCTTTTTTAATATTTTTGCAGATTTTTCCAATAAAAACAGCCTAAATTAGATTCCGCTCAATAAATAATTACTGTTAAAATGTATGAAAATGGCGAAAGCTTTAATTTAACACTTGAAAAATCCGCCATATACTGAGATAATAATGTTATGTTTCTAATGGTAGAATGTAATTTTTGCGGTCAAAGTGACCGTCTTTCTTAAAAGGAGAGCTTATAATGAACAGGCTCAGCGCAATTATCCTTGCCGGCGGTGAGGGTAAAAGAATGAAATCAGACAAACCTAAAACTCTTTCCGAGGTTTTGGGCAGACCGATACTCAATTGGGTTCTCACAGCGGTTAAGGATTCCGGCATAGACAATATCTGTGTTGTTACCGGCTACAAAAAGGAGTATATTGAGGAATACTTAAAGACTCTGCCCTATCCGGTTGAGACAACCTTCCAGAGTGAACGCCTCGGAACAGGTCACGCCGTTATGACAGCCAAGGACTTTCTCACAAAAAACGGCGGTGATGTAATTATCTTAAACGGCGACACTCCGTTTATGGACAGCAAGACAATCAAAAACTCGCTTGAACAGCACAAACACAGCAAGTCGAGCGCAACCGTAATCTCGGCAAAAATCGACGACCCGACAGGCTACGGCAGAATTGTGCGTGATGAAAACGGTGGACTCCGGGCTATCGTCGAGCACAAAGACGCTGATGAGGAAACACTCAAAATCAATGAGATAAACTCAGGCGGATACTGGTTTAATTCCGAGGATTTATTAAGCGTTTTATATAAAATCAAATCCAACAACAAAGCAGGCGAATATTATTTGCCCGACGCAATAAAGCTTCTTCTTGAAAAGGGCAAAAACGCAGGCGCATACACAGCTGAAAGCTCTGACGCAGTATTGGGTGCTAATGACCCGCAGCAGCTTTTGGAGCTTAACCAAATTGCAAAAAGCCGACTTGGCATTTAAAAAAGCACATTATGCAGAGCACTGCATTTTATAAAAAAACAGGGGGTAATCACAAATGAATTTTCACGGAAAGGATATTAAAATCTTCACCGGCAGTTCAAACAAGGACGTTGCACAGGGTATTGCAGGTTGTCTTGGCTTGCCGCTTGGCAAATCTGACTGCTCAACCTTCAGCGACGGTGAGATTTCAGTTTCTCTTCACGAATCTGTAAGAGGCAGCGAATGCTTTATCGTTCAGTCAACCTGCGCTCCGGTTAATGACAACCTTATGGAGCTTTTGATTATGATGGACGCTATGAAGCGTGCTTCCGCCGCAAGAATAACTGCGGTTATTCCTTATTTCGGATATGCAAGACAGGACAGAAAAGCTAAAGCTAGAGATCCAATCTCTGCAAAGCTTTGTGCAGACCTCATCACCTGCGCAGGTGCAGACAGAATCCTTACAATGGACCTTCACTGCGCACAGATTCAGGGCTTCTTCAATCTGCCTGTTGACCACCTTCTCGGTGCACCGTTGCTTGCTACTCACTTAAAGGAGCAGATAGGCGCAAACACAGACGAATATGTTGTTGTTTCACCTGACCTCGGCTCAGTTACAAGAGCAAGAAACTTTGCTGCTAAAATCGGCTGCCCCCTTGCTATTATCGACAAGCGCCGTCAGAGAGCTAATGTTTCAGAAGTTATGAACATCATCGGCGACGTAAGAAACAAGAAGGCTATCCTCGTTGACGATATGATCGACACAGCCGGCACACTGTGCAACGCTGCAAACGCCATTGTTGAAAAAGGCGGTGCAACAAGCGTTGTTGCCTGCGCTACACACGCAGTTCTTTCAGGTCCTGCTATCGAGAGAATTGAAAAGAGCGTTATCAAGGAGGTTATCCTCCTCGACACTGTTCCGGTAGCTGACGAGAAAATGATTGACAAGTTCACAATCCTCCCGACAGCACCGGTCTTTGCAGAGGCTATTGAGCGTATTTACGCTGACAAGCCGGTTTCCCCGATGTTTGTCTGATAAGCTCATAATTTAAAAATTAATTCTAAAACGACGAATTTAATGCGATAATGCCTTCATACGGTTTTATCGCATTTTTGTCGTGCATATATTGGAGTGACCTTTATGATTAACCCCTTTAAAAAAACAAGCGGAATAGATTTTCTTGTTGTCGGTCTTGGTAACCCCGGCAGAGAATATGAGAACACACGCCATAACGCCGGCTTTATGACTCTTGATTGTCTTGCGGAAAAACACTCAATAGACGTAAGCCGTCTAAAATACCATGCGCTGACAGGCACAGGCACAATAAACGGCAAAAAGGTTATGCTTTTAAAGCCGCAGACTTTTATGAACAACAGTGGCGAAGCGGTAAGAGAAGCAATGAATTTTTACAAATTATCACCATCGCAGGTTGTTATAATATCTGATGATATATCGCTTAAGCCCGGCAAGCTCAGAATCAGACGTAAGGGCAGCGACGGCGGACAAAAAGGACTTCGCAGTATCTTCAACCTCTGCACAAGCAGTGAGTTTCCAAGAATAAAAATGGGAGTCGGCGCAAAGCCGGAGTTTTTTGACCTTGCCGATTGGGTGCTCTCAAAATTCACAAAGGAAGAGATGAAAAGCTTTTCAGACGCCGCAAGCTCCGCATGCGACGCCGCTGCGCTCATAATCGGCGGCGATATTGACAAGGCAATGAACCTCTATAACTCGTAACAAGGATTTTACTATGAAATTTATTCAAACCACTACCTCGGCTCTTAAGGAATACAAGAGCCTTAAGTCAGCCCTGCGTCTGAAACATTCAACCGTTGTGGCGGCAGGACTGACAACTCAACTGAAAGCAAATATTATTCACACCCTTTGCGCCGACTACGGCTCAAAGGCTTTTGTCATTGTGCCGGATGAATCACAGGCACAAACCCTTGCCAACGATTTGGCTTCAATGGGTGGCAAGCCTCTTGTGTACCCTGTAAGGGATTTCAATTTCAGAAATATGCAGAGCATATCAAAGGAATACGAGCACAGCAGAATTAATGTTCTTTGCAAAATGGCAAGCGGCGACTACACCGCAGTAATCGCCTGTATTGACGCAGCGGCGCAGTACACAATACCGCCATACGCACTCAAAAAAGCCACTCTTAAGCTCTCCTGCGGCTCCGTTACAAGCGTTGAGGAGATAACAGGCGCACTTGTGCTTGCAGGCTACGAAAGAGCAAGTCAGGTTGAAGGTCCCGGACAGTTTGCCGTAAGAGGCGGAATTATCGACTTCTTTATGCCCGACAGCGACAATCCAATTCGTGTGGAGCTTTGGGGCGACGAGGTTGACACGCTCAACTATTTCGACATTGAAACACAGCGCAGAACCGATTTTATCGAAGAAATAAGTCTTACCCCATCTGCCGAAATTATGGTTGAAAGCACTGATGCTCTCGCAGATAAAATTGAGCACAAAGCACAGCTTTTAAAGGGCAAAAATGCGCCAAAGGCAAGACAGCTTCTTTTTAAGCAGGCAGACGATATAAGAAAAGGCGTGTTTGTCGGTTCTATGGACAAATTCGTCGGTCTTGCCTATGAACAAACCGCAACTCTTTTTGACTACGCCGACGACAACACAATTTTCTTTATGTCCGAAACCTCAAAAACACGTGAAAGATTCAATTCATACACACGTCTTTTTGAGGAGGAGCTTAAGGAATGCTTCGCCACAGGTATTCTGTGCCGTGGCTTTGAAACATATTCGATTGATAAAATTGAGATAAACAGTATTCTCAACAACAACCGCTTTGTATATCTTGAAAACTTCGCCACCTCAGGCTATGAGCTTCCTATAAACGATATTGTCACCTTCAACCTGAAACAGCTCTCGCTCTGGAGCGGCTCTGTTAAAGTATTGGTTGATGATTTACAGGAGCTTCACGGCAAAAGCGGCAGTGTTGTGATACTCGCAGGAACAGAAAAAGCGGCAGTATCATTATGCGAGGAATTAAATGAAAAGGGCTACAAGGCTGAGTTTGCAAAGGATATTGAAAAGCCTTCTGACGGTAAAATATATATCCTCCCAGGAGGATTGTCGGCAGGCTTTGAATATCCTCAGACTAAATTCACGCTTATCACTCACGGCATTGCACGAAGCACGCCCAAGCGCAAACGCAAGCGTGACAAAAACTCTCAGCAAATCTACTCCCTTTCAGAGTTGTCAAGCGGTGACTATGTTGTTCATTCAACGCACGGTATCGGCGTATTCAGAGGCATACACAAAATAGAAATTCAAGGCGTTATCAAGGACTACATCAAGCTTGAATACGCTAAAGGCGACACGTTGTACGTTCCCGTAACACAGCTTGACCTTATTTCAAAATATATCGGACCACGTGAAAACTCGGCGGTAAAAATCAACCGTCTCGGCAGCGGCGACTGGCAAAAGACAAAGGCGAGAGTTCGCAGAAACGTAAAGGACATCGCAAGCGAGCTTACAAAACTGTACGCAGAGCGAATGGCTGCACCGGGCCACGCATTTCCGCCTGACGGAGAGTGGCAGCGTGACTTTGAAGCGAGCTTTGAATACGAGGAAACAGACGACCAGCTGCGCTGTATTGATGAAATAAAGGGCGATATGGAGCGCACAGCGCCGATGGACAGACTTCTGTGCGGCGACGTTGGCTTTGGAAAAACCGAGGTTGCACTGCGAGCCGCATTCAAGTGCGTTACCGATTCAAAGCAATGCGTTCTCCTCTGCCCCACCACCATACTTGCATGGCAGCACTATCAGACAGTAATGAACCGCTTTGAGGGCTTTCCTGTCAGGATAGAGCTGTTAAGCCGTTTCCGCACACCGAAGCAGCAGTCGGAAATTATAAAGCAGCTTGCAAGAGGCGAGATAGATATGATAATCGGCACACACAGAGTTGTGCAAAAGGATATAAAGTTCCGTGACCTTGGTCTTGTTATCATAGACGAGGAACAGCGCTTCGGTGTTGCTCAAAAGGAACGCTTCAAGGAAATCTGTAAGGATGTCGATGTTCTCACCCTCTCGGCAACGCCTATTCCGAGAACGCTCAATATGGCTATGAGCGGAATAAGAGATATGAGCACGCTCGACGATGCACCGCAGGACAGACACCCTGTCCAGACCTATGTTCTTGAGCACGATAACGGAATAATTGCCGAAGCAATCCGCCGTGAGCTTCGCCGAGGAGGACAGGTTTTCTACCTGCACAACAGGGTTGAGTCGATAGAACGCTGTGCAGCTAAGCTTGTTTCGCTTGTGCCGGAGGCTAAAATAGCCATAGCGCACGGAAAAATGCAGGAAAACGAGCTTTCGGACATTTGGCAGCGTATGCTTGAACAGGATATAAACCTGCTTGTTTCCACCACGATTATCGAAACGGGAATCGACTTACCAAATGCCAACACGCTGATAATTGAGGACGCCGACCATATGGGACTTTCACAGCTTCACCAGCTTCGTGGGCGTGTAGGCAGAAGCGCAAGAAGAGCATACGCCTACTTCACCTTCCGTCCTCAGAAGGTACTGACAGAAATATCTCAGAAGCGCCTGAACGCTATAAAGGAATTCACAGAGTTCGGCTCAGGCTTTAAGATTGCTATGCGTGATTTAGAGCTTAGAGGCGCAGGAAATGTTCTTGGAGCGCAGCAGCACGGTCATATGGAGGACGTAGGCTATGATATGTACCTAAAGCTTTTGGGCGAGGCACTAAAAGAAGCCAAGGGCGAAAAGAAGGACGACTTCACCGAGCTTGAATGTCTTGTAGACGTTCAGGTACAGGCGCATATTCCTGAAAGCTACATTGAATCCCTCGGACAGCGGCTTGACATTTACAAGCGCATTTCCGATATCCGCACACAGACGGACGCACGTGATGTTGCCGATGAGCTTATCGACCGCTTCGGTGATCCGCCAAAATCGGTTTTGGGTCTTATCAACGTAGCGCTGACACGCTCAATGGCGGCTTCAAAGGGAATTTACGAAATCAAGCAGCAGGGCACAAGTTTACTTCTGTATATAAACAACATCAAAAACCCGTTTGTCGGCGATTTGATAAGCCGTTTTAAGGGCAGTGCATTTTTAAATGCCGGCAACAAGCCGTATGTTTCAATAAAATTTCAAAGCGGTCTTACGCCTAACGAGATGCTAAAGCTCGTATTTTTCGACAATCAGCAGCAGAAAAATGTAAAATAACAGACAAAATTATGAATAAGTTTTGAACAGCTGTGATTTTATATAGACAAATTGATTAAAAAAGAGTATAATATTATCGTTTTTTACCGAAGAAAGGACGGACAATAAAATGAAAATAGTAAAAAAAGCTGTCGCAGCAGCTCTTGCGGCAGGAATGATCATCACAGCAGCCGGCTGTGCCGACACAAGCTGGTCATACAAGGACGATAAATACACTCTTCCAATCGGAACCTATATCTACTATATGACAGGCGCATACAGCTATGCTCAGCAGGAAGCTCAGAAACAGGTTGAGGTAGCAACAGACGCTGACGGCGCAACTCAGCCGACAGAAGCAGCCGACGTAATGTCAGCTAAGATTAAGGATAATGACGATAAGGAAGTAACCGGCAGAGATTATATGCTCAACACCGCACAGCAGAGCAGCAAAACTCTAATCTACACACTCGAAAAGTTTGACGAGCTTGGTCTTAAGCTTACAGATGCTCAGCAAACTCAGATTGATTCTCTCGCATCACAAGGCTGGATATACAGCGGCGCATCATATGAAAAGCTTGGTGTTTCCGAAAGCTCCTACAAGCTAGCATATGCCGAATTCAGCACAAAGTACGAGGCTGTGTTCAAGGCTATGTACGGCGAAGGCGGTGAAAAAGAGGTTAGTGATGATGATCTGAAAAAGTACTACACAGCAGAATATGTCGACTACTCATACATTCCAATCAACCTCTACAAAACCTCTGAATCAACAGACGCAACATCAGATTCAAGCTCAACAGCGTCAGAAGCCTTAAGCGATGACGAAATCAAAAAGATTCAAACCACCTTTGACGGCTATAAGAATCAACTCAACAAGGGCGAAAAAACCTTTGACGAAATTGACAAGGCGTTTATGGAGTATCAGTCGCTCGACAAAAGCACAGCTGTTTCAGCTCAGGAAATCCTTGACAACTCAAGCGCGCCGACAGATATAATAAACGCTGTTAAGGAGCTTAAGAACAATCAGGCTGAGGTTATCACAGTCGGCGAGGGCAACACAGCAGTTATGTACCTCGTTTACAGGGGCGATATCAGCACAAAGACAAGCAACCTTGACGATGAAAACACACGCTATTCTGTTCTTACAAATATGAAGAAGGACGAATACAACGATTATATGGACACTCAGGCAAACAAGCTTGAGCTTACCGAGAATGAAGCCGCTCTTAATCAGTTCACACCGGAAGAGATTGAGAAAAAGCTCAACGAGATTAATAATTCAAGCTCCTCTAATTCTTAATCAATAAAAATTTCACCCCGACAGCAGTGCAAATCGCAAGCTGTCGGGGTTTTCTTATGCATTGTTAATAACAAAAAACAGCGCCGTTTATAATTTTAAACAGCGCTGTAATTTTTATATTTAATTATTTATCAAGGTCAACCGGAGAGAGGTTCCAGATACCGTCGGCATAATCCCTTATTGAACGGTCAGCTGCAAATATGCCTGCGTTTGCAATATTTATAAGCGACATTCTGTTCCACTGCTCCTTGTTCTCAACATAAAGAGCTGACGCTCTCTGCTGTGCGGCGGAGTAATCTGCAAAATCAGCCAATACCATATACGGGTCAACATTCATCAGCGAGTTTGCAATAGTGCCAAAGCGTGTGTCATTAATCTCGTCAACCGCACCCCTGAGAATGTGGTTGTTCTGATAATAAACCATCGGATTGTAGCCGCTTCTCTTGATATTCTCAACCTCAGGCGTTTTAAGACCAAACAGGAACATATTCTCGTTTCCGACAGCCTGATTAATCTCAACATTTGCGCCGTCAAGAGTACCCATTGTGATAGCACCGTTAAGCATAAACTTCATATTACTTGTACCTGAAGCCTCTGTGCCTGCAAGAGAAATCTGCTCGCTTATTTCACTGGCAGGAATAAGCTTCTCAGCCAGAGTAACACGGTAATCCTCAAGATATACAACCTTAAGCTTCTTATTCACTCTGTCATCCTTTTCAATCTTGTTGCTGAGCGCAATAATGAATTGGATAATCTGCTTTGCAAAGTAATATCCCGGAGCAGCCTTTGCACCGAAGATATATGTTTTCGGCGTGAAGTTTGCATTCGGATTTTCTCTGAGCCAACGGTAGGTTGTTAGAATGTGCAGGGCGTTCATAAGTTGTCTTTTATATTCGTGCAAACGCTTAACCTGAACGTCAAAGATGGAATCAGGGTCAACGGTTACGCCGTTGTGCTTTTTGATGTAGTCAACCATCTTAAGCTTATTCGCTCTTTTAATCCTTTCAAGACGGTCCAAAACACTCTTGTCATCCTTATATGCCATAAGCTTTGAAAGCTGTGAAGCATTGTCAATATAGTCTGTGCCGATAAGCTCATTCAACAAATCAGCAAGCTGAGGGTTCGACTGATTCAGCCAGCGGCGGTGTGCAACACCGTTTGTAACGTTAGTGAACTTATTTGGGTAAACAGTGTAGAAATCGTGGAATACGGTGTCCTTAAGTATTTCACTGTGAAGCGCAGAAACGCCGTTTACCTTGTAGCCTGCAATAACAGCAAGATTAGCCATCTTAACAACGCCGTCATTGATAATAGCCATTCTGTCAATTTTGTTGCCGTCAACGCCCCTTGAGCGCATCTCGTTGTAGAATCTTCTGTTAATCTCGGCAAGTATCTCATAAATTCTTGGGAGCTTTGTTTTAAACATCTGCTCCTCCCAGCACTCAAGAGCCTCCTTCATAACCGTATGGTTAGTGTAGGCAATAGTGCGGTTTACAATATCCCAAGCCTGATCCCAGCCGTAGCCGCAGTCATCCATGATTATTCTCATAAGCTCAGGCACAGCCAGAACAGGGTGAGTATCATTTAAGTGAATTGTAACAAGCTCCGGAAGATTGTCAAGGGTATTATAATTTCTCAGATGACGATTAATAATGTCCTGAATTGTAGCAGATACAAGGAAATACTGCTGATTAAGTCTAAGACTTTTGCCCTCAGGATGGTTGTCGCCCGGATAAAGAACCTTTGTAATAGACTCAGCCATAGCGTTCTGCTCGATAGCACGCAGGTAGTCGCCGTCATTGAACAACTGCATATCAAAGCTGTTTGATTTAGCCGCCCAAAGTCTTAAGCGGCTGACGCCCTTGCCGTCATTACCTGCCACCATCATATCATACGGAATAGCAACAACATTGTAGGAATCAACTACATCAACCTTGTGCAAGCCGTCCTTCCATTCCTCAACAACTCTGCCATTGAATTTAATTGTAATAGCCTTTTCGGGGTGGTCCTGAAGCCAAACAGAGCCGCCCGGCAGCCAAAAGTCCGGCATCTCTGTCTGCCAGCCGTCAATAAGCTTCTGGCTGAAAATGCCGTACTCATAACGAAGTGAATATCCCATTGATGGGTATGCCTGTGACGCAAGCGCATCAAGGAAGCAAGCAGCCAACCTGCCCAAGCCGCCGTTGCCAAGACCTGCGTCAGGCTCCTGCTCGTAAACATTGTCAAGCTTAACGCCGAGGTTCTTAAGAGCTGTATTCATAGTTCCCTCAAGACCTAAGTTGCTCAGGTTGTTTTTAAGAGAACGTCCCATAAGAAATTCCATGCAAAGATAATACACGGTTTTCTTTTTCTGCTCAACTGCCTTTCGTGAAAATTCAGTATAGCCTGCTGTAAGCAAATCCCTAACAACAAGAACAACAGCCTTGTAGTAATGCTCGTCAGTGGCATCCTTCTGCGATACACCGAAATTGTGGCTGAGCTTTGTCAGAATAAGCTCCTCAGCCTGCTTTGGCGTCAATTTGTAATCCATATTTTTCCTCCTTTGACACTGCCTAAAAAAAGTGCCCGAAATAAAATTTGCTATTATATTATACACTATTCCCACCTCAATTTCAACAAAAAATAGCAGTTTTAGCGTAACATTTTTGTAATTTTACCGTTTAAAAATCTATTTTTTCTAAATTAGGCAATTATTAAAGTCATAACACACAAAGAATATGCAATATTTTTATTAATATTCACAAACAAGCTATTTTGCTAGCCACTGCAAACTGCACAAAATAATAAAAAAAGTAAAATTTTGTCTGAATTTCAAGAAAATTTGCTCAAAAACTCTTTACAAATTTTTAACTATTATATTATAATACTATAATAGGGTTCAGTATGTGAAAGGACTGATTTTTGTGATTGAAAAAACACGAGTAAAGCTTAGAATTGTCGGCAGTGAATTTGTTGTTTCAGCTGACGAGGACAAGGACTATATTGTAAAAATAAGTAATAAGGTTGATTCGCAGATAAAGGAGATTCTGCGTGAAAGCGACTCAATGACCGTTGCAATGGCGGCAATATTGGCGGCTCTCAACTACTGCGATGAGCTTGAAAAGGAAAAAATCATCACAGAGGAACTGCTCAAAAGAACCGAAACAAGTGAGTCACTGGCGTACAGAACAACAGGCGAGCTTGAATATCTCAGAATAGAAAACAAACAGCTTCGTGAGGAAAAGCTCGGACTGCACAAGATTATTGAGGAGCTTCAGTCCGGCACCGGTGATGTTGAACAGCAGCCTCAGCAGCCGGAGGAATCGCCTCAGCAGCTTAGAATACCTCTTCCGGGACCCGACGATGAACAGCCAAATGCAAAAGATGAGCAGGTTGTGCCTCAGCTTGAAGCTGAACAACCGAAGCCGGCAGAACCTGAGATAACACAGGAAAAGTCGGAAGAAGCCGAACCTAAGCAGCAGTCAAAGTATGAAGAACCAAAGACTGAAAAAGTGCAGGAACAGCCTGACAAGACACAGCAGCCGGCAATACAGCAGGAGCAAAAGCCGATGCTTACAGCAAGACAAATGCTTGAAGAAAAGCGCAAAGCTCTCTTAGCACAAAAGAACGCCTTACCAAACGCAGGCGCAAAGAGCCAAAACAGGCCAAAGCCGTTTCGCCCTGTACCAAGCGCAAAATCCGGCGGCGGAGCGTTTGCCGGCAACAGGAAAATAGACCCGAAGATAAACTACCGAGATAATGACAAAATAAGCGACAGCTTCCGCAGAAACGATTTTGCGGAGATTCCCTCTGAGGAAGAAATGCTCAGCTTTTTTGACCGCAGATAATTATGGGTAATAACATTGAAATTCTTGCTCCCGCCGGTGCCTTTGAAAGCGTGAAGGCAGCCGTTTGCACGGGAGCAAGCGCTGTCTATATAGGCGCTCAGCGTTTCAGCGCAAGAGCCTCAGCTGCAAATTTCAGCGATGAAGAAATTATATCGGCGGCACGCTACTGCCACGAACGCAGCGTAAAGCTTTACCTTGCCATCAACACCCTTATAAGAGATGACGAGCTTCAATCGGCACTCAAAACAGTTAGCCTTGCCTGCACTGCAGGAGTTGACGCTCTTATCGTTCAGGATTTGGGGCTTGCCGCAATTATAAGAGAAGTTGCTCCCGATATGCCGCTGCACGCATCAACTCAAATGTCGGTACACACACCCAAAGGAGCCAAGCTTTTACATTCTCTCGGCTTTAAAAGGGTAGTACTTGCCCGTGAGCTTTCAAGAGATGAAATAGCTGAAATAGTTGCTTCCTGCCCAATTGAAACCGAGGTTTTCGTTCACGGTGCACTTTGTATGAGCGTGTCGGGGCAATGCGAATTCAGCGCACTGCTCGGCGGCAGAAGCGGCAACAGGGGCCGCTGTGCTCAGCCGTGCAGACTTCCGTTTGCTCTCGACAACGGCAAGGGTAACGGTTCCGCACTCAGCCTTAAGGATTTATCGCTGTTGGAGCATATAAAGGAGCTTGAGGAAATTGGCGTGACCTCGGCTAAAATTGAGGGCAGAATGAAACGTCCCGAATACGTTGCAGCGGCAACTGACGCCTGCATAAGCGCCCTTAACGGCGTACTTGATGAAAGCAAGAAAAACAGGCTTGAATCTGTCTTTTCACGTAGCGGCTTTACAGACGGCTATTACTTCGGCAAAATCGACAGCAATATGTTCGGTGTTCGCTCAAAGGAAAATGTAACAGCCGCAGACAGCAAATTGTTTACACAGCTTAAAGCACTCTACAAAGACGAGCGTCAGCATTTACCCATAACCTTTAAATTTACTCTTAAGCATGGTGAAAACGCAGTCCTTGAGGCGCACAGCGGAAGCTATAACGCGTCAGCTCAGGGAGATATTCCGGAAGCCGCATTCAAGGTTGCGCTCAGCGAAGAAAAGGCGGCGGCACAGCTTAAAAAAACAGGCGGGACTCCGTTTGCGCTTGATGAGATTAAGCTTGAAATTGAGGACGGGCTTGCCTTTCCCCTCTCGTCGATCAACGCAATGCGCAGAGATTGCCTTAACAGCCTTACAGAGCAATATGCTAAAGTCATTGATAAGCCGTTTAAGCCACTCCGTCTTGACAAAACAAAGCCGTACAAGACGGATACTAAACAAAAAATCAGAGCCAGATTTACAAGCTGTGACATACCAAATGAGCTTTTGGGATGTGAATTAATTTATGTACCGCTTTTTTCCCCCAACAAGAATATAAAGCAGCTTCTTGAGCGTGGGTTTAATATAGGCGTTGAAATTCCACGAATGATATTCGGCAAAGAAAAAGCCGTTATCAAGCGTCTGAGCGAAATAAAGTCGCTCGGCGTGAATCACACACTGGCGTCAAACCTCGGTGCTGTGGAGCCTGCGAAAAACGCAGGACTTACAGTACACGGCTCGTTTGCGCTCAATGCCTTTAACACGCAAACTCTTAATAAGCTTGAACAAATCGGAATTGCCGATATTGAGCTTTCACAGGAGCTTACCGCAGAGCAGATGAAGTCACTCGGCGGCAACATAAAAAGAGGAGCCGTAAGTTGCGGCAGACTGCCCCTTATGGTTACAAGAGCTTGTCCTGCCAAAAACGGCGGCCAGGACTGCAAAAGCTGCAACAAGCAAAGATATATAATAGACCGCAAAAGAAACAGGCTGCCGCTAAAATGCGACGGCTTCAGTACAGAGGTTTTGAACCCTGTCCCTACCTATGCACAGCATATTTTTGAAAATGCAGATTATCTCGACTTTATAACCCTGCGTTTTTCACTTGAGGGTAAGGACGAAATAATAAAATTATACAGTGCTGTCAGGAATAGCTGTCATCTCAGCGGCGATTATACAAACGGACTATATAAAAGAGGAGTAATATAAAATGGAAACAGTAAAGATAAAAAAGGTAAGAGAAAACGCAGTTATACCGCAAAGAGCAACCGAAGGTTCGGCAGGAGCCGACCTTTGCGCCTGCATATACGAGCCGATAACGATAAATCCTGGCGACCTTGTAAAAGTGCCGACAGGCATTGCAATAGCACTGCCCAACCCACAGCTTGGAGCATTTTTATTTGCAAGAAGCGGTCTTGGCGTTAAGCACGGCATCTGCCTTTCAAACGGAGTCGGCGTTGTTGACAGTGACTACCGAGGGGAAATCTCTGTTGGGTTATGCAACGTAGGAAATAAGCCCTACACAATAGAGCCGAGTGAGAGAATAGCACAGATGGTTATAATGCCGGTTGCGCTTCCACAGCTTTGCGAGGCGCAGGAGCTTGACAAAACCGACAGAGGTGAGGGTGGTTTCGGCTCAACAGGCAGATAATGCTAATATAAGCCTATGATTAGCATAAAACACGAGTTAGTTCTGTGAAGATATAGATAAAAGCTCATTTTTAGGTTATTATTACTATGAATTTTAGATAATATTTGTTGAAAAATCCAATCCGAAAATTTTGACTATCTAAAGATTATATGGTAAAATAAACAGTGATGAATATATCGGCATTTGAATTTATTGTTATTATTTCCATCAGTTTTATGAAAGGATTGCTATGAGCAAGGTTTTGGTTGTTACTTCCGGCAAGGGCGGAACCGGCAAATCAACGGTTGCCGCAAGTCTTGGCGCAGCGTTCGCCAATAGGAATAAGCGAGTATTGCTGATTGACTGCGATTCGGGAATGAGAGGACTCGATATTATGCTCGGCGTGAGCAAAAGTCTTGTGTTCGACATTGCCGACGCTGTAAGCGGAAACTGCAAAACGGAGCATATTATTTATCCGTGCGCTCACACAGAGGGTCTTTTTCTTGTACCGGCACCGCAAAAGGCGGAGGACGAATTAAGCCCCGAGGTGCTCAGCCAGTTTATCGACAGCGTAAAGAATCAGTATGATATTATCATTATTGATTCTCCGGCAGGAGTCGGCAAGGGTTTTGAAACAGCCGTTTATCCGGCTCAGGCTTGCTTAGTTGTTGCAAACGCCGAACCTACAAGCGTCCGAGGCTGCGCAAATGTACGCAAAAGACTGATGGAGCTTCAAAAAGAGAACATAAGACTTGTAATAAATCGACTGTCGAAACGTAATTTTTTCAAGCTGAATTTCTATCCTGATTTAGACGCAATAATTGACGAAACGCAAATTCAGCTTATAGGTGTTGTTCCGGAAAGCGCACAGGTTGTGGCGGCAATACAAAAAGGGATAGTTTGCACAGCTGACAGCAAGGCGCTGACTGCATTTGATAGGATTGCAGGACGTTTAGAGGGCGAGAGTCTTCCTTTGGCGGTGTGTTAATCAAACAGTACCAGCAGATTATAGGATTTGAAATAAATGTGAAAACAATATAACGGAGGGATTTCTATGAACATAGCGTTGATTGCTCATGATGAAAAGAAAGAATTAATGGTGCAGTTTTGTATAGCATACTGCGGAATTTTAAGCAAACACAACCTTTGTGCAACAGGTACAACCGGCAAAATGGTGTCGGAGGCAACCGGCCTAGGCATTACACGCTTTTTGGGCGGCTCACAGGGCGGCGACCAGCAGATTTCCGCCAGAATAGCATATGACGAAATTGATATGCTCCTTTTCTTCCGTGACCCGCTCCACCCAAAGCCGAATGAACCTAACGACATCAATCTTTTAAGACTCTGCGATATGCACAACATTCCTGTTGCAACAAATATAGCAACAGCAGAGGTTTTGATTCACGGTCTTGAGCGTGGAGATCTTGATTGGCGCAACATTATAAAGCTTTAACTTTTTAATATCAAAACAACAATCCGCAGCAAAAGTTGCCGGTGTTTCTGACCAAAGGCTCAATGGCAGAGTATTTACCGGCTGTGTATTGCTGCGAAATTTTTTGGAGGATATGCATTGCATTACAAAAACGTCAAAGGCATTTTATCACCCGATAACGGTATGAATTTATACCGAGGCTGCCAGCACGGATGCATTTATTGCGACGCCCGCAGCCGCTGCTACCAAATGAACCATGCTTTTGAGGACATAGAGGTTAAAGCAAATGCGCTTGAGCTTCTTGAAACCGCCCTTAAACGCAAGCGAAAAAGGTGTATGATTTCAACCGGAGCAAGTATATTCCTCTTGAATATAAGCTCCGGCACACAAGGCGTTCTCTTGAGCTGATTGAAAAATACGGCTGCGGTGCTGTTCTTCACACAAAATCGACTCGCTTATTAAGAGATCTTGACTTGCTTGTCAGGATAAACAGTAAAACAAAATGCGTTGTTCAAACAACACTGACAACCTATGATGAAAATCTTTGCAGAATAATTGAACCTAACGTCAGTACAACTGCCGAGCGTGTAAAAATGCTTGAAACCCTGCGTGACAACGGTATTCCAACCGTAGTCTGGCTTACTCCGATACTGCCGTTTATCAACGATACTGAGGATAATATAAACGGAATAATCGACTGCTGTGTAAAGTCCGAGGTTTATGGGATAATCTGCTTTGATATGGAACTCACTCTCAGGGAGGGCAACCGTGAGTATTTCTATGCGGCGCTTGACAAAAGCTTTCCGGGGCTTAAGGAAAGATACATCAAGACCTACGCTCAAAGCTATGACTTACCGAGTCCTAAAAACCAAGAACTTATGACTTTGCTATATCGGCGATGCGGTGAAAACGGTATCAAAACAGACATAAACGAAATATTCGCATATCTGCACCGTTTTGAGGATAAGCAGTCTTGCCGTCAACTGAGCTTATTTGACGAGCTTTAAAATCTGAATTTTAAATATAACATAAAATTGGCACAGGTGTAATCCTGTGCCGATTTTTTTAAGCATATATTTATTTTTTAAATCACAGGCAGGTGTATCCCATAAGATACTCGTCAACCTCTGCGGCAGCATCTCTGCCCTCTCTTATCGCCCAAACTACAAGCGACTGACCTCTTCGCATATCTCCTGCTGCAAACACCTTTTCAACACTTGTGCTGAATTTGCCTTGCGGTGTTGCGACATTACTGCGGTTGTTTGTGTCAACTCCGAATGCCTCAGGTATATACTGCTTCGGACCTAAGAAGCCTGCGGCAATCAAAACAAGCTGCGCTTCAATGAACTGCTCGCTGCCCTCAACTTCCTTCATCACGTTTCTGCCTGCTTCCTCGTCATATTCAAACACAAGGTTCACAGTTACAACGCCCTTCAGCTTACCCTCTTCGTCCTTTACAAACTCCTTAACGGTAGTCTGATAACGGCGTGGGTCAGAGCCGAACACCGCAATTGCCTCCTGCTGACCGTAGTCTGTCTTGCAGACCCTCGGCCACTCAGGCCACGGATTATTTTCTGCTCTGCTGTCAGGCAGCTTCGGCATCATCTCAAGCTGAACAACCGCTGAGCATCCCTGACGTATTGCAGTACCAACACAGTCATTGCCTGTGTCACCGCCGCCTATAATAACAACGCTCTTATCCTTTGCGGAAATATAATTTCCATCCTCAAAGTTGGAGTCGAGCAGGCTCTTTGTTGTAGCCTTTAAATAATCAACGGCAAAGTAAATTCCCTGTGCATCTCTGCCCGGTGCGTTAATATCCCTTGGATTTCCTGCGCCGCAGCAAAGCACAACAGCATCATATTCGTCAAGCAATGAACGGGCATCAATATCTTCTCCGACATTAGCATTTGTCACAAAGCTTATACCGTCTGCCTTCATAAGCTCAACTCGTCTGTCAATAACTTGCTTTTCAAGCTTCATATTCGGAATACCGTACATCAAAAGTCCGCCGATTCTGTCGTCCTTTTCATAAATGGTAACACTGTGGCCTCTCTGGTTAAGCTGAACAGCACACGCCATACCGGACGGACCGGAACCAATAACGGCAACCTTCTTGCCTGTTCTCAGCTGCGGCGGATTCGGCTTTATTTTGCCCGTAGCAAATGCATTTTCAACAATAAAATTCTCATTTTCCTTTACGGTTACCGGACTTCCGTTCAAGCCACAGGTACACGCAGCCTCACACAAAGCAGGACAAACCCTTGAAGTGAATTCAGGAAAATTGTTTGTCAAAAACAGTCTGTGTGCGGCGGCGTCAAACTCGCCCGTAAAGATTAAGTCATTCCATTCAGGGATAAGGTTGTTAAGCGGGCACCCTGAAACCATTCCCATAATCGGCTGACCGTTCTGGCAAAACGGAACGCCGCAATCCATACACCTTGCCGCCTGCTGACGTCTTTCCTCAAGCATCATCGGTGTGTGAAATTCGTTATAATTCTTTATTCTTTCAAGAGGACCGGTGCCCTCGTTATCTCTTCTGATATAATCCAAAAAACCTGTTGGTTTTCCCATTGCAGCCGCCTCCTTAAGATTTTGTATTCATATAGAACGCTTCAATTTTCGCCTGCTCCGGGCTCATACCCTTTTCCTCCATAAGGAAGATAGCCTGCATCATCTTTGCGTAATCGTTCGGGAGCACCTTCTTGAACTTAGGCAGGTACTTTTCAAAGTTATCAAGAACCTCTCGTCCCTTTGGCGAACCTGTTGCCTTAACGTGCTCTGCGATGATTTCCTTAAGCTCTACAACGTCATACTTTTCCGTAACGCCGCTTATAGATACCATCTCTTTATTCATATTGCGGTAAAGACTTGAATCCTCATCAAGAACATAGGCTATACCGCCGCTCATACCTGCCGCAAAGTTTTTGCCTGTTTTGCCAAGCACAACAACACGACCGCCTGTCATATATTCACAGCCGTGGTCGCCTACACCCTCAACAACTGCAATAGCGCCCGAGTTTCTTACGCAGAATCTCTCGCCTGCAACGCCGCTGATGAACGCCTTACCGCTTGTTGCACCGTAAAGAGCAACATTGCCGATGATGATGTTCTCATCTCTCTTAAAGGTTGAACCCTTCGGCGGATAAACTATAAGCTTACCACCCGACAAGCCCTTGCCGAAGTAGTCGTTGCTTTCGCCGTCAAGCTCAAGGGTCAGACCCTTCGGAATAAATGCGCCAAAGCTCTGTCCGCCTGCACCGATACATTTAACAGTGAAGTAATCGTCCTCAAGTGTGTTATCGTGGAAACGCTTTGTAATCTCACTTCCGAAGATTGTGCCAACTGAACGGTCGGTGTTAGTAACCTCAATTTCAATGGCTCTCTTTGTCTTGTTCTTAAGGGCAGTTGCCATTTTCTTGAGAATTACTCTCTCGTCAACAGTTTTTTCAAGCTCAAAGTCATATTTATCCTCAGGGATAAAGGTTCTCGGAGCGTCTGTATTAACATACGGGTTGTTGAGGATACGGCTTAGGTCAAGCTTAGACTCCCTCGAATTCTCCTCTGCTTTCTTAACAACAAGAAGGTCAGATCTGCCGACAAGCTCGTCAACTGTTCTTATGCCAAGGCGAGCCATATACTCTCTTAGCTCCTGAGCGATGAAGTGCATAAAGTTGATTATATATTCCGGCTTGCCCTTGAATCTCTTTCTAAGCTCAGGGTTCTGCGTTGCAATACCAACAGGACAAGTGTCAAGGTTACATACCCTCATCATTACACAGCCCATTGTTACAAGCGGAGCGGTTGCAAAGCCATACTCTTCAGCGCCAAGCAAAGCCGCAACAAGAACATCTCTGCCTGTCATAAGCTTGCCGTCTGTTTCTATAACAACCTTTGAACGCAGACCGTTCATAATAAGCGTCTGGTGTGTTTCCGCAAGTCCAAGCTCCCAAGGAAGTCCTGCGTTGTAGATTGAGTTTCTCGGAGCAGCACCCGTACCGCCGTCACAACCTGAAATAAGCACAACGCCTGCACCTGCCTTGGCAACACCAGCGGCAACTGTTCCTACGCCTGCTTCTGAAACAAGCTTAACGGAAATTCTTGCGTCCTTGTTTGCATTTTTAAGGTCATAAATAAGCTGTGCCAAGTCCTCGATAGAGTAAATATCGTGGTGAGGAGGCGGTGAAATAAGGCTTACACCCGGAGTAGAGTGTCTTGTCTTTGCTATCCACGGATAAACCTTCTTACCGGGAAGATGTCCGCCCTCGCCCGGCTTTGCGCCCTGTGCCATTTTTATCTGAATTTCCTTTGCGCTTACAAGATATTCTGAAGTTACGCCGAAACGTCCGGACGCCACCTGCTTGATAGCACTGCATCTGTCAAGTCCGTCCTTGCCAACTGTCAGTCGCTCGGTGTCCTCGCCGCCTTCACCGGAGTTCGACTTACCTCCGATTTTATTCATGGCGATAGCCATTGTTTCGTGCGCCTCCTGCGAAATTGAGCCATAGGACATTGCGCCTGTCTTAAAGCGGCGGCAAATGCTCTCAACGCTTTCAACCTCATCAATCGGAATTCCGCCGTCCTC
Organism: Ruminococcus sp. zg-924; assembly: GCF_024433635.1. Lineage (GTDB taxonomy): Bacteria > Bacillota > Clostridia > Oscillospirales > Acutalibacteraceae > UBA7067. Next base: position 55,874 of record NZ_WNJZ01000001.1, on the reverse strand, counting down.
GGGGAATTTGAAGTCAAGCAGACTGCGCAGGTTCATATGCCTATCCTCACGGGTAATAGCCGCAGAATACTGCTTGAACATATCGTAATTGCACGTTTTTGTCGATTCCTGCAAAAGGTGAATTGTTTCAGGGTTGTAAAGGTGTTCCTCCTTGCCGCTTCTCAGCTTGTGGCTGCCGGTGCTGTCAACCTCCAAAACAACATTGAGTCCAAGTGGGTCAAATGCAGCTGCGTGAAGTCTTTCACTGCGGCTGGAAATATCGTCAAGCGTAATACCGCCGACACGGCTTACCGTGTTGGTGAAGTACTTGTCGATAACCTCCTTTGAAATTCCGATAGCCTCAAAAATTTTAGAGCCAAGGTATGACTGAATTGTTGAAATACCCATTTTTGAAGCAATCTTAACTATGCCGTGAAGTACGGAATCGTTGTAATCGTTAACCGCCGCATAGTAATCCTTGTCGAGTGCGCCTGTTTCAACAAGATTGCGGATTGTTTCCTGCGCAAGATACGGGTTGATAGCACAAGCACCGTAACCCAGCAGAGTTGCAAAATGATGAACCTCGCAAGGCTCTGCACTTTCAAGAATCATTGATACTGATGTTCTTTTCTTAGTAGAAACCAGGTGCTGCTGCAAAGCTGATACCGCAAGCAATGACGGAATAGCAACGTGGTACTCGTCAACGTCACGGTCAGACAGAATGATGATATTTGCACCCTCCTTATACTCCTTATCAACCTTAAGGAAAAGGTGTGCAATAGCCTTTTCAAGGCTTGTATTTTTATAATAGGTTATAGGAATAACCGCTGTCTTAAGACCCGGAACATTCATATTCTTAATTTTAAGCATATCAGTGTTTGTAAGAATCGGGTTGTGTATCTTAAGCACATGGCAGTTTTCCGGCTTTTCAACAAGTATATTACCGTCGCTGCCAAGATGCACGCTTGTATCGGTAACAATTTCCTCACGAATTGAGTCAAACGGGGGGTTTGTAACCTGTGCAAAAAGCTGCTTAAAGTAGTTGAACAACGGACCATCGACCTTAGAAAGCGGCGGAATCGGGCTGTCGGATCCCATTGCGGCAATTGGCTCGCTGCCGTTTTTCGCCATCGGCAGGATGCTTGTTCTGACTTGCTCATACGTGTAGCCGAATGCCTTTTGCAGTCTTACAAGCTGCTCGTTGTCAATATGAACAACGCCCTTGTTCGGAATTTTCAAATCCTTGAGATATACAAGGTTCTGGTCAAGCCACTCGCCGTAAGGCTGTCTGGTGGCGTAGTAATCCTTTAAATCGGCGTCGTCAATAAGCTCGCCCTTTGTTGTGTCAACCAAAAGCATTTTGCCCGGACGCAGACGCTCCTTAACAAGAACATCTTCGGGCGGTATATTAATACAGCCAACCTCAGACGAAAGAACAAGGAAGCCGTCCTTTGTGATGTAGTAACGGGAAGGTCTTAAGCCGTTGCGGTCAAGCACGGCACCCATAATATCACCGTCTGAGAAAATGATAGAAGCAGGGCCGTCCCAAGGCTCCATCATTGTTGCGTAGTACTGGTAAAAATCTCTTTTTGCCGTTGAAATAGTCTTGTTGTTTTTCCACGGCTCAGGAATTGTAATCATAACAGCAAGCGGCAAGGGCATACCTGCCATCATCATAAACTCAAGCGCATTATCAAGACGTGCCGAGTCAGAGCCGTTTGTATCAACAATTGGGAAGATTTTATCCATATCATCGTCAAGCAAGTCACAGGACACAGATTCCTCACGGGCAAGCATTCTGTCGGCGTTACCTGTGATTGTGTTAATCTCACCATTATGAACGATAATACGGTTCGGGTGAGCCTTCTGCCAGCTCGGGTTTGTGTTTGTGCTGAAGCGGCTGTGAACAGTTGCAATAGCAGATGTATATTTTTCGCTTTGCAAATCAAAGAAAAAGCGGCGAAGCTCTTTAACAAGGAACATACCCTTATATACAATGGTTCTGCTCGAAAGGGATACAACATATGTATTCTCGTTACTCTGCTCAAACACACGTCTGACAATATAAAGCTTTCTGTCAAACGGCAGTCCCTTTTCAACATTTGTCGGGCGCTTAATAAACGCCTGCATAATGCACGGCATACTGTCGAGCGCCTTTTGACCGATAACAGAGGGTTCAGTAGGCACATCTCGCCAGCCGAGGAATTCAAGTCCCTCCTTACGGGCGATTATCTCAAACAGCTTCATAGCCTGTCTTCTTTTAAGCTCGTTCTGCGGGAAGAAGAACATACCTATGCCGTAGTCCCTCTCCTGCCCTATGTCAAAGCCGAGCTTTGCTGTTTCTTCCTTGAAAAACTCATGAGAAATCTGCAAGAGTATACCTACGCCGTCGCCTGTTTTGCCCTCTGCATCCTTACCTGCACGGTGCTCCAGCGTTTCAACAATGCTCAGAGCATCATCAACAACTCGGCGTGATTTTATACCCTTGATGTTAACCACGGACCCTATTCCGCAGTTATCGTGCTCAAAGCGAGGGTCATAAAGACCCTGCTTGACAAACGGTTCCTGATTTCTGAAGTTATCCATCAGTGTCACCTACCCCTTTATCCTTGATATATATTCAATTAAAAATTGAAAATGTAAAACAAATTTACGTTAAATTGCCTTATTTGCTGCGGCTTAATCTAAGCTGCACTTAACATATTAATGCAGGGCAACTCGCCTAAGATAAACTTTATCATATACATATAGCCTTGTCAAGATTTTTATGCAACAAAATTATTAAAAGTTGCAGAATAAAGAGTTTTTAAGGGTTTTATCACCATTTTTCGCAACTTTTTGCAGGAAATATTTATCTCCTTGCAATTTCGTGCAAAAACAACAAAGCCGCCTGTGCCAAAAAACACAAGCGGCTCTGCCGTAAATTATTAAAAATCCGGTATAACAAATTTTGAATTAAACTGCCATTCCAAGAGCTGTCTTTTGCGCCATAATAGCGTCAAGCACGCTGATTTTGCCGTCGCCGTTCATATCAGCATTAGATGCAGCCTGTCCTGTAAGCTCCTTAATTGTCAAGGCGGTTTTCTGAATATCTATTGCATCAACCAAAGACACCACACCATCGCCCGTTACATCGCCGAAAACAGGCTCTGTGTAGCCCAAAAGCTCCTTTGCCTCATCAAGCATATCAAAATTCTGATATTTCTCAAGTTCCGCAACAACCTCCGCAGCATTTGTATCCGCTTTACTCATAGCATTTTCAAGAACCTCTGTTGTTACATTATCAGGAGCAATCATAAGATTCCATACAATAAAGTCAGCAACCATACCTGCTCCGCTTTCTGTCGGACAGAGAACATCGCCGACAACATTTCCTTCTGAGGTTATTGCCATATGCGGTCCGTTAACACCGCTCTTCCACGTTGTTTTATTTTGAGTCAAATTTGGGTCTATCGGGTTTTCAATCATTTCATTTGTATCTGTTATTGCTGTATCTCCGATGTTTTCGTCCGTCAGTACAACCTCATAGGTCTGTACGCCTGTGTCGATTGAGAAGATAACCAAATCATAAGAACCTTCAGGTATTTCGTAGCTCCACAGACCGTTTCCCTCGTCTTTCATTTTTTCTTCATCTGTCTGCCAGTCATAAAGCCATGACCCGTCTGAGCCGAAAACATGGCAGTATGCAGCCTTGGCATTTTTCCAAGGACATTCCCAATATATCTTTCCGCCACTGAAATATGGCTGAGGTCTGTCAGGTTTGATTGGTTCAGGGTTATCAATATAAACAAGATTGTCAATAGCTAAATATAACTCATCAAGCATTGCCCCATAATCCTCATCGGTTGCATTTTCGTCAGCAAGCAGCTGCTCCGCTTTTTCTACTACCGCAAGATAAGCGTCATAACTTTCTTTTGTATAAATTGAGTACCAGTATTCAAGAGGATACTCGTCATTCTGAGCGCAAATTTCTAACATACTCTCTAAAGCACTGCGATTGTCCTGAGGCAACTGGCTTAAGTCAAAAAGCATTAAGCCGTTGTTATTTGCGTATTCCTCAGCCGCTGTTTTCGGAAATCCCATAATGAGAAATTCCTCAAATACTATGTATTCTCCGTCTAACAAGGTATAACCAAAAGCTTTTTCACCAATGCTTACAACACTGTTCGGAATTACAGCATACCCTAACTGTTCGCAATCAACAAATGCATAACTGCCTATATTTGCAACATTCTCAGATATTACTACACCTGTTAAGCTGCCGGAGCCGGCAAAGGCTCTGTCGCCAATTCTTGTAACAATTTTCCCATCCAATTCATCGGGTATAACAACCTCCATATCGGTTCCCTCATATCCGATTATTTCGGCAGTGCCATCATCAAGTACGGTGTATTGGTAATCACCGCAGCTCTCGACTTCAACAACTTCAACATCTCCAACCGCACCAACGCTTGCCGTACCTGCGCAGATAACACTAAGCATCATCACCGCCGCAAGCAGCACAGACACAGCTTTTCTTATTTTTGTTCTCATAAAATCAACCTCCGTTATTTGATTTTTTAGCCCTCGTTTTCAAAATCTGCATAAAACATATAGAAATATTAAAAATATTTTCAACAATATTTTATTATGTAACACTATAAAAGTCAATAAAATAATAACCATCATCTTATATTTTTTCAGCTTATTTTTATCAGCATAACCACTTACAAGTATATTTTAGGACAATTAGTCCTAAATGCCAATAGGACAAATTGTACTATTTTATAATCGTATTGGTGATGATACTTAATTAAGGATTAAGGATTTGCGTGAGGACCATGACTTAACGCAAAAAAAGATTTCAAAAATTCTTATGTGTGACCGGTCGCTTTACTCAAAGTATGAAAGGGGCGAGCGTGAAATTCCGCTGAGCCTTCTTGTAAAGCTTGCCGACTACTATAACACAAGCCTTGACTACCTTGTCTGTCGCAGTGAAAACCCCAAAAAAATTTAGCTGCCGTTTCCGAAAAGGAGGCGGCTATTCACTGAGTATTTTACAAAAAACACACCTGTATTTTATTTGACTTTTTTGCATTTTAAGTATAAAATAGAATAGTAAATATAAAGTCGTAGGGAAACGGCTTTTTATTATTATCTTTTAATTTAGGCAGGTGAAAAAAATGGACGCAGGAGGCAGCGGTAATACGGCGCCATACCGAAGTTGCAGGCAAATTTACGGTGCGTCTGCACCATTTTTTTGCCTTGCTGTAAATTATACAGCATTTATTTAAATAAATAACGGTGTGGTGCTCAGCCTAATTATTACCCAATTTTGTGAATTAGGAGGATGCATCATGGAGCAAAACACAAGCACAAGAGCAGTCGCATCGCTTCAGTCGTCAATTGAGCGGCTGCTTGAAAACAAAAGATACGCCACGCTGAGGGATATTTTTATAACGCTTCAGCCTGTCGATATAGCCACTATGTTTGACGAAATGCCTGAGGAGAGCCTGCCGCTTTTGTTCAGGCTTCTGCCAAAGGAACTTGCTGCTGATACCTTTGTCGAAATGGATGACGAAGCACAGGAAATGCTTATACACGGCTTCAGCGACACAGAGCTTAAAGAGGTTGTCGATGAGCTTTATGTCGATGATGCCGTTGACCTTATTGAGGAAATGCCGGCTAACGTAGTTATGAGAATACTCAGGCAGGCAGACCCGGAGGTTCGCAAGAAGATAAACGAGGTTTTGAACTACCCCGAGGACAGCGCAGGCAGCATTATGACAACTGAGTTTGTCAGCCTGCGACCAACAATGACCGTAAGCGACTCTATAAAGAGAATACGCAGAACAGGCGTTGACAAGGAAACAATCTACACCTGCTATGTAATTGACGATAACCGCAAGCTTATCGGAATGATTTCCATTAAAACTCTTCTCCTGTCAGACGAGGACGAAATTATTACAGAAATTATGGAGCCGAATGTTATCTCCGTAAATACGCTTGATGACCAGGAGCAGGTTGCAAAAAAATTCAACAAATATGACTTTCTCGCTATCCCCGTTGTTGACGGTGAAAACCGCCTTGTCGGCATTGTAACTGTTGATGATGCTATTGACGTTATGCAGGAGGAAACAACAGAGGATATGGAAGTGATGGCGGCTATTACGCCGAGTGATAAGCCGTATATGAAAACAGGAGTTTTTGAAACCTACGCAAAGCGTATTCCCTGGCTGCTGATTCTTATGATTTCAGCAACCTTCACAGGCTGGATAATCTCCTCCTATGAGGACGCTCTTGCCGTTCAGGTTGCACTGACCGCCTTCATTCCTATGCTTATGGATACAGGCGGCAACTCCGGTAGTCAGGCATCGGTTACAATTATTCGTGGACTATCCCTTGACGAAATAAAATTCCGTGATATGCCCGGAGTTATTTTTAAAGAGTGCCGTGTTGCACTGCTGTGCGGCGTAACACTTGCTGTTGCAAACTTTGCAAAGCTTATGCTTATTGACCAAGTGGGCTTTTATGTTGCACTTGTCGTTTGCCTGACCCTGATATGTACCGTGTTGGTTGCAAAAATAATCGGCTGTACCTTACCTATGATTGCAAAAAAAATAGGCTTTGACCCTGCGGTTATGGCAAGCCCGTTCATCACAACGGCTGTCGACGCAATATCGCTTTTAATGTACTTTCAGATTGCTAAGATTTTTCTTGATATTTAATAGTAATGTTTATAGTTTACGTCCGAGGCTTCACCGCCTCGGACGATTTTTATCCGCACAAAACGGCGATTTTTGTTGAAAACAATAAGCGCATATTGTATAATAATCAAAAGCGATTTCAAAATAAAAGGAGGAATTATTGTGTCAGACTATAATCACCGCAGACGTGACGACAGAAATGACCGAAACTACGATGAACGGTATATAAAGCGTGAAGAACGCAGGCGCAAAGAACGTCTGAAAAAACGCCGCAGAAACAGAATAATTATTGTAACAGCCGCAATTGCAATTTTAGTGGCAATTGTACTCATATTAATATTTTCCATAAACAGCTGTCTTTCCTGTTCAGGCAGCTCATCAGCTACAAACGCAACCAAGCCTACCTCAGCCGCTACCGAACCCCCAACCGAAAAGGCATCAAACTCATCTGTTAAAGAAATTGCCGACAATGGCAAGGAGGGTCAGCTTGATGAAAAAAGCTCGCTGTATTTTTGGGACAACAAGGCTTTTGAGCTTTTCTACGGCAGCAATAACACAGCAAAAAATTATGCCGACACTATAAACAGCCTCAAGGAAACGCTCGGCAGCGATATTACCGTTTACAATATGGTTGTGCCTAACCACAGCGAATTCGGCTTATGTCCGAGAGAGGCAAACAAGGTCAAAACAGAGCAGGGCGTAACCTCTCAGCGTGACAACACAACAGCCGTTTATAAGAACCTATCAAAAGATATCAAGCCGGTTGACGTTTACGATTCACTCAATTCTCACAAGACTGAGTACATCTATTTCAACACAGACCACCACTGGACAGGACTTGGCTCATACTATGCATACACAACCTTTGCAAAGGCGGCGGGAATTACACCGCTTCAGCTTACCGCAATGCAGAAAAGCACAATTGAGAACTTCTTAGGCTCTTTCTATACAAGCTCACAGTCAGATATTCTCAAGGCTAACCCAGACTACGTTGACTATTACACTTTTTCGGGTTATTACATCTGCAAGCTTTTTACACAGGGCAACAGCGACGCTATTGACGTTGGAATGTATAACGAAAATATTGAGTCCGACAGCAGTGCCTACGAAGTATTCCTTTGGGGCGACAACCCTTTAACTGTCATCGACAATCCCGACATCGCATCAGGCAACAAAATCGCTCTCGTTAAGGACTCCTACGGCAGCGCATTTGCTCCTTATCTTGCATACAATTATGACGAGGTTCACGTTATCGACTTCCGCTACTTTGACGGCAATCTTGCAGAATACTGCAATGCAAACGGAATAAAAAACGTACTCTTCCTTAACAGCATAATGTCAGCTAATGACAGCACCCAGCTCACTGCAATGAAAACACTTATCTCAAACAGCGGCACAGGCAGCTATAACACAGACTCAACCTCCACTATCGGCGGGGCTGATTCATCTGACTATCAGACAACAAACAGTTCAGATGAAACCTACGATGATTCCTCAACCAACGAAAACACAGATGGCAATTACTCCGGTGATAGTTCCGGTAATGATTACACAGACGATGAGTATTCATATAATGACGATTCCGGCTATGACAACTCAAGCGAAGATTACTCGTATAACGATGACTCCGGCAACGACTACTCCGGTGATGATTACTCTTACACAAATGAGTAATTGGTTGAGATTATACCGTATGAAATTACAAATCATATAAGCTCAGCTCTGTTCGGATAATTAAAGCTGATACAAAGCACTGATTAAAGGCTGCTCACCGCATTTGCGGCAGCAGCCTTTTGAATATCTTGACAGTTTTCTTGAATTTTAAATATATACGTTTTTTACTTTTTCCCTGTTGCTTTTCAGCCGATAAAATTGTAAAATATAATGGTACAAACATACACATATGACTATAAACAAATTTGAAATGGGGATTTATGATGTCCGTTCTTATTGTTTACGGAACAAAAACAGGCACATCTGAAAAATGCGCCAAATACATAGCAGACAAGCTGGGCGAACCCGTTACCTTGGTTAACGCACGTGACGGAATTAAAATTGAGCTTTCTCCGTACAGCACGGTAATCATTGGCGGTAGCGTCAGAATGGGGCACATCACCGCCGCTGTCAGTAAATTTATTGAAGAGGAGGAGGAAAATCTTCTCACAAAAAAAGTTGCACTGTTTATGTGCTGCGGCTTTACCGACGAGGAAAACATCAACCGCCAGCTTGAAATAAACTTTACTCCTGCTCTTAAGGAACACGCACTGTGCGTTAAGTGCTTCGGCGGCGAGCTTCATCCCGACGGCACAAACAAGATTGACAAGCTTGTTGCAAAGATGGCGTTCAAGGCAGACGGAGATATTGATTTAACTCCTGAGCTTGATTATAACGCAATGAACGAGCTTGTTGCTGCGGTTAAGGCTTCACTTGCCTAAACCATTATATAACAAATATAACACAATTTCACTGCAATGCCGTTAAGCTTACGGCATTGCTTTTTTTGCCCCAAAATGAAAGCAGCACAGGTCAAAAGGCCTGTGCTGTCAAAGGAGAGAAAATGAAAAAACGGTTTATCAAAAAATAGTTAGAATCTTATTCAGACTTTGCACTCTCTATAATCTTCTGCGCAATGTGAGCAGGTACGTCTTCATAGCGAACAAAATCAAATGTGAATGAGCCTCTGCCCTGAGTTACTTGGCGGATATACGTAGCAAAATCGTGCATCTCAGCCATAGGTACCTCTGCCTCAACAATCTGCATACCACCCTCAGCAGGATTCATTCCCAATACTCTGCCTCGGCGCTTGTTTACCTCGCCCATAATATCGCCCATATTACCGTCCGGCACAACTGCCTTTAGCGTTCCGATAGGCTCAAGCAATGTCGGGTTAGCGTTTGGCAAGCCGTTCTTGTATGCTATTGAAGCCGCAGTCTTAAATGACATTTCTGACGAGTCAACCGGATGATATGAACCGTCATAAAGCGTAGCCTTAATGCCCACTACCGGGTAGCCTGCAAGTACACCCTTTTTAATGGACTCACGCAGACCCTTTTCAACCGCCGGGAAATATCCCTTTGGCACTGCTCCGCCGACAACTCTCTCGGCAAACTCAAGGTCCTCGCAATCGAACGGCTCAAACTCAATCCAAACATCGCCAAACTGTCCGTGACCGCCCGACTGCTTCTTGTGTCTGCCTTGTGCCTGAACCTTCTTGCGGATTGTTTCACGGTAGGCAACCTTCGGCTCCTCAAGAAGAACGTCTACTCCGTACTTTGTCTTAACCTTAGCTACAAGCACATCAAGATGCTGCTCGCCAAGACCCGAAACTATCATTTGCTTTGTTTCCTTGTTGTTTGTCAGTGTGATTGTCGGGTCCTCTTCCATTATCTTCATAACCGCCTGAGCTACCTTATCCTCCTCACCCTTCGTCTTCGGGTAGATAGCCATAGAATAACACGGCGTTGGGTAATCAATCTTTTCAAGAACAACCTTTCTTGCAGGTGAACAAAGCGTATCGCCTGTCTTAGTGTTTTGCAGCTTTGCAACAGCGCCAATGTCGCCGGCGCCGACATACGGCACTTCCTCCTGCTTTTTGCCCTTTATTATAAGAACTTTATTTATGCGCTCCGACTCTCCTGTGCGCATATTCACAAGCGGCAGCTCAGGTGACACCTTGCCGCTGATAACCTTGAAATAAGAAAGTTTGCCGACAAACGGGTCAGCCACAGTCTTGAACACAAGCGCAGCTGTTGCAGCATTATCATTTACCGCAAGCTCCACAGGCTCACCGTTCGGGTCAAGCGCAAGCTCAGAGCTCTTGTCAGCCGCATTTGGTGCAAGCCATATAATTCCGTTTAATAGCTGATCAATACCAAAGGTATTTTGTGCGTCACCACAAAATACAGGGCTGATTGTGCCGTTTTTAATACCATGGCTTACTCCGACAATAATCTCTTCCGGCGTAAACTCCTCACCGCTGAAATATTTTTCAAACATTTCATCGCTTGTTTCTGCAACAGCCTCATTAATAGCTGTTCTGAGTCCTTCAAGGCGATCTCCCATATCAGGCATTGCTGTTTGAGTCATCTTTCCGTTTTCATACAGATAAGCCTTGTACTCAAGAAGGTTTATGTAGCAATTAGCCTGACCGTCAACTATATAAGGAACTACAACGGGGCAAACAGACGGACCGAACTGAGCCTTAAGTGTTTCAAAAACACGGTAGAATCTTGCGCTTTCGTCACAAAGTCCGTTTACAAAGAACACCTTTGTCAACCCTGCGTCAGTAGCTGCCTTAACAGCCTTTTCAGTGCCTACGTTTACTCCGCTTTTGCCGGAAACTACAATCATTGCGGTGTCAGCCGCACGCATACCCTCTCTGAGTCCTCCCTCAAAATCAAAGAGTCCGGGAGTATCTATTAAATTAATCTTGTAGTTTTTCCATTCCAGTGGTGCAACAGCCGTTACAATAGACGCCTTTCTTTTTATTTCCTCCGGGTCACAGTCAAGTACCGTGTTGCCGTCGCTGATTTTTCCAAGCCTGTCGTTTGCACCTGCAACATACAGCATCGCCTCGGCTACTGAAGTTTTACCTGAGCCGGAATGACCTGCTATTGCAATGTTAAGTATTTTTTTTGCTTCATACTGCTTCAATATCAGCAGCTCCTTTCGAAAATGCCGAGTATATTTTCGTTGATTTTATCGAATTATGGCATTTTTTACAATTACTTATTTAATTGCAATGTAATTGTAGCATAATTACACATAGTATGCAATCAATTTTTGTATAATAAAAGCATTTTCACCTATTTTACTAAACAGACAAGCATTATATTGTATATTTTGCACACAGTAATCTCAAGCTTTTTAACATACTGCGCATAAAAAAGCGGCAAAGCGAAAAAACGCCTTGCCGCTGATAATTGTAATATTAAATTATATCGGGGTAACAGTGCCGCCGCCTGCAAGCTTCTTAGCGTCTTCAATAATCTTGCTTGTGTAGGTTTCAAACACGTAAGTGTCGGATTTACCGTTAACCTGTGCAAGCATCTTTCTGTTTTCGGCTGAATAATAGTTTACAGTGTCGGAGGCTTTCCCGTTGTTGTAGTTATACTTAACAGTCAAAACCGCCTTGCCGCTTGGTTTTACGTTGCTTGCGTCACCGTTGCGCTGAACACTTGTGAGATTGTCAAAGAATGTGCTGAACTTGCTCTCGGCAATGCTCTTGCCGCCGCAGGTAATTTTCGTGCTTGTGGTTTCATTGCCGTCATCATCGGTCTTTGTCACCTTTTCAAGCCCAAACTTATATGTCTTGCCGTCTGCCGTAACCTCTATTGAAGAAAGCCTGTCCTGAATCGGCTTAAGCACATATTCATATTTCAGATCTTCATAGTCAATTGTGGCCCACGGAACGCTTGTGTCTGCAATCTGATATAGAATCTTTGTATCGTGGTTATAAATATACACATTGCCGCTGTTGTCCGGCGCAGAAGCTGAAAGCTTGTAGCTTGCACCGTCTGCATATGTTGCTTCAACAGTTGCAGCAGGCTTGCTAACACCATACTTTGACAGTTGATCGTCGCTCGGATGATATGCTGTAACGCTCGTTGCAGCAAGACCTCTTATAGAGCCCTTAACCGAGTCTCCGTTAACAACATTTGCAAAGCAGTTGTCCGGCGCCGTAATCTTATAATATGCGGCGCAGGTTTCGTCATCATTCGGCACCATAGTAACCTTTTCCGGGAAGTTTGCTCCGCTTAAAGTAAGAGTCTTGAGCGTTGCCGCCTCCTCAGTAGTAGTCTTATCAGTAATATCTTTGCTGAGAAAATCAAGGGTACTGAACATAAATGTATTTACCAAATCCTTCTCGGCAAGGTAAACCTCTTTCTTATCGGAATACTTAATGTATGTGCCTAAATCGTCGGGAGCATCATTGCCTATGTCCATTTGAACAACAGTGCCGTCTGTAAAGGTTGTTTTAACCTTTGCTCTCGGCTTGTCAAGACCATAATCAGAAAGATTCTCACCCTTTATGTCGATTATCGCAGTAGTTTCCATATTTGAAGCCTGGTTAGCAACACTGCTTGCAGCGCCCGTTTGCAGCTCGGCGTCTTCAAAGCCGACAAGAGTGTATATCGTATCCTGCGTCTGTTCAATTTCTTTTCCGTCTGCGTCAGTCGTTTTTTCAACCGGAGTTTCACTCAAAATTGTATATGTACCGGACTCGTTCTCAATATCAATCTGCTTTACAAGAAGCGGACCCTGATTAGTGATTTCAACAACACCGTCCACATAGATTTTGCCGTATTTATCCCTTTGAACGCCCTCGTCGTTTTCAATCTTGTTGCCCTTTGAGTCTACTGCATATTCCCTGCCGTTGGCATCGGTTGGATATGTTGCCTCAACCGGGTTTTGAGCATTCGGGTCAGAGCAGGTCGGCATAAGGAAAAGAACAGCCATCAAGCCGCCAACAAGCAGAACAACCGCCGCAATCACAGCGATAAGCATTTTAGTATTTTTTGAAATGCCCTTTTTATTATTCTTATTTTTCTTCTCGCCTTTAGCCATTATCTATGCCTCCTGCGGATCCAAATTACAAGTCCGAGCACAATAACTATTGCCGGAATAAGGTACATAAACAGCGAGCCGAGAACCAGAATCTGATCCGACATAATTCCAAGCTGAGCACTCTGCGTGTTCTTGCCTTCAATAACAAAGCCTGTATCCTGTCTGTTTGTGAGCTTGTTGAAAAGATTTACAAAATACTCGCCGTTTACATAGGTTGAGGAATTGAGAAGCGGTGAATAGAATGACATCTCGCTGCCCCAAACGGTAACTGTTGATTTTGCTTCATCCCCTGTTCTCACGCTTACTGCACCGGCATTAAAGCTGCCCTCAATGTGCTGGGTCGGATCCCAATCATCAGCTGCGTCAAAGCTGCGCAGTGCCGCACTTTGCGATGTTGTCGCAATAGCGGTGGCCTTTGCCCCATCATTGATAATAACAGGTCTTGTGTATGCACCCATCAGATATTTATTTGTATTCTTAATGTCATTTGTGTATTCATTGCCGCTGTAATCGAATATTGAGTAGTAATACTCGCCTCTGAACGGCATATATGCGCTGTCTGTTTCTGCAACAACACCCTGTCCAAGGCTTAACCCCCACTCCTCAAGTATAGAGTCAATGTTCGGCGCGTCAAGCTTTGTGTATGTGGGAACGTAGAAAAGGTTCTTTCCGTATTTTCCGTCATTGCTGAGGAAATCAGTAATGCGCTTTGCAGCTTCATCTGTCAGGTCTGAAATAGGCTGATACAAAATAGCCATATTGCTGTCCTGAGGTATATCCTCTGTGAGCAGGTTTATCTCACTTACATCGTAGTTATTGCTCTTTAAAAGTGCTGTAAAGCCTGACAGGTTACCCTGTGAGCTTGCGCTGAAGCCGCCCAAAACTGTAACCTTTGTCTGATCGTCAGATGTAACATAATATATCGCAGATGTAACTGCACTTTCAACATTTGACGACTGGACATAAGTGCTGCCTGTTGTAGCGTCTGTACCAAGCGTGAACAAATCAGACGCAACGTCAAGATATTTATATCTGTCGCCGCAGCTTACTATATAGCTGAAGCTTGAGAGATGTTCATTAGGGTATTTGTTTACGAAGGTCGGGTTTGACTGCAAATCCAGATACTCTATTGAAATCTTATCGTTTTCAACAGGGTATTTTTTAAGCAAAGCGTTAGCCTTAAGGAAGTTTTCGTCCGCCTGTGTATATGCATCTTCTTTGCCGAGCACGGTAATAGTAACATCCTTGTCAACGCTTCTTGCAAGCTCTTTTGAGCTGTCAGAAAGCTCATACAGGTTTTGTCCGGACATATCAATTGACATCATCGGCACCTTTGCCTGCAATACATTTACTATAATGTTGATAACTATCACGCCGACTATAACAAGGCAGGTCAGTATAATTGCAAAGCCGCCCTTTTTAAATTTGCGTGATGAGAAAGGATTCTTTTTCTTCGGCTTTTTCGGTTTTTTAGTATCAGAGCTTGCCTCGTTGTCATCTGTATTTTCTTCAATCACCTTTTCATCAAAGGTTCCGGCTTCAAGGGCACTTGCGGCTTCCTCAGAGATTTTGCTCTCCTCATTTTCAACAGCAGAGGTGTTCTCATTCAAATTCTCTTTTTCGTCTTTATAATTCATCCTAATCCCCTCCTCAGCTCCAACGCTTTCTGTCGATTACTCTTGTTGTGAGGAACAAGAACAATCCGATTACGCTTAAAAAGTATATTGCGTCAGCAATATTAAAAATTCCTGAATAGAAGTTCTGGTAACGTGTCATAAACGAAATCCAGCTGATAATTGCTGTAACAAAATCAACACCAATAGCGGCGGAGATATTGTCGAGCATACTGATAAAGAAGCCTGTGGCTATACCTGCAACAGCGGCAATAACCTGACTCTCTGTAAGAGATGAAATAAATACGCCGATTGCAATTATAGAGCTTCCAAGCAGGAACATACCGATAAGGTTGCAAAGTATAATTCCCCACTGCGGAGCAGTAAAGCAGGCAACAACAAGTGTCATCGGTATGTAAATAGCCATACAGCAAAGATAAATTATTTCAGCCGAAATAAACTTGCCGAGAACTATCTGCCAAACGCTTATCGGAGCGGTCAGTAAAGCCTGGTCTGTTTTCTGCCTTTTCTCATCGCTTAAAAGCTTCATAGTAAGCATCGGCAGAACGCACAGCGTTACCATAAACATTGATGAAAATACAATAATCAAATTCGAGCTGTCATAATACAGCATATTCCAGAAGAACATACCCGAAAACAGAAAGAACACCGCCATTACAACATAAGCAATTGCCGACGTAAAGTAGGCGCTTACCTCCCTTTTAATTATAGCACCCATTAACGCTTACCTCCTTTTCTGCTTACAGAAGCGACAGGCTCTGTAACCCTTAAGAACGCCTCTTCAAGCGAGAGCTCGTTGCTTCTCATTAAAACAATCGGGCTGTTGTTTTTAGCCATAGCATAAAAAATACCCTTGCTTGGGTCATTATCTTTATCCGTTGTAATTACATATTCATAGCAGCCGTCTTCAGACACCTGTGCACCCTTTTCAACTCTGACAACACCCTCAACCGCCTTTAATGCGCTCATAACGCCTGACGGAGAGCCGATAACCCTGAGTAAAAGACTGCTTGAGCTTGACAGAGTGTCTGAAAGCGAGCTTGTCTTGCTGTCGGCAACAAGCTTACCCTGATTTATAATAATAACTCTGTCGCAGGTTGCCTGAACCTCAGACAAAACGTGCGAGGACAAAATTACAGTGTGCTTTTTGCCAAGCCCCTTTATAAGGTTACGCATCTCGATAATCTGCTTTGGGTCAAGTCCGACAGTCGGTTCGTCAAGGATAAGCACCGGAGGATTGCCCAAAAGTGCCTGAGCAAGTCCAACTCTCTGCTTATAACCCTTAGAAAGGTTTTTAATAAGCCTGTTCTGCACGTCCTTAATTTTAACAACCGCACAAACCTCGTCGATATGCTCCTTTTTCGGCAGCCTTACCTTTTTAAGATTGAACATAAACTCAAGGTATTTTCTTACCGTCATATCAATATAAAGCGGCGGTATTTCAGGCAGATATCCTATTTTAGACTTAGCGCCTGTCGGGTCGTCAAGAATTTCACAGCCGTCAACCGTTACTGTGCCGGAGGTAGATGAAATATAACCCGTTATAATATTCATTGTGGTCGATTTTCCTGCGCCGTTAGGCCCTAAAAAGCCGAGTATTTCCCCGGCTTCAGCGGTAAAGCTGACATTGTCAAGCGCAGTATGATCACCGTATTTTTTCACAAGGTTTTTAACCTCAACCATTCATTGGTCACTCCTTCGCTTTATTATATTAAAACCATATATTATGGTAAGTTAAAGACAGTAAGCAAGTGTTAAGATTGTATGAATTTTTACCTTAAATTCGGTAAATAATAGCCCAATAAGTGCCTATTTTGCTTTCCTTTTGTGCGCTGAACACAAAATTTTCAGACTATTTTCGTCACTTGCAAGTCTTCGTCAAACTAAAACAAACCAAATTATTATTCGTCAAAGCCGTATCGCTGATAGCGGTGCAAAATCTCTTTTGCCCACGCCCTGTCAACATTAATAAAAGCCTTGCTCATTCTCTGCTTACGGCCAAGCCGTGCGGCTATGCCAAGCGACTTCTGATAAACCTGCATACCTGCGGTTTCAAGGTGCTTTTCCTTTGTGTCGGCATCAAAGAAGGTAAAGCCTATCTGCCTGCGGTCATAAAAAGAGAAATATCCGCAGTCTGTGTGTATGCCGAGCTTCTTTTCAGTCTTAATCTTAAGCGCAAGCTTTGTAAGCTCAATCGCCATATCGTCAAGACCCGACTCAAAAATTATAATTTTTTCCTTAAGGCTGTTATAATCGGACACAACACGCTTTTTTATCGGCGCAATTCGCGAACGGTCCAACTCAATCACTCTGTCAGTGATAACCCTTTTGTCACAGCCGGGAATAAAGTAAATCATAAAACGTCTGTTCACATCGTTATAAAGCACGGGATACGAAAGCCGAGCCTCATAGCCGCAGTGAATACAGGTGTATTTAAAAAGAGTATCGTTGAGAAGCGAATTTCTCAGCGATTCATCAGACGACGGTGAGATGCTGCTGTAAAATACAATCTTGTTGCTGCCGAAGCAGTGCGGACACTCAACCGCCTTAAGCTCGCTTATAGACATAGCAATGCCTCCATTTTTTCATCAAAATACGCTTAGTTACCACTAAGTATAACACATTTTCAACAATTTTTCATTCGGAATTATTAAAAAATTTAAAAAATTATTCCGTTTGCTTGACCCCGGCTGTTTTTTCTGCCATAATAAATACAAGGATTCCGTAAAGTCACAATAAATAGGGAGTGTTCATATGAATATTTTTGAATCAATAGGCAGTTGCCTTAGCGATGCTGTACAGACCGTAGTTGAAAAAAACAGAATTAAGGCTCAGGTTAACAGACTTCGCCTTGTTATGAGAAGCGAAGCTAAGACAATCAACAAGGCTTATATCGAGCTTGGCAAAGAGTATTACAGAAAGATAAAGGATAACGAACTTGCAGCAAGCGACGAAGCAAAGGAGCATTGTCAGTCAATCGTTAATTCAAGCAAGAGATTTAAAAGAGCAATCGCACGCTACCATGAGCTTATCGACTCACAGGTTATCGCAGAAAGCGAGCTTACGTCCGATGATGAAGAGGACGAAAGCGGTGACATCACACTTTGCTGCTCGTATGAAGAAGCATCTACATCTGATGAAGCGCCAAATGACAAGCTTGACGCTCAGCCTTCACAGCCGCTTGATGATGAAGCAGACAGCGAATTCAAGGCTGATGATATCCAATCTGTCAAGGATAAGCTGGACGAGATGACAGACAGCACAAGCAAAGCTTCGGAAGAAGAATAAACTGAAAAATATTTTTTAAAGGACTGAAACAAAATCACGGTTTTAACCGTTTGGTTTTGCATCAGTCCTTTTTTATTCCTATCTTGTCGCTGAGCTGCTAAAGTCTGTACACAAAGCGGCACAATCAAAACGTTACTTGTAAATACGTTGCTGACTACTGCAATTCAAGAAGCATTATTAGTTATCTGCGGCGCCGGCTCTTAAAAATACGCAAAAAAATAAGACGGGAAAACCCGTCTTAATCTTTTATAAAATTTAAGCTGAAGCGTTGAGCTTGCGAGCAAGTGCGGACTTACTTCTTGCCGCTGTATTCTTGTGAAGAATACCCTTAGCAGCAGCCTGATCAATTTTCTTGTATGCTGCGCTCACTGCCTGAGCCTTGTCGGCTGAGTTAGCCTCAATAGCTGCGTTAGCCTTCTTTACAACTGTCTTTAAAGATGACTTGAAGGCCTTGTTTCTTGCAGTTTTAACTGCTGTAACCTTAACTCTCTTTTTTGCTGACTTAATGTTTGGCATTTGTCCTACCTCCTTTTGCTCATACTCACAGTAAGATATATGATAACACCTTTTCCCCGAAAACGCAAGACTTTTTTCAAAGTTTTTCCTAAAAAATCGAAATTACACCTTTCGGGCAAGCCTCGGCGCACTTTCCGCACTGTGTACAAAGCTCCGGATTGACAGTCGCCTTAAAGTTTTCAACCTTAATTGCACCTGTTTCACATACCTTTTGACACTTCATACAGCCGATACAGCCAATTTTACAGTCGTCCTTAGTCTGTGCGCCTTTATCAAAATTACTGCACAAAACAGCGGCGCTTTTCTTCGGAACAATTGAAATAAGGCTCTTTGGGCAAGCGGCGGCGCATTTTTTGCACGCCTTACACAAATCTTCATTCACAACAGCAACGCCGTTACAAACTTTAATTGCGCCAAACTCACAGGCATTAACGCAGTCGCCCATACCAACACAGCCATAAGCGCACTTACCGCCTCCTGCAAGCAGCTGAACAGCCGCCGCACAGGAGCGTATGCCGCTGTAATTTATTTTTTTCTCCGTATTGTCACAGCTTCCGCTGCACATAACACGGGCGGTTTTCGGCTCAGAGTGAGCCGCCTTTACGCCGAGTATCTGTGCAACCGTTTTTGCAACATCGTCACCGCCAACAGGGCACTGCCCAGGCTCGGCGTCGCCCTTAGCAAGCGCCTGGGCATAGCCTGAACAGCCTGAAAAACCACAGGCTCCACAGTTTGCTCCCGGCAAAGCCTCGGTTAGCTTTTCAACCTTTTCGTCAACAGGAACAGCAAAAAACGCCGACGCAAACGAAAGCACAACAGCCACAACAAGACCTATTGCTCCAACCACCAAAACGGCAATCAAAATTGTATCCATATGATTTCCTCCATTAAACCAATCCAATGTCATTAAGCTGCGACATTGCCTATCCCATCAAGCCTTCTACAAGGCCTGCAAAGCCTAAGAATGAAACCGAAACAAGGCTTGCGGAAACAAGTGTAATCGGTAAGCCCTTAAGCGATTTGGGAATATCAGCTGTTTCAAGACGACCTCTTACTCCTGCAAAAATAACCATAGCCACAAGGAAGCCAATACCTGCGCCCAATGCGTTCACCAATGCGGTAACATAGGTGTAGCTCGGATCCTGAGCCGCTTTTTCAAGTACAAGCATTGTTACGCCCAAAACAGCGCAGTTTGTTGTGATAAGCGGCAGATATATACCCAAGGAATTGTAAAGCGGCGGCATATATTTTTTAAGAATAATCTCTACCAGCTGAACAAGTCCGGCTATTACAAGAATAAACACTATTGTCTGCAAATACTCAAGACCGCTCGGAACAAGAATATTCTCATAAATCGGGTAAGTAACAGCGGTAGCCAACACCATAACAAAAGTTACTGCGGCGCTCATGCCGAGAGCCGTGTTGACCTTTTTTGAAACGCCCAAAAACGGACAGATACCAAGGAACTTCGACAGAACGTAGTTTTCCGTCAATATAGCCGCTAAAAACACGGCAACAAGCTGTTTAACCATTGCACTGTCCCTCCTCCTTAAGCTTTGAGCAATTCTTGTTCATCGGGCATTTTGCACAGCTTATGTCCTCCGCTGTCTTTTGCTTGCCGCTAAGCTTTGAGGAAAGCGCAACAAGCATACCAAACACGAAAAAGCCGCCCGGCGGAAGAATGAATATAAGTATTGGGTCCATAAAGGCAGATGTCACCGGAAGCCCGAATATCGTTCCGGCACCAAGAAGCTCTCTGATAGCACCCATAAGAAGCATTGCAGCTGTAAAACCAACACCCATGCCGAGCCCGTCAACCATTGACGGAACAACACTGTTCTTGCTTGCGAACATCTCGGCTCTGCCAAGGATAATGCAGTTTACAACTATAAGCGGCAGATAAATTCCAAGAGATTCGTCAATAGCCGGCGCAAACGCCTTCACAAGCATCTGAACCATTGTAACAAAGCCTGCTATTATCGTTATGTATGCCGGTATTCTCACCTTGTCGGGAATAACCTTTCTTAAGAGAGATATAGCCGCATTTGAACATATAAGAACAAGTGTAGCCGCAACGCCCATGCCGATTGCGTTTGACGCCTGTGTTGTAACGGCAAGCGTCGGGCAGGTACCAAGCACAAGACAAAGCACTGGATTTTCCTTAATTATGCCCTTTGAAAATTCCTTAAAAAGTCCTTTAGCCAAGTTATTCCCCTCCCTTTAATATTTCTTCGTAAGCCGCAACAGCACTGTTTACGGCATTTGTTACCGCTTTTGAGGTTATTGTTGCGCCTGTCAGCGCCTCAATCTCGCCGTCTTTCGGTTCGGCATTTTTTATAACGGTTATTTCCTTTGCCTTTTGCTTGTATTGGTCGGTAAACTCGCTGTTTACGGCATTTGCACCAAGTCCCGGTGTTTCGCTCTGAGAAAGGATTGAAACACCGCTTATCTCGCCGCTTTTGCTGTCTATTCCAACCATAACCTCAACTGCTCCGCCGTAGCCGTTGGAGCTTGCCGTAAAGGTATATCCGACTGTTTCGCCGTTTATAATGCCCTTGTAGCTGTCGCTGACGCCCTCAAACTTGGACTCAAGCTTTTCAAAGCTTTCGGCATTCGGCAGAACAACTGCTCTTGCCTGCTCTGCTTTTTGCGCTGACTGCTGTGCAATAGGCTCCTTTGTCAGATTATTAACAGCCGCCAGAATCGCAGTTACTCCAACGCATATTATAAGCAAAACGATAATCGGCATTATAATTTCCTTTGGATTAAGCTTTTTCATTCTTTTTCTCCTTTCCAAAGGGTCTTGGCTTTGTCAGGTTCTCAATATGCGGAACGAGAATGTTCATAAGAATGATTGAGAACGAAACACCCTCAGGCAGATTTGCGTAAAGCCTGATAAGCACCGTAATAATTCCGCAGCCTATGCCGAAGATAACTTTGCCCCAAGTATTCATCGGAGAGGTTGTGTAATCGGTAGCCATAAAGATTGCGCCAAGCATAACGCCGCCGCTTAAAATATGGAACACAGGGTCCTGACCCAAAACAAAAGAAAGCACAAAAACAGTGCCAATAAAGCAAAGCGGAATTACAGGTGATATTACACGCCTTGCAACAAGATAAATTCCACCGAGAACAAGAGCGATAACGCAGGTTTCGCCCAGACAGCCGCCTGTGTTGCCAATGAGCAAATCAAAATAGCTTGTTTTCTCACCTTGAGCCATCATAGCAAGCGGAGTTGCACCGGTAACACTGTCGGCTGTATTAAGCCACTCAAACGGCTTTTCCCACGTTGTCATATGAACAGGGAACGAAACAAGCAAAACTATTCTTGCTGTGATAGCCGGATTTACAAAGTTGTTTCCAATTCCGCCGAACATCTGTTTAACCGCAATAATTGCAACGGCACAGCCGAAAACGGCGATAAGCGGATTTATACCTGACGGCAGATTCAGCGCTAAAAGCAAGCCTGTTACAACTGCGCTCAAATCGCCTATTGTGTTTTTCCTCTTCATCACCCTGCGGCAGATATATTCCATTACAACACAAGAGATAACGCACACTGCGATAAGCATAAGACTTTTCCAGCCAAAGAAAACAGTCGCCGCTATTGACGCCGGCACAAGAGAGATTATGACGTCAAGCATAATTTTTCTTGTTGTCGCACCGCTTGACAAATGCGGTGACGATGAAACAGTAAGCATATTTTCCATCATTATCCCTCCTTAATTTTTCTTGCTGTTGCGCACAATGCTTTTGCCAAGGCGCATATTCTGAACAATCGGTCTGTTTGCAGGGCATACAAACGAGCAGCAGCCACATTCCATACAAACCATCAAGCCGCTTTCAAGCATAGAGGGTATATCCTTTTGCTTGATAAAGCCGCTTATTCTTGGCGGTACCAAGCCCATAGGACAGGCTGACGCACATCTGCCGCAGCGAATACAATCACTCGGCTCAAGTTTTGCAGCCTCTTTTTTAGAAAAGGCAAGAACGGCATTGTTTTGCTTTAAAAGCGGCATTTCGTCATCAGGCAATGCAAGACCCATCATCGGGCCGCCGAAAATCAGCTTTTCCGGCTGTTCCTTATATCCGCCGCAGAACTCAATTATATCCTTAATCTTAGTGCCAATCGGCACAATTACATTTTGCGGTCTGTTAACCGCCTGACCGTCAACGGTAATTCTCTTTGTAATAAGAGGCATACCGGTTTTAAGATATGAAGCAATAAACGCAACCGAGCCGATATTCATTACAACACAGCCAACATCGGCAGGAAGCTTTCCCTCAGGAACAACACGATTTGTGCAAGCCTTTATTATAACCTTCTCAGCTCCCTGCGGATATCTCGCCTTAAGCGGCAGAACACAAACCTCGCCCTTCATGTCACGGTTTGCGGCGGTGCATACCTCCTGCAAAACCTTGATTGCTTTCGGCTTGTTGCTTTCAATGGCTATAATCGCTGTGTCAATCTCCATAAGCTCCATAACCGACTTTATTCCGCTGATAACTCCCCAGGAGTTTTCGAGAGCTTCACGGTTATCAGCCGTAATATACGGCTCACATTCTGCTGCATTGATGATAAGAGTATCAACCTTATCCTTTTCAACACTCAGCTTAACGTGCACAGGAAAGCCTGCACCGCCAAGACCAACAACGCCGCTGTCCCTTACAGCTCTAATAAAGTCCTCTCTTGAGTTGATATTAGGCGGAGCTATGCCCTCAAACGGCGTCATAAGTCCGTCGCTCTCAATTCTGACCGCCTGAACCTTTGTGCCATTCGGCATAGTCACAGTTTCTATCTTTTTCACCTTGCCCGAAACTGAAGAGTGCATCGGTACCGACACAAAAGCATCGCTGTCGCCTATCAGCTGACCAACCTTAACCACATCGCCTGCCTTCACAACCGGCTTACAGGGTGCGCCGATGTGCTGACTCATACAAATAATCACCTCATTCGGCGGCGGCATTATTACGCTTTCACACTCTGCCGTGTGCTTCCTGTGCGGAGCCTTGACCCCTCCTCTTGTATGAAATGGCTTCAAGGGCAATTTACTTTTATCCTCCATTCCAATCCCCCATTCTTAATTTATATTTTGCAAGTATTACAAAACAGCGTATAAACATTATTATTTTAGCATTTTTCGACCTTTAAAGCAACACCGCAGGCTCTTATTTTCCAAAGGAATAATATGTATAAAACGCCGAAAATATTTAATAATAAACACATAGACCAAAAGAAATTAAAGGGATATGATAAGATGGACTATATAAATGCGTTTTGGGTCGGCGGCCTTATATGTGTAGTAGCGCAAATTTTAATAGACAAAACAAAGCTCACACCTGCAAGAATACTTGTAAGCTATGTTTGCGCAGGCGTGCTTTTAAGCGGAATAGGAATATATGAACATTTAGTTGACTTCGCCGGAGCAGGAGCAACCGTCCCGCTCAGCGGCTTCGGATACACGATGACAGAGGGTATTAAAAAGGCAATATCCGAAAAAGGCTTTCTCGGAGTGCTTACAGGTGGTTTAACCGCTGCGGCGGCAGGTATATCGGCGGCTGTGGTGTTCGGCTACCTTGCGGCACTTGTTGGCAAAAGCAGAGAAAAATAAGCGTAAAAACGGCGTATTCCGAACTGTTGTGGAATACGCCGTTTTGTAAATATAACAAATTAGCTATATATAGTTTTCCGTTTTTCGCAAAGCTTTATCACTTTATAGCCTTTGTTGCAATCTCCTCAAGTGCCATTGACAAGAATTCATCAACGCTCATAGAGCCTATGTCGCCCTCCTTGCGTGAACGAACAGAAATTGTTCCGTTCTCAATGTCCTTGTCGCCCATCAAAATCATATACGGCACCTTCTCAAGCTGTGCTTCTCTGATTTTATAGCCGATTTTCTCGCTTCTATCGTCAAGCTCACAGCGGATTCCTTTTGCCTCCAAGGCTTCTTTAACCTTTGAGATAGCCTCAATGTGTCTGTCTGCAATCGGCAAAAGCTTTACCTGAATCGGAGCAAGCCACATTGGGAATGCACCTGCGTACTTTTCAATAAGCAGAGCAAGTGTTCTCTCATAGCAGCCGATTGAAGTTCTGTGAATAATGTACGGATTCTTCTTTGTGCCGTCCTTATCAACATACTCCATACCGAATTTCTCGGCAAGCATCTGGTCAATCTGAATTGTAATAAGAGTGTCCTCCTTGCCGTAAACATTCTTTATTTGAATATCAAGCTTCGGTCCGTAGAAGGCAGCCTCGCCAATGCCGATTGTATAAGGAATTTCAAGATGCTTCAGGATTTTCTCCATTGTACCCTGAGCCTCGTCCCACTGTTCAGATGTGCCGATATATTTTTCACGGTTGTTTGGATCCCACTGTGAGAAACGGTAGGAAACGTCCTCGTAAAGGCCGAGTGTTTTGAGCATAAAGGTTGTAAGCTCAATACAGCTTTTAAACTCGCCCTCAAGCTGTTCAGGAGTACACATCAGGTGACCCTCTGATATTGTAAACTGGCGAACACGGATAAGCCCGTGCATCTCGCCACTCGCTTCATTTCTGAAAAGTGTTGAGGTTTCGTTATAGCGCAGCGGCAAATCACGGTATGAACGGCCTCTGTTCAGATATGCCTGATACTGGAACGGG
Source organism: Ruminococcus sp. zg-924 (assembly GCF_024433635.1). GTDB lineage: Bacteria > Bacillota > Clostridia > Oscillospirales > Acutalibacteraceae > UBA7067. The sequence continues at coordinate 30,564 of NZ_WNJZ01000001.1, read as the reverse complement.
CAGGTCATTGGACGAAGCGCAAACACCTCTTTGTCCTTTTCCTCATCACCTAAAACAAACATACCGTCCTTATAGTGATCCCAGTGACCCGACAATTTATAAAGGTCGCTCTTAGCCATAAACGGAGTTTTTGTAAGCAGCCAGCCTCTCTTCTGCTCCTCGTCCTCAACAAAACGCTGCAAAAGCTGAATTACTCTTGCACCCTTTGGCAAAAGAATAGGCAAGCCCTGACCGATAATATCTGAGGTTGTGAAAAGCTCAAGCTCACGTCCAAGCTTATTGTGGTCTCTTGCAATAGCCTGCTCTCTCTTTACAAGATACTCCTCAAGCATACTTGCCTTCGGGAATGCAATACCGTAAACTCTGCAAAGCTGGGCCTTGCTTGCATCTCCTCGCCAATATGCGCCTGTGCAGTTTGTAAGCTTAAATGCCTTTATCGGCGATACATTCATAAGATGCGGACCTGCGCACAAATCAACAAACTCGTCCTGCTTATAGAAGCTTATGTCCTCGCCCTTGCCTGCGTGCTCCTGAGCAAGCTCCACCTTGTACGGCTCTTCTCTTTCCTGTAACAGAGCAACAGCCTCATCAATCGGCTTTGCAAAATGCTCAAGCACAACACCGCTTTTTACAATAGCCTTCATTTCTTTTTCAATTTTTTCCAAGTCCTCATTTGAAAACGGCTTTTCAACGTCAAAGTCATAATAGAAGCCGTTGTCAATAGCAGGTCCGATTGCGCACTTTGCATTCGGGTAAAGGCGCTTTACAGCCTGTGCAAGAACGTGTGAAGCTGTGTGCCAGAAAGCTTTTTTGCCGTCCGGATGGTCAAATGTAAGCACCTCAAGTTCACAGTCGCTTTCAACAGGTGTTCGCAAATCCTTAAGTTCTCCGTTTATCTTACATACGCAGGCGGTCTTAAAAAATCCGCCGCCCATGCTCTTTACAATTTCTGCAACGGCTGTGCCGTTTTCAACTTCCTTAACACTGCCGTTTGATAATTTTACGTTTACCATTTCTATCTTCCTTTCAAAATAATAAAAGCCCCGTCCCAAAATGGGACGAAGCTTAATGTCCGTGGTTCCACCCAATTTCAGCAGATAACTCTGCTCTTATACAGCCTTTAACGGAGCCGCCCGTCACACCTTATTTCGGCGTGCCGCTCAAGGGTGGTGTGGAAAGTTCGTGCACGGTGTGTCTTTCAGCCGGTGAACACACTCTCTGAACCAGCAACTTGAAAATTCCCGTCCCTTTCATAGCCTTTGTTGATTGTGATTATTATGCTATCACTATTTTAATTCGTTGTCAAGCAAATTTTTCTGTAAAAATTATTGCTCGCCCGTCAACTCACTTATCAATCTGTTTATACTGTCAAGGTCAATGTCTCCGAGTCCGTCGTCTGTCTTTGACGGTTCGTTATTCTCTTCGCTGTGTTCCTCATCAACTTTTTCCTCATCAACTTTTTTCTCTTCAGCTTTTTCCTCTTCCTGCTGCATAGGCTCTTCATTTTCGGCTGCGGCGTCCTCAGCAGGCTCTGCGTCAGCATACCGGTCATAAATTTCATTCTTATATTGCTCAAGCTTCTCAGCGGCGGTTGTGGTTGAATACTCGTCAACACTGAACATTGTCATTTCAGCCTGCTGCATAATCGGGTCGTCGGTAAGCTCTATTAAGGACTCAGGGTCGATATTCTCGTCAAACTCAACAACGGGAGATTTAACCTTATTCAAATCAATGCCGGCCTCCTCATACTCCTTCTCAGAGCGCTCAAGCGCGTTCTTGGAAAGCTCAATGAGGAAGAACAGAGCAAACAGTGAAAGCATAAAGAACTCATATGTTCTTACGTTTTCAATAAAGCTGAATGTACCGTTTTTCATCTGTGAGATAGTATGTGAAAGCGTGTAGGCTGTGCTGACAAGAATTGCCGGCATACCATAGATAAAGCAAGCCTTAACTGCGTGTCTGCCTTTAACATTGATATACACCATAGCACAGTTGAGCAGGAAAAGAGTCATAAGCACCATATAAACTATATCGGTCATATCTCGTGACTCAGGCGAAATTGTTTTATCTCTTAAGAATGTAAGGAATGTTCTTGCAAAGCCCCACAGAGCAGGCATAACCATCAAGCCCGACAAATCCTTAGCCTTATTGTTGCCGGAAAACGATGATATGCCCATAATTATAATAGAAACACCGCCGACAACTGATATAAGCGCATCGACAATTACGGTTACATCAACGCTGACCATAACAGAGGTAACGGCGTCCGCAAACAAAAAAGCTCCTGCGGCAATGGCGAATATTCCTGCCGGAACATTCTTGCCTATATCATAGTAAGCAGATGTTCTGCGGTCAAGCATTGACATAACGGCAAGAACCAAAATTGTTACAATAACAATTGCCGCAAAGCCCAGAGTTATTGCTCCTCCTGCCATAAGTCCGGTATCTGCACCCTTCGGGTCAAACATAGCCTGATAAACCCTGAGCAATACTCCGCCTACAAACAGCGGAATAAACGGTATCCACATTAATTTAGTTTTCAAATACAGCACTCCCTTAGAACACAACTCAAGTAAGCGGCTGAATTTAAACTTCAGTGCCTGCTTAAGTAATAATTATTTTTCCCATTAATATAATCTAAGTGTAGGGCATGCTGTAACCCGGCACTGCCCCATAATTGACTATACGGTTTATATTTTAATTCAAAACCTTGTCAATGTCAATAAAAGCCAAGTAAGTAAGCAATAAAATATAACAAAACAAAGGGATAGATATGAAAAAGCTTTTTATCGGTATAATCGTTCTATTCGCCTTAATGGCGGCAATACCTGCAATAATCAGCATACCCAAGGCTGATATTAGCTCTCTGTTCATTAAAGCGCAGAGCAATGCTGACAATACCGCAGAAAAAACAAAGCAGACGCACTCTGATGACAAGCACAGCAAAACTGAAAAGGACGGCTTCTTGCTATTGGAGGAAAACGGCGATAAAACCTCTTATTCACAATTAGAGATGCTCTGCGGCGCTCTTGCGGCGAAAATGCCGCAGGAATACAGCGAGGAAAGCGCATACGCACTTGCGGCGGCGCTGTATTCTCAACTTTGCTATATGAAGGAAAACCGAAGCTCAAACGGTCTTGACGGAGCAGATCTTGCAAAAAAAGACAACGGCGGCTGCAATTTTCTTACAAAACAAGAGGCGGCGGAAAAATACGGCGGCGATTTCTACGAGCTGTGCAAAAAATACGCTGAACACGGCATAAAAACGAGTATTACCAATGACAAAAAAAGGATAAACGCACTTGTTTTCAGGTCTTGCAACGGCAGCACAAATTCAGCCACCGAGCTTTTTCCGAAAAAAAAGCTTTCATACTGCCAAATTGCACCGAGTCCTTGGGATAAGTACGGCAATATATATTCCGAAAAAAATTTTTCACGGGAGAAAACGGAAACATTAATCACAGAAAAGCTGAAAATAACCAAATTCCCCGACAAGCTGTCGGACTATATAAAAATCAAAAGCACCGCCCAAAACGGTACGGTGCTTGACGCTGAGCTTTGCGGAAAAGCTGTAAGCGGTATTGATATTATGAATTTATTCTCACTGAAAAGCCCATGCTTTGAAATCGAATACGGCGAAAAGCAAATCCATTTCACTGTAATCGGCGAGGGAATACCCGTTGGAATGAGCATTTCAGGCGCCGACGGTATGGCAAGGCAGGGCGCACAAATGAGTGAAATTCTGTCGCATTATTATACCGATTGTGAGATTAAGAGCAATTAAGACACGAATTTCTCAATAGCGTAAGCCACGCCGTCATCATCGTTCGACAGAGTAACAAAGTCTGCCGCAGCCTTAACTTCTTTGTTCGCATTGCCCATTGCAACGCCAAGTCCCGCATATTTTATCATTGTCAAATCGTTATAGCCGTCGCCGCAGGCAATACATTCCTCTCTTTTGCAGCCAAGGCTTTTAAGCAGATAATCAATCGACTGCGCCTTGTCAACGCCAAGCGGAACAAGCTCAAGGAAGAATTCTTCTGAACGGTAAACACCAAGCTTTCCCTCATACTTTTTCTTTAATATCTCCTCAAGCTTTAATATGTCCTCAACCTCACCTGAAAGCAGACATTTATTAACTTCAAATGTAACATATGAAGCAAAGTCGTCAACAAAGTTTGTTTCAAGTCCGATAATGTCAGCCTCTACGTTTGAATATTTATTGACATTGCCGCCTGTAACAATAGTATCGTTTTCATAGGTGTTTATAGTCACCCTGTAATCCTTAATTATTTCGCAGATTTCCGGCAGATATTCGTTTGGGAAACACCTGTTGTAAATTGTTTCGCCGCTTTTAACCTGTGTGATTCTTCCGCCGTTGTAGGAAAGAATATATCCGCCCTGCTTGTCAAAGCCAAGCTTTTTTGCATACGGCATAACACCCTGCGGCGGTCTGCCGCTTGCTATTACAACAGCCTTGCCCTCGTCCTGCATTTCTTTCAGAACGTCAAATGTTTTTTTAGTAATCTTCTTTTCGGAATTAACAAGTGTTCCGTCTATGTCCAAAACAATAACCTTATAACTCATTATAATCACCTGCTGATTAACTTTAAATTTTGTGTTTGTTTGCAAAACCTAAATTTTACGTTCTTCATTGCCTATAATATATTGCCTGAACCCGATATTGTCAACACTTTAACAAGTAACGAAAAAAAGTTCGGATTGATGTATTATTTTAATAAAAACCTAATAATTCTTTTGTGCAATTAATCTACATAATTTTCCAAAAAAATGCCTGTCTGTTCATCTCAGACAGGTTTAATTATTTATGATATTTTCCTCCGCTTGAAATCTGAAACGCCCTGTAAAGCTGTTCAAGCACCATTACCCTTGCCAACTGATGAGGAAACGTCATTTTTGACATTGAAAGCTTCAGCCTTGACTTCGCCTTAATTTCATCGCAAAGTCCGTATGAGCCTCCTATCACAAAAGCTATGCTGCTTACCCCGGAAACCGCCGTTTTATCGATGAATTCGGCAAGCTCTGGTGATGAAAGCTGCTTTCCTTCAATGCACATCGCAATAATGGCGTCGCATTTTTCTGCCTTTTGCAAAAGTCGTTTGCCCTCGGCTTCAATCACACGGTTTATTTCACTTTGAGAGGGATTGTCGCTTATCCTCTCCTCCGCAAGCTCTGCTATTTCAAGCCTGCAAAATGCGCCCAGCCGCTTTGAGTATTCAAGGCAGGCGTCTCTTAAATATTTTTCCTTTAGCTTTCCTACGCACAAAATCTTTACGCTTAACATTTTCCACCTATATTATTACGCTCTCGCCGCAAGTTTCCGGCGGCGCAACCATAAGCGTAAAATCCCTGTTTTTCTTCATTCCGCACTGAGCAAGCTCATACAAAGCTGAGTTCTCGGCTATCATTGGTATATTGTTGTCACGGCTCAAATGAGCAAGAATAAAGCGTGTTGCTCCGCTTTCAACAAGCTCAGGCAGAAGCTTTGAGCAGGCATCATTTGAAAGATGACCACAGTCAGACAAAATTCTTCGCTTAAGCTGGTACGGATAAGCACCGTTCATAAGCATACCTATATCATGGTTCGACTCTAAAATCACAGCGCTGCAGCCTGTTATGGCTCTGCGTATTTCATCGGTTATGATTCCCGTGTCGGTTGCAAGCGCAACCTTTACACCATTCGACATTTCAACAGTGTAGCCTACGCTTCCTATGCAATCGTGTGAGGTGGCAAACGGCTTTATCAGCATACCGTCAATAGCAACTCCCCGACTGTCAATTTCATTTCCGTCAACCTTTTCGTTTACAACGCCCATCTGCTCAAGCGTGTGCATTGTATCATATGAGGCATAAACCTTAATTTTATGGCGAGATGAGAAAACACGCAGACCCTGAATGTGGTCGGTATGCTCATGTGTGACAAAAATTGCACGGATAGTATCAATATCAATTTGGTTTGCCGCAAGTGCATTTTCAATCTGCTTTGCGCTTCGCCCTGCGTCAATCAGTATGCCGTTGCCTGCCGAGCTTATGTAATAGCTGTTACCTTGGCTGCCGCTGAAAAGCGGACAAATTTTTGCCATATTAACACCTCTTTTGCTGAGAAAAAGGCCGCAGCAAAGCAAAGCCCGCCGTAGCCTTTAAAACTATCATTCAAAATTATTATGCTATAATCACCTGTGTAGTAGTGGTTGTTCTTTTCTTTACAATGTCTGCGCCAAGATTCTGAAGCTTCTCAATAATATTCTCGTATCCTCTCTCAACGTAGCCGATGTTCTCTATCTCCGTTATACCTCTTGCACAAAGACCTGCTATAACCATAGCGGCTCCTGCTCTTAAATCAGTTGCCTTAACAGGCGCAGCCTCAAGGTGGTCAACACCCTCAATAAACGCTCTTTTCCCCTCCACGGTTATCTTTGCGCCAAGCCTTGCAAGCTCAGATACATACTGAAAGCGGTTTTCCCACACGTTCTCGTTTACTATGCTTATGCCCTGTGCCGTAGTAAGCAGAGCCGCAAACTGCGGCTGCATATCTGTCGGAAATCCGGGATGCGGCATAGTCTTAATCGTACATTTTTTGAGTCTGCCATCGCTTATTATTCTTACAGCCTCGTCATATTCCTCAACCACAACGCCAATTTCCCTCAGCTTTGCGCTTATTACCTCAAGGTGCTTCGGAATTACGTTGCTTACAACCACATTGCCCCCTGCTGCCGCAGCAGCAACCATATATGTCCCGGCTTCAATCTGGTCGGGTATGATAGAATAGGTAGTGCCGTGAAGCGACTTAACACCTCTGATTTTGATTGTGTCTGTACCTGCTCCCTTTATGTTTGCGCCCATTGAGTTTAAGAAGTTCGCCAAATCAACAATGTGCGGCTCCTTTGCGGCGTTTTCAATTTCAGTTAAGCCCTCAGCCTTAACAGCGGCAAGCATAGCGTTCATAGTTGCACCGACAGAAACAACATCAAGATAAATGCTACTGCCTGAAAGCCTGTCTGCGCTAACGCTTATTACGCCGTTTTTAAGTGTGTGCTTTGCACCGAGTGCCTCAAAAGCCTTGAGATGCAAATCAATAGGGCGAACGCCAAAGTTACAGCCGCCGGGCATTGCAACCTCAGCCTTTCCGTATTTACCCAAAAGTGCTCCCAAAAGGTAGTATGACGCTCTCATACCTTTAACCTGATCGTAATTTGCAACGTGGGTAAATATTGTGGTCGGATCTATTTCAAGGGTAGTTTTTTTGACATTTCTTACGGTAGCACCCAAACCCTGCAAAATGTTTGCAATAAGCGTAACATCGCTTATATTAGGAACGTTTTCAATTCTGCAGGGAGAATCGGCAAGAACAACCGCCGGAATAATTGCAACAGCCGCATTCTTTGCGCCGCCTATTTTGACCTCGCCATACAGCTTGTTGCCGCCGTTTATCACATATTTGTCCAAATCGGAACACTCCCATTATATATTAACATTTGAACTATATATCTAAAATTTCGGTATCTTTCAAAATCTGTAGTAATCGTTTTGAGCAAATCCCAAAAATCGAACATCTTATTCAAAATCTTCTAATTTAAAATGATAATACAAACGTCAAACAATGTCAATACAATTCGAATTATACAAAAGTAATTTAACTATTTTGGTTACATTTATCACCGTCAACAGGCGTAAATATATTGAATATTTTTTTAAGTTTTTTTGTTAGTACGCTAAGTTAGAGCCTGCGGCACAGACCGTTGTGTTTTTGCTAAACTCAAATTTGCACACAGAGCAGTACATATTTTAATCAAAAAACGAATATCCCTATTATTTAATTGCTGTTTGTTTTCTACACGCCTTGCCAATACTTTCTGTCAAGGTTTCTATATTGTATAGCTTCGGCAATATGACGGGAATTAATCACCTCACAGCCGTCAAGGTCAGCTATTGTTCGTGCAACCTTAAGCACCCTGTCATACGCTCTTGCTGAAAAGCCCATTTTCTCAAACGCTGTTTTAAGCATAATTGACGCACGGTCATCCATAACACAAAACTGCTTCAGCGTTGACGGAGTAAGCCGTGCATTGCACCGCACGCTTGTTCCGACATACCTCTGCCTTTGAAGCTGTCTTGCGGCGTTTACCCTCGCCTTTATTTCAGCCGAGCTTTCGCTTGGCAAATCAGAATTAAGTTCGTCATAATTAACAGCCGGAACCTCAACGTGCAAATCAAGCCTGTCAAGAAGCGGCCCCGACACCCTTGAAAGATAACGGTGTACAGCCCCCTTAGCACAGGTGCAGTTTCTTGTAGGGTGTCCGAAATATCCGCACGGGCAGGGGTTCATTGCGGCAACAAGCATAACCGAACACGGGTATGACAGAGAGCCGCTGACCCTTGAAATTGTCACAACTCCGTCTTCTATCGGCTGCCTAAGCACCTCAAGAGAGCTACGGTTAAATTCCGGCAATTCATCCAAAAACAGCACGCCGTTATGCGCCAGCGAAATCTCACCCGGCTTTGGAACAGTACCGCCGCCGGAAAGTCCTGCCGCAGACACCGTGTGGTGCGGTGAACGAAACGGTCTGTGCTTAACAAGCGGAGCACCCGGCGGCAACACACCTGCTATTGAATGTATTTTTGTTGTTTCTATCATCTCTTCAAAACTCATATCAGGCAATATTGACGGCAATCGTTTTGCAAGCATACTCTTGCCGGAGCCGGGAGGTCCTATAAGCAGAATATTATGCCCTCCTGCAGCGGCAACCTCCATTGCACGTTTAGCCTCAAGCTGCCCCTTGACCTGTGAAAAATCCGGATACTCATTCAAATCCTCGTCCTGCGCATCAAGCGGCTTTGCAGGCGGAATCTCACGCCGTCCGCTCAAATCATCGTAAAGCTGAACAATATCTTCAACAGGCTTTACCTCAATGCCTTCCACCACAGCTCCTTCAGCGCCGTTCTCAGCAGGCACATAAATACGCTCAAAGCCGCACTGCCTCGCCTTTATAACCATCGGCAGCACACCTCTTACAGCACGCAGCCGACCTCCGAGCGATAACTCGCCGATAAATGCGTATTTTGGATTAACGGGCAGAAGCTGACCTGTTGACTGCATAATCGTTACCAAAATCGGCAAATCGTAAAACGGACCTTCCTTTTTCGTGTCGGCAGGAGCCAAATTAATTGTTATTCTCCCAAGCGGAAAATCAAATCCCATATTTTTCATTGACGCCCTTACCCTGTCACGTGATTCCTTAACAGCCGTATCCGGAAGTCCAACTATATCAAAAGCCGGCATACCTCCGGTTACATCTGCCTCTACATCTATAACATACGCATCAAGTCCAAACAGCCCCATGCTCTTGCTCTGTACTACCATATCCTACAACTCTTTTCTGAATTTTATACGTTAGAAAATATACTTAAATTTTATCATATATTCTAAAAAAATTGCCTGCGCAATTTTGACAAATTTTGAATTAAGATTATGTAAAAATTAACATCAAGGTTCAATGTAAATCTACCAAACTTTGTCGATTTTTAAACTATTGAATAGATTTTATTAACATTTACAACAGTCTGTGATATATATTCAAAAAAACCATTGACATTTTTGCCCATTTAAAGTATGATAAGCTTATAAAAGAGTTCTCTGCGAGGTTAATTATATGTATAATGACAAAATCGGCTGTAACGGTGACGATAGCTTAAGCGATGAACAGCTGATTGAGAGAATTCGCAACGGTAATGAAACAGCCTTTGAGTCGCTGTCAAAACGATATGCCCCGTTAATTTACGGCAAATCGGCTGAATTTTCAAGAAGCATTAGTTTCGAGGATAAGGACGATCTTGTGCAGGAAAGCTACATAGTATTTCTGCACGCCGTCAACAGTTACCGAACAGATAAAAACGTCAGCTTCAAAACATACGTAAACCGCTGTATTTTCAACAAGCTTTCATCGGTTTACGCCAACGAAAAGCGAAAAAAGAAGATTCCATACAACTGCATAGTCCCGATAGACAGCGGCGAGCTTTCAGACATCGGCGGCGGAGCAAACCCCGAACAGCAGTATATTGACAACGAGGGCTTTGCCGATTTGCAGAAAAAAATAAAAAAATCTCTTTCCTCCTTTGAGCAAAAGGTTTTGTCCCACTATTTAAGCGGCAGCTCTTATGTTCAAACGGCACGTTCGCTTAACACAACAGTTAAGGCAGTTGACAATGCATTATCACGCATACGCAAAAAGCTGAGATGCATTTGACTGATATATGTCCCCGTAGCTCACGAAGAGCGTTGTAAAACAAAGGCAGTGGTGCAACTCCACTCGAGGGATAAACAAATTCACCAAAGTGAGGTAAAACAAATGTACGAAGACAAGACTCTAACCTGCAAAGAGTGCGGCAGCGAGTTCGTGTTCACAGCAGGTGAGCAGGAGTTCTATGCGGAAAAGGGCTTTGTAAACGAGCCGCAGAGATGCAAGGCTTGCAGAGATGCCCGCAAAAACGCTAACAAGACAGAGCGTGAGATGTTCACGGCTACATGTGCATCATGCGGACAAGAAGCAAAGGTTCCTTTCAAGCCAAGAGAAGACCGTCCTGTATATTGCAGCGATTGCTTTGCAAGAATGAAGGAGCAGAATTAATTACTTCTGATAAAGGTTTCTTAATGCGCAAACTATCCCCCGAAATTATTCGGGGGATTTTTTGTGTTTTTTTGTATAATTCTTTGTAAATACAGGCGTTATTTTTGCTTTGTACTTTTATGTTGATTTTATATTCTTTTTAGGATATAATATTATCCTAAGATTAACAAAACGGAGGAATATATAATGGCTGAAATTAATAAAAACACAATAATCGGAGATATTCTCGACCTTGACTCAACAACAGCACCATTCTTCTTTGAAATGGGAATGCACTGTCTTGGCTGCCCTGCATCAAGAGGCGAAACCCTTGAGCAGGCTTGCGCTGTTCACGGTGTTGACGCAGACGAAATGGTTGAGAAAATCAACAATCACCTTGCAAACAAGTAATACGGCAGTTTTGCCGAACAAACTTCCGGCGTGCCTTTATGACACGCCATTTTGTTTTGGAGTGATTATTTGAACAGTAACGAAATAAAGCTTGACCGCAGGCTATCGCTTTGCGCCGAATTTGTCCGTCAGGGTGCGACTGTTGCCGACATTGGAACAGACCACGCATATCTGCCAGTATACCTTATACAAAGCGGAAAAATAAATTCCGCCATAGCCGCCGACATAAATGAAGGTCCGCTTAAAAGCGGAATTGAAACAATTAAGCAATACTCCCTTTCGGATAAAATATCGGCAAGGCTTTCAAACGGACTTGAAAAAATCAGAGCTGATGAATGCAGTGATATTGTAATAGCAGGCATGGGCGGCGAGCTTATCTGCTCTATTATAGAAGCCGCACAGTGGCTCAAAAGCAGTGACAAACACCTTATTTTACAGCCGATGACTCGTCCTGAGGTTCTTCGTTCCTACCTTTGTCAGAACGGTTTTGAGATTATGCGTGAGCAGGCTGTTGAAAGCGACGGACGAATTTACACCGTTATGCTTGTCTGCTTTTGCAACACGACTGTTGTTCTTTCTGATTTTTCGGCGAGGGTCGGCAAGCTGAATCCGGCTGAACGGAAGCTTGACAGAATGTACCTTGAGAGAGTGGTGGCGTCACTGCAAAAAAAGCATAAGGGTCTTCTTTGCGGAGGCAACAAAAATATAGCCGCTGATTTGGCGGACACAATAAACAAAATAAACAGCTTTATTAACGGAGGGCAAAATGACTACTGTTAAGCAAATTTACGGATACATAGACAAAATAGCACCGTTTTCAAGCGCTATGGATTTTGACAACGTCGGTCTGCTGGTTGGCGATGAAAGCGCAGCTGTAACAAAAGCGCTTGTATGCCTTGATATTACCGCTTCGGTTGTTGAGGAAGCGACCAATCTTGAATGTGAGCTTATAATAAGCCACCACCCCGTTATCTTCAATCCGCTTAAGTCGCTCAACAGAGGCAGTGTTCCCTATATGCTCGCAAGCAGAGGAATAAATGCAATATGCGCTCATACAAACCTTGACATTTCACCGCTCGGCACAAACGTTCAGCTTGCAAAAAAGCTTGACCTTGCAGCTATTGAACCTATTGAAAACGAGCCGATTGCGATAGGTATTTTAAAATGCGAAATGTCGGCTAAAATCTTTGCAAAGCACGTTAAGGAAAAACTCGGCTGTAAGGGGCTGCGCTATATGGATGCCGGCAAACGCATAAAAAAAGTTGGTATTTGCACAGGAGCAGGCGGAGATGAGCTTTATAAAATCGCAAATAAAATCGACGCCTTTGTAACAGGCGAAATCAAGCACAATCAGCTTATTGACGCCTATAATGCGGGTATCAGCATTGCCGACATTGGACATTACCGTTCTGAGTTTATTGTATGCGCACCTTTTGCTTCAATTCTCTCAAGCCGCTTTCAGGATGTTGAATTTGTTGTTTCAACCGGCGATACAGAATTAACTGAATATATCTGACGAATATTTTTCGACGTTAAATTATCACATTTACTCATCCTGCGTCTATTATATAATATGGCGCAGGATATATTTTTACACTCTAATATACACTGACTAAAGTTTATTCTTGCATATTGCCGCAAATTTCGTGGTTTACAGGCATTTTTTGTGTTGACTTCACCCTTTATAAAGCTTATAATTAGAGTGTTAGCAATTTGGCAGACTTTGTCTGCTTTTATTAGAAGATGAAAGGATATGTTATCATGAGCAGAGTTTACAACTTTTCTGCAGGCCCGTCCATGCTGCCTGTATCAGTGCTTGAAAAAGCTGCCGCACAAATGCTCGATTACGAGGGAAGCGGACAATCGGTTATGGAGATGTCACACCGTTCAAAGGTGTACGGCGGAATTATTGAAACTGCAGAGGCTCTTTTAAGGGAAGTAATGAATATTCCCGACAACTATAAAGTATTATTCTTGCAGGGCGGTGCTTCGTCACAATTTGCAATGGTTCCGATGAACCTTATGACAAAGTCCGGCAAGGCTGACTATGTTATCACAGGTCAGTGGGCTAAAAAGGCATATAAAGAGGCGTCTCGCTACGGCAACACAAATGTAGTTGCTTCTTCTGAGGATAAGACCTTCTCTTATATCCCGAAGCTTGACCCGAAGACCTTCACAAAGGATGCGGATTACTTCCACATCTGTATGAACAACACAATCTACGGTACAGCATACCACGAGCTGCCGCAGACAGGCGATGTTCCGCTTGTTGCCGACATTTCATCATATATTCTCTCTCAGCCGATTGACGTTTCAAAGTTCGGCGTTCTTTACGCAGGTGCTCAGAAGAATATGGCTCCGGCAGGCGTTACAATCGTTATTATCCGTGATGACCTTATCGGCGACGCAATGGATATTACCCCGACAATGTTCAACTACAAGACTCACGCTGACAACGGCTCAATGTTCAACACACCGCCGTGCTACACAATCTACATTGCAAAGCTCGTTTTGGAGTGGGTTAAGAACGAGGTTGGCGGCCTTGAGGCAATGAAGGAGAGAAATGAGAAGAAGGCAAAGCTTCTTTACGATTTCCTCGACAATTCAAAGCTGTTCAAGGGCACAGTAGTTCCTGAAGACCGTTCACTTATGAATGTACCGTTCGTAACAGGCAATGCAGACCTTGACGCACTCTTTGTTAAAGAGGCTTCTGCAAGAGGCTTTGAAAATATTAAGGGTCACCGTTCGGTCGGCGGTATGAGAGCGTCTATCTACAACGCTATGCCTTATGAGGGTGTTGACGCACTCGTTAAATTTATGGCTGAGTTTGAAAAGGCAAACGGCTAAGCTTGGCTGAATAAGGAGTATCACAATGTATAATATCAAAACCTTAAACAAAATCTCTCCGATAGGTCTTAACCGTCTTGGCGACGGCTTCACCTGTGGCGACGATATTGAAAATCCGGATGCAGTGCTCGTAAGAAGTGCATCAATGCACGATATGGAGCTGCCCAAAAGCCTTCTTGCTATTGCAAGAGCAGGCGCAGGCGTTAACAACATTCCAATTGACAAGTGCAGCGAAAACGGCATTGTTGTGTTCAACACACCGGGTGCTAACGCCAACGCAGTTAAGGAGCTTGTTATTGCAGGTCTTCTGTTAAGCTCAAGAAAGATTGTTGACGGCATTGAGTGGGCAAAAACACTCAAGGGCAACGGCGACCAGGTTGGCAAGATGGTTGAAAAGGGCAAAAGCGCATATGCAGGCCCTGAAATCAAGGGCAAGACGCTCGGCGTTATAGGTCTTGGCGCAATCGGCGCTTTGGTTGCAAACGCTGCTGCAGCTCTCGGAATGAAGGTTTGCGGCTATGATCCGTTCCTCTCTGTTGACGGCGCACTCAAACTTTCACCGTCAATGGCTCACTGCATAACACTTGATGAGATTTTCGCGCAGAGCGATTATATTACTGTTCACGTTCCGCTTACGCCGGACACAAAGCACGTTATCTGTGCTGAGAACATCGCAAAGATGAAGGACGGCGTAAGAATTCTCAACTACTCAAGAGCTGACCTTGTTAACTCAACAGACGTTCTTGCAGGAATTGAAAGCGGCAAAATTGCAAGCTATGTTACAGACTTTGCAACAGACGATCTTCTTGGTGTTCCGGGTGTTATCGCAATGCCGCACCTTGGTGCATCTACTCCGGAAAGCGAAGAAAACTGCGCCGCTATGGCTGCCGACGAGGTTAAGGATTATCTTGAAAACGGCAACATTACAAACAGCGTTAACTTCCCGCAGGTTAACATGGCAAGATCGGGCGATATTCGTTTCTGCATTCTCCACAAGAATGTTCCTTCTGTTTTACAGCGTTCACTCCAGGTTCTCAGCGACAAGGGCGCAAATGTTGAAAATATGGAGAACAAGTCAAGAAAGGATTACGCTTACACAGTAGTTGACGCAAGCGGAGCTGATGAATCTCTCAGCGAAGAAATTGCAAAGATTGACGATGTTGTAAGAGTAAGAGTTATTAAATAAGTCAATTTATACTAATCGTCAATAAAAAGATTTATATATGTTTTATTAGATATAAGTATTGTATAACTAACAACTAAACGGACTGTATCATTGTTTGCTAAGCTTTGATACAGTCCGTTATTTTTTCCGCAAAAACCACAAGGGACCCGCCGAAGCGAGCCCCTTGTGGTATAGGATTTCTTGAAATAATGGTAAAACAAAAAATGGAGAAATCTGATTAATCTTTGTTCTCGATTACTGCATCGCCTGTGTCACCAAGCAAATTGAATCTGAACAGTTTTGACTCATCGTCTTTGTTTTCGCAAACGATGTAAGCCTCTGCAATTTTACCACCCTCAATAAGCTGCGTTAAACCAACAAGCTGGCAAAGCTTACTCTTCAGGTTGAGGTGGTCGCCTTCCCTTGTAACCAAAAATACATTGCCCTCGCAAGTGTCAAGCACGGCGAGGAATTTAGTTACGTCGATGTCATGAAGTTCAAGAATCGGTGTCATAAAACATTCCTCCTTAAATATTCGTGCCTACTCTGGACTTGAATCACATTTCGGATTTTATCTTCAGGCTTTTCTCTTGCCTGTGATTATATTATAGCAGGCTTTTCGGAATTGTCAACAAAAGATTTGTATAATTTTTGTAAAATACGCCTTAACAATTAGCAATATGCCGATTTTACAGCATCATTTTTAACAATTATCAACAAAAAACAATTCCTCTTTTATGCAAATCTAATTTTGTCCCCTGAAGATTTTATTAAAAATACGCAAAGTTGAAATCTTTAAAATAAATTATCTATCAGAGTTTACCAAAGTTTTACTATTTCAAAAAAAACTGCATTTTCAGATAAAAATAAGGCGAAAAACCGCTTAATTAAGCTGTTTTTCGCCTTATATAATTTATCTTTTACTCATCCCTGCCGCAGCACTTCTTATATTTTTTGCCGCTGCCGCACGGACACGGGTCGTTGCGCCCAACCTTTTGCTTTGCTGTTTTTCTTACAGTCTTATTTGCGCTGTCTGTTCCGTCGCCGCTTGTTGCGGTTGGCTTTGCAACCTGCTCTCGCTTGAACACAACATTAAGCTTCTGATTCTGCTGTGTCTGAGCCGCTGCCTGACGAGCCTGCTCCTGCACAGCCGCCTGTCTTGCCTGTGCCTGCTTAGCTGCAGCCTCCGCCTTTGCACGTTGTTCCATTGCAAGGCGCTGCATCTCAGCCTGCTGCTTTTGTATTGCAAGAATTCTCCTTGGTGCTACAAGCACCATCTTGACAGTATTCTCACGAATTGTTGCAATCATCTGGTCGAACATATCAAAGCCCTCGAAACGGTATTCAACAACCGGATCTCTCTGACCGTATGCACGAAGTCTAATGCCCTGCTTAAGCTGCTCCATAGCGTCAATGTGATCCATCCAATAGGTATCAACATTTTTTAGCAGATAAACACGCTCCATCTCACGCATTGTTTCCTCAGGCAAAATCTCCTCGTTGCCCTTGTAAAGCTCCGTCGCCTTATCGTTAAGATCACGGATAAGGTCAATTTGCTCAAGACCCTCAAGCTCGTCGGCAGAATACTTCATCTCTGTTTCATCAATAAGCCAGCCAAGGTAATAATCCCTGAGGCTTTCAAGATTCCACATATCATGTGAAACATCCTCCGGGCAGAAAGATTTAACTGTGCTTTCAATTGTCTGCTCAATCATCTTTACAATCTGATCCTTTATGTTCTCACCGTCAAGCACCTGATCACGCTGAGCATAGATAATCTCTCTCTGACGATTCATAACATCGTCGTACTGAAGTACGTTCTTTCTTATTGCAAAGTTACGGCTTTCAACCTTCTGCTGTGAGCTTTCAATAATATTTGAAAGCATCTTGTTTTCGAGGGGAACATCGTCCGGAGCATTAAGACGTTCCATAATAGCCTTCATTCTTTCTCCGCCAAACAGACGCATTAAATCGTCCTCTGTTGACAGATAGAAGCGGCTCTTACCCGGGTCGCCCTGACGGCCTGAACGTCCTCTGAGCTGGTTGTCAATTCGTCTTGACTCGTGGCGCTCTGTACCCATAATGAACAGACCGCCTGCGGCTCTTACCTCTTCTGCCTCGTCCTTAATTTCATTCTTATATTTTGCATTAAGCTCGGCAAAAATTCTTCTTGCCTCCAAAATCTCTTCGTCATCAGTATCTCCAAATGCGGTTGACTCGGCAATTATCTCCTCCGGCATCTGCATACGGCGCATTTCAGCCTTTGCAAGATACTCAGCATTACCGCCGAGGATAATATCAGTACCACGACCTGCCATATTTGTGGCAATTGTAACAGCGCCCTTTTTACCTGCCTGTGCTACTATCTCTGCTTCCTTTTCGTGGTGCTTAGCATTCAATACGTTGTGCTTGATTCCTCTGCGCTTGAGCATTGCGCTCAAATGCTCAGACTTCTCAATTGATATTGTGCCTACAAGTACCGGCTGGCCCTTTTCATGGCACTCGATAATATCGTTGATAACTGCGTTGAACTTGCCCTCCTCGGTCTTAAAGATAGCGTCCGGCAAGTCCTCGCGGGCAACAGGCTTGTTTGTTGGGATTTCAACAACATCAAGCTTGTAAATCTCTCTGAATTCCTCCTCCTCTGTCATAGCGGTACCGGTCATACCGGAAAGCTTCTTGTAAAGACGGAAGTAATTCTGGAAGGTTATTGTAGCAAGAGTTTTGCTTTCGTTTGCAATCTTAACGCCTTCCTTAGCCTCAATAGCCTGATGAAGTCCCTCATTATAACGTCTGCCGTACATCAGACGACCTGTGAATTCGTCAACTATGATAACCTCGTTGTCCTTAACAACATAGTCTATATCCTTCTGCATAATTCCGTAAGCCTTGATAGCCTGATTTACGTGATGCTGAATTGTTAGGTTGTCCGGGTCTGTGAGGTTTTCAATGCCAAAGTAACTCTCAGCCCTTTTAACGCCAAGGGGAGTCAGTGTTGCGCTCTTAGCCTTTTCGTCAACTATATATTCAATTCCGTGCTCCTTGTAGTAATCGTCATTGTCCTCCTTGCTGTCGATTTCAGCAAACTTCTTGCACTTCATAGTTCTTGCAAGAGCGTCTGCTCTCTCATACAAATCGGTTGACTTGTCGCCCTGACCTGAAATAATAAGCGGAGTTCTCGCCTCGTCTATGAGGATTGAGTCAACCTCATCGACAACTGCAAAGGCGTGACCTCTCTGAACCTTTCTATCCTTGTAAACAACCATATTATCACGCAGGTAGTCAAAGCCAAGCTCATTATTTGTGCCGTAGGTAATGTCAGCGGCATAAGCTTTCTTTCTCAAATCGTTCGCCAAATCGTGAACAATAAGTCCAACGCTTAAGCCAAGCCAACGGTAAAGCTTGCCCATCCACTCTGAGTCACGGCGTGCAAGGTAATCGTTGACCGTAACAATATGAACACCCTCGCCTGTCAAGCCGTTTAAGTATGCCGGCAGAGTAGCAACCAAGGTTTTACCTTCACCTGTTTTCATCTCTGCAATTCTGCCCTGATGAAGTATGATTCCGCCAATAATCTGTACCGGAAAGTGCTTCATACCTAAAACTCTGTATGAAGCCTCACGGCAAACGGCAAATGCGTCTGTCAGAATATCATCTGTTGTTTCGCCGTTTTTAAGTCTTTCCTTAAGTATGCTGGTCTGCTCCTTAAGCTCCTTATCGCTCATCGGCTGATATTTGCTTTCAAGCTCAAGAACCTTGTCGCAAAGAGGCTTAACTCTCTTTACTTCTCTCTTACTGTAATTGCCAAACATGGCTTTAAGAAAATTCGCCATAGTATCATTCCTTTTCTCTTTATATGAACAAGCTCAATAATCGTTTTTACAGGCTCCAAACAGTGCTTGCCCACACTAATACGTTTAATTATACCACATCATTTCGTAAATTTCATTACTTATTTAAAAAAACGCATAAATTAATTGTTAACATTTTGAATTTTATACTTTGCCGAAATATTCTGCCTAAAAAAACAGGTGCAGCTGCCAATTTGCTGACCGCCGCACCTGTAATTTATTTTACTTCAAAGTCCAACTGCACAAGCTTTTTGCTGTTTGAAGCGGCTAAGCCTTGCCTGAAAGCTCTTAGTTTCTCAGCGTTTGAGCGCAAGCCTGAATTGCCGCCGAGGCAACCGGCCCTGCTGTGGTAAGTCCGAAGTTGCCGTCCTCTACCACTACCGCAAAGGCAAGCGGTACATCCTCGTCACGGGTGAAGCCTACTATCCATGCGTCGTTGCTCTCACCCTCCTTAACCTCTGCTGTACCTGTCTTAGCGCAGACAGTAAGGTTTCCGCCAAACATATAATCGCCGTAATTTGATGATACGGTATATCTCATCATATCGTTAAGCTTCTGTGCCGTACTGCTTTTAAGCATAGCCTTTCCGCTTTGCTCTGTGCCGGTAAAGGGCGAATAATCGCTGCCGCTTATGCTCTGTACATAATACGGCTCGGCACGGTTGCCGCCGTTGGCAATAGCACTCATCAAAATACACATTTGCATTGGGTTTGTAAGGTCGGTGTACTGTCCTATACCGCTCCACGCAAGGTCATTGTCACTTGCATTTTTAACGTCATACTGACCCTTCACTGTCGGAGCGTGACCTATATCATAGCTTGAATTAACTCCAAGCTCGTTAGCCGCTGCCGTCATCTTATCTCTGCCAAGTTCATATGCAAGCTGTGCAAAAACGATATTGCACGACTGCGCTAAGCCGTCGTCAAGGTTAATCGTTCCGTGATGCGCCATACAGGTAACTTCCTCGCCGCCTATTATAGCACTGCCGTTACATTCAAAGGTACGGCTATCAATATCGGGCATATTCTCTAAAGCAGCCGCCGCTGTCACAATCTTAAAAATTGAGCCGGGCGTATAGCTTGATGAAAGCACATGATTTAAATATGCGCCGTCATACTCGCTCTCGTTTTCCTCAGTTAGCTCCGGCGGATTCTGCGGGTCATAGGTCTTACAGCTTACCGAGCAAAGAATTTCACCAGTTTTATAATTCATTACCACAACTGCGCCGTTCATACCGCCAAGAGCGTTGTAAGCCGTTTTGCAGGCATCACTGTCAATTGTAAGCGTAAGATTATTGCCGCCCCTGAAGCTCTGCGGCATCTCAAGACCCCAGATGTACGAAAAGCCTGTCAACTCCGAACGGTAAACGCTTTGAACCGCCGTTGAAATATTAAGACTGTTGTCGCCAACAACGTGGAGCGTTGACAGTCGAGTATCATAATCCTCGTTGTAAATTCGGCTGCCGTCAACCGTCTGCGCAAGAACAACACCGTTGCGGTCAAAAATCTTTCCTGCCTTTTCAAGTCCGCCACTGCCCGAAGTATGACCGTTGTAGCTGTGCTGAACCCATGAATCGGCATTAATGCATATATTTACAGTAAAATAGATTATTCCGGCAAAGAACAAAAGCACAAGAACAAACACAAACATTGAGCGTGTTCTTACCTGTTTCATTATACTCTCACATTCCTTCCCAAATTAATTTATCTTTTCTTTATCGAATATGTTCTCTCGTCAGCCGCCTTTATAAATGCAAGCAAGCCCCAGCAGGCTATCATACTTGAACCACCAACGCTGATAAACGGCAGCGTAACGCCTGTAAGCGGCAGAATATCCGTTGCGCCGAAGATATTTAGCGACGACTGCAAAACAAGAAGCCCTGCGGCGCAGCAGGCTGAAATTGAATAGAAGGTTGAGCGGCTCTTTGTTGTGATAGCACGGGCGTAGAAGAACAAGCCGCCGATTGAAACAGCAATAGTCAAGGCAACTATAAGCCCAAGCTCCTCACAGACAAGTCCGAAAACAAGGTCGCTTTCAGACGCACCGACATATTTTAAATAACCATTGCCAAGTCCGCATCCGAAAAGTCCGCCGCTTGCGGCATAAGTAAGCACCCTTGCAGTCTGATACCCAAGGCTATTATCAGAATTTTCAAACGCCTTGCCCCAACCTGAAAAGCGGTCGGCAATGTACGGCTTGAAACGCAAAATAAGTAATCCGCCAAATATTGCGCCGACTATTGACACAACAACAGTTTTGTAGTCGCCCGAACGCACTATTGAAATCATAATAAATGTGCCGAAGAAGATAAGCGCTGTGCCGAAATCGCTCATTATAAACAGTGCGCCGATGCATATTGCCGAGAATATAATAAATACAATAAAGTTCTTTTTCGTCTGCAATTGGTCAAGTGCAGACGCACCTACAAATATATACGCTATCTTGACAAACTCGGACGGCTGAATTGACACTCCGCCTATCATAATCCAGTTTGCCGCACCGCCTCTTATAGTACCGAAAACAATATTAACCGCCAAAAATCCTACTGCTATTATCATTATGGCAAGCCGCCATTTATTAACTCTGTCGGGATTTTGCAGGAATTTTATCATAAAACAGAAGAATGCCATACCGATAGCGCAGGCTATTATCTGAACATAGGTCTGGTGAAGCCCCTGCCGTACCGACAGCATTACGCCTATGCCGGTCAAAAACAGGGCAAGTCCCTCAAGCTCAAAGCCGACTCGCTTAAACACCTTTGTTGAAACAATATAGAAAATCCACGCTACCGCCATAAACGCTGCATAAACCACAAGCGGCTGAAAGTCGTTAGCCTCTATCGACAAGCAAGCCTCGGCAGCCATAAACAGAGTAAAAATAGAGATGAGCATCATCAGCGCAAACGGCGCAATGCCCTCCTTGCTGCCCTCTTTCTTAATAAACCATGAACGGTTCGTTATTGTATAATCCTGTGCGCGTTTTAAAATGAAGGTATCCTTGCCGATTTTTATTTCATCGTTTATAAAAATCGGTACTCTGCCCTGCGTTTGCTCGCCGTTAACAAACGTACCCGTCTTTGAGCCGGTGTCACTGATAAACCAGCCTTCCTTACGGCGCAAAATAACGCAGTGCTCTCTCGAAACAGCAAGGTCATCAGCAATTACAATATCGTTTCTATTAGCTCTGCCAATAGAATTTTCCCAGCAAAGCACAGGCAAAACCTCTCCGGTTGCAGTATTTTCAAGCATTATAAGCGGCTTTTCGTCCCTACGCTGGCGGCGCATTGACGAATAGCACTGAAACACAACGATTATCCCAAGCAACGGGATTAATATTCTAAGCGCAACAATTGCGATGTCGGTAATAACCTGAATATTTAAGGATTGCAGAAATTCATCCACCGGGTATACCTCCTCATCATACTTACTTATGATGATATAATTAATCCCATAAAAAGTCAATAGAATTTATGTGAACATATTTTGAGCGCAAAAACTCCCGTGCCAAAGCACGGGAGCGAATAAAGTTTTTTCAAATTTTAAACAATCTTTTTAAGCCTTGAACAAAGCAAAACCGCAGCTATAATCTTTGCTGCATCGCCCGGAAGGAACGGAAACACGCAAATTGTAAGCGAATACCAAAGCTGCGAGCCTGTTGAAATTACAAACCACGCTGTACCGAAGGAATAGCAAACAGCAAGACCGACAACCATTGCAACGGCAAGAGCCACAATCTTTTTGTTCCAAAAACGGCAGATAAGCGCTATTGTTCCTGCGGCAAGGATATATCCGATTATGTAACCGCCCGTCGGACCTGCAATAGCTGCAAAGCCACCCTTAAAGCCTGCAAAAACAGGAACACCGACTGCACCGAGCAAAACATAAACCAGCTGGCTTATCATTGCACGTCTTATTCCCAGAAGTCCGCCTGCAACAAAAACCGAAAACATTGCAAGGTTAATCGGCACAGGACCAATTGGAATAGCAATCTGTGAAAATACTGCAGTTAACGCAGCGAATAACGCTGTGAGCACTATTGAATATGTAGCGCTTCTTTTTACTGTATTTGCTGTATCCATAATTATTCCCCCTCGAAGTTTCCTGATATATTATATATCTCCGAGGAGGAATTGTCAACTATATTTTTGCAATTTTAAGATTACAATTATTTTTCTACAAAATCTCCGCTTCCGTCATCGTACCTCATATGCGGATAAATCATTTCAATGTACTCATCCGGAAACTGCTCGTCAAGGAACTCCTCAATAACATTTGACGGAGTAGGGTTGGTCTGCCTTTCATTATATCTCCATTGTGCAAGGCAGGAAATAACACAGTCATAAACCATAAACACGCACAAAACAATACTCAAAAGCTTGCCCATTCCCTTTGGCAGCTTTTCGATAAGCATTGAAACAAACGGGTAAATAAACTTTGCCCACGCAATGCCGAGAAGCCCCCAAATTATCGCATAGTAAAGGCTTGTTCTGCCGTAAAGGTTAAAAAACTGTTGTGAATAGTCCCAGGATATGGTGCCAAAAAGCAATTGCTGGAAATAGCTTGTCAGGTACTCAAAGGTTGCGCCGACAAATGCACTGACAAGGAATACTATCCATATTCTTGCTCGGCTGAATTTATAAAGCGCAAGCGTCATCATAACGGCGCCTATACCGTAAACGGGTATAAACGGTCCGTATACAAGGCCTACACGGTATTCAAACACGCCGCCGTTATAAATAAAGCCTACTATTGTTTCCATAATACAGCCGATAAGTGAGCCGATAACGAACAGCCAAAAAAGCTTATAGAAATTTACGCCGTATGCAAACGGCTTTTGCTCCTCGGTTTGAAAGTAGCCTTCATATTCCCTGCGGTTAAGCTGCTTTGTTCCATCAGCAATTTTATTGTAAAGTTTAGTGAGCTGCTGGTCATTTTCAACGCTTTTGCTGTCCATATTTTTAACGGCTCGCTTCTCAAAGAAGCCGTTATCGTTAAGAAGCTTTTCATACTTAATATCAAGCTGTTTTTTTATCTCTTCAATTTCTTTTTCATTGTAGGTTTGGCGGTTTTTGGCGATTTCTGCCTTTGTCACATATTCGTTTATTTTACCGTCAAGCCCTAAATTGTCGCCCGTTTTTATTGAAGCCTTGGCTACGGCTCTGCCCCAGCCATGCGAAATTTTTGCAAGCTTTTCCGAAATTTTGTTAAGCTGTCTTACCTTGAGCCTGATTTCAAGGTATGAAACCGTTGAAACAACTGTGTCGATAAGCAGTATGCTTCCGAAAACAGCAAAAATAAAATACATCCATGTATTCGGTATGTACTCAAGCAGATGGTCGGTAAGCGGCAATACGTTGCCCACAATTATAGTCAGCACAATTCCCCATACAACGCTCAGCGGTACTGTGATAAAACCCTTAATATTAAGCGGCATTGTCGAATAATCCCAAAGCCTGCAATGCAGAACTTTTTGCAGGAAAATACCCGTACAGAACACAAAGGCGCTAACTGCTATTGTGAAAATAATAAGCTGAGCATACCACTCATCAATAATAAGCTCGCTTATAATGTAGCAAATTGTCACACTTAAACCGTAAATAGGGCAATACGGTCCGTTCAGATAGCCGACATTTGCAATTGTTTTTTTCTCAAACGAGGTAATTGCCTCCTCTACCGCCCAACCGAGTATTGAGAATAAAATAAAATAAAATACGCAGTTATCCCAATGAAACATAAACTCACCTCCGATTGAACAGCTGTGCCGTTCAACACTGAAATTTATCTTAAAATATTTACTTAATTACTTTTTTATCTTCATTGAAATATCAAAAGCCTTAACCGAATGTGTTAATGCTCCGATAGAGATTATGTCAACGCCTGTTTCGGCAACGCCTCTGATGGTTTCAGACGTGATACCGCCGGAGGCTTCAAGCAAGGCTCTGCCGTTTGTTATTTCAACAGCTTTTTTCATCGTTTCGTTATCCATATTGTCAAGCATAATAACGTCAACTCCGGCTTCAAGTGCCTCTTTAAGCTCGTCAAGATTTCTGACCTCAAGCTCAATCTTAGTCATATGCCCTATTCTTTTCTTAAGTGCGGTTACAGCGTTTTTTATGCCGCCGCCTGCGTCAACGTGGTTATCCTTGAGCATAGCCGCATCACTTAAATTATAGCGGTGGTTTCTGCCGCCGCCAACCGTAACGGCATACTTCTGAATAGGCCTTAAACCCGGAAGCGTCTTTCTTGTGTCTGCTATTGAAGCCTTAGTACCCTCTACAAGCCTTACCACCTCGTTTGTTGCAGTAGCAATTCCACTCATATGCTGGATAAGATTCAACGCTGTTCTCTCGCCCTTTAACAGCGTTTTTGTTGAGCCTTTAACCTCAGCTATAACATCGCCGTACTTTACGCTGTCGCCGTCGTGCTTTAAAATATTATATTCAAATTTTCCTCTGTTAATTATCTCAAATACACGCATTGCAATATCAACACCACAGACGATGCCGTCTGCCTTAGCCATAAACACAGCCTCGTTGCACTGCTCGTCTGAAATAAGGTTATCTGTCGCTGCGTCAATGTAGTTTATATCCTCAAGCAAAGCCTCTTTTATCAAATTATCTATGTAAATAGGGTTAATCATAATATATTTTTCCTTTCCGCTTCAAACAAGCTCCTGTAAAATAATGCAGGCTACGGTTGCAAGGCTCTTAGCCTCAACAAGGTCCGGCGTCAGCATATAGCCGGAGCATTTAAGCTCGTTTAAAATTCTCTTCGCTCTCTGCAAGCCCTCCGGAACAGCGTCCGGCGTTGGAAGAACAAAATGAGCGCTCTGCATAATCTCTCTTATCTCTGTTCTGTAACCGTGCGGCAGCTGTGCTCCGCTCGGCTGCTTAGGCGTTTCAGGAACAGCAAGCTGTGCTCTGCCCTTTTTGAGCCTACGCATAATATCCTCTGCTGCTCGGCGTGAGAACACAAGAGCCTCAAGCAGTGAATTGCTTGCAAGCCTGTTTGCGCCGTGAACACCTGTGTGCGAACATTCACCGGCAGCATATAGTCCGTCAATTGTCGACTGAGCGTTCAAGTCAACGTCTATTCCGCCCATTAAATAGTGCTGACACGGGAAAACAGGGATTCTGTCCTTTGTTATATCAACATTTTCTTCTAAGCACTTTGCGTATATCATTGGGAAACGGTTTCTTACAGACTCCGGATCCTTGTGGGTTATATCAAGATAGAAATTCTCGCTGTTTGTCTTTTTGGCTTCAAGCATAATTGCCTCAGACACAACGTCACGGGGAGCAAGCTCTCCTCTTTCGTCATAATCAAAGGCAAAGCGTTCGCCCTTGCAATTGAGCAGAACTGCTCCCTCGCCTCTGACAGCCTCGCTTATTAAAAATCTTTCTCTGTCCTTCTCAGCTGCAAAGGCTGTTGGGTGAAACTGAATCCAGCTTAAATGCTTAATTTTTGCACCGAGGTTATGCGCCATTGTTATGCCGTCGCCCGTTGCAATTGCACTGTTTGTAGTATAAGCATAAACTCTGCCAACGCCGCCTGTCGCCATTATGCAATAACGTGCATTAACGCAGTCAGTCTGTCCGTCCTTAAGCAGATACGCCGTAAAGCCGCCGTCAACCTTTTTCAAATCGTAGAGCATTGTATTCTGTGCAATATCAACATTCCGGCGCAGTTTAACATTTTCAATAAGTACATCGGTAATAGCTTTTCCTGTTGAATCCTTATGGTGAACGATTCTGTGTCTTGAGTGTCCTGCTTCAAGCGTCATTTGAAGCTTGCCGGAGTTATCAAGGTCAAAGGCAACGCCGAGCTTCTTTAGATTCAGAACATCCTGCGGACCTTCGGTAACAAGCACCTCGATAGCCGCCGGGTCATTCTTGTATTTTCCCGCAATAAGCGTGTCGGCTATGTGCAGCTTGAAGTTATCGTTATCCTTATCAAGAACAGCGGCAACCCCGCCCTGAGCAAGTGAGCTGTTTGAAAGGCTCAATTCCCTCTTTGCTATAACAAGCACCCTCACGCTTTCATCAAACTGCAAAGCAGCATAAAGACCTGCGGCACCCGAACCGACAATAACAACATCATATATTTTCTCCATATGTCATACCCACCTTGTATGTCACAATAAAATTCCAAACGACAGCTACCGAAAATTGCCGTTTTATGTACACATTATCATTTTATCACAACCCTCTGATTATATCAACAAAATTCTAAAACGTAACCATAATCACAATTCTAAAACGCTTACATAATCGCATAGAATAAAAAGCAGGCTCTATTGAATTATTATTGATGATTTCTTGACAAAACTGAAACTGTGTCAAAACATTCCTTGACATAACTCGACGTCTTATGATATAATTTTTTTAAAGTATTTGTTAATCATTACTTGACTATTGGTATTTATGCCTTACGGCTTGATACATATATTTTTTAGGAGGTATCATTATGCAGGACAATTCAAAAACATTTTCAATCGTAGCTCTTGTATGCGGCATTATCGGAATCGTTGGTACGTGGATTCCGTATCTTAATTTCGTAGCACCTATCATTGCAATTCTCGGTATTGTATTTGGTGCTATCGGAATGAAGAAGTGTAAAGAGGTTGGCGGCAGCAAAGGCCTTGCTATTGCCGGCTTAGTTTGCGGCATCATCGGAACAGCTATTACTGTTATTGCAGTTCTCTGCGTTGTATGCGCTCTTTGCACAGCAGCAACTGCTGTTGGTTCTGTTGCAAACACAAACGACATAAACTCACTTGCATCTGCACTTCAGTCAGCAGTTCAGTAATTGACTGATAATTAGTTTTTCTCGAACAAAAAGCACCTGTTGCGGCAGGTGCTTTTTAAATTTCAGTAAAAATCGGAGATTAAATTATGATAGGCAGTTTTACATTATTTGGAAAAGAAATAGGTACATACGGTGTTGCGGCTATAATAGGAATACTTGCAACAGGCTGCTTTGCTTATATTAAAGCTATGAGAAACCGCCTTGACGAAGTCAGAATGGTTTTTATGCTGCTGTTCAGTGCAATAGGAGTATTCGTCGGCGGTCATATTCTTTACGGCATTACAAACATTCAGTATATAGGGCTTCTCTTTCAGGCGAAGAATTTTACGCAGTGGCTTAACATTGCCGGTATGTTATTCGGCGGACAGGTATTTTACGGCGGTTTGCTCGGCGGTATAGCGGCAGCTATTATATATGCAAAGGCAACTAAGCTTGAAAACCTCGGCGGCTATGCCGATATTATGGCGGCAGGCGTTCCGCTGTTTCACACCTTCGGCAGAATCGGCTGCTTTTTGGGCGGCTGCTGCTACGGAATAGAAAGCAGCTTCGGTTTCACATTTCACAACAGCCTTATCGAATCAGCCAACGGAGTAAACAGATTTCCCGTTCAGCTTTTTGAGGCAGGCTTTAACCTGATTTTGTTTTTTGTTATGTGGGCGTTGCTTAACAAAGGAATTTTGAAAAACAAGCTGTTTTTCCTATATCTTGCCGTTTATTCGGCAGGCAGGTTTGTTCTGGAGTTTTTCAGAGGCGACAGCTACCGAGGATTTCTGTTTGGGTTGTCCACCTCACAGATAATAGCATTAATGATAATAGCTACGGTATTAATTTACACCGCTGTGTGTATTGCTAAAGGACGAAACAAAAAAACAGAAAATCAAGAACAAACGCCTTAATTATGTTCAGTTTAAAATTTAAATAAGCGCATACAAAAAGCCTATTGCTTTCGCAATAGGCTTTTCTGGCGCGCTGCAAGGGACTCGAACCCCTGACCTCTTGATTCGTAGTCAAGCACTCTATCCAGCTGAGCTAGCAGCGCATTTGTGATTTGTCACTACGTTATTTTATCACAACAAAATCAGAAAATCAAGTGTTTTGTCCTATTTTTTTATTATTCTTATATTAACTATTCTCTGAATGACTAATGACTGAACATATAAAATAGTAAATTGGAATTGTTAAAAATACAATCCAGGAAATTGCAAAGCCTCCAAGTGCACCGCCCCAAAAGCCCCACACAAAGAAGATAATAAGCGCACAAACAGGATAGCAAAAGCGGTTAGGCTTTTTCTTGATTATTGCCTCAACAAGCGTGTAATAAATCGGAATAGTCAGAAATGCCATCCAAGAATAAGCAAAGCCACCCAAGAATCCGCTGAAACCCCATGCAAGAAAAACACACAGAGCAACTATCGGATAAGGGAATTTATACCAAATGCTCTTTTTATAGCTGTGATTTTTTTTGCAGCAATCGTCATAAATAATGTGTCCGTTTTCATCGGTATAAGCCTTACGCTCGCCCTTTTCTTCAACAAACACTCCGTTTTTGTCAACGCTCACCTTTGTGCCGTCCGAGGAGTCAACGTGAATACCACTCCAGCCAACGTGAACATGTTCTCCGTTTTTAGAGTCAACGTGCAGACCGTTGTCAAAATAAACTCTGTCGCCGCTGCGTGAATCATATGTATTGTTTTCCTGAGCATTGACGTCGTTATCATTAGCTGCCGTGCTTTCACTATTTTCGTTGCCGCTTTGCTTCTCTTGTGTTGTTTCTTCCTCAACTTTCTCCTTGCCTGTCAAAAGCTCATCAAGAGTTACGCCGTAAATCTGAGCAAGAAGAATTAAATTGTCAGTGTCGGGCGAAGCCTCGGCTCTCTCCCATTTTGACACAGCCTGTCGGCTTACTCCTATTTTAGCCGCAAGCTCCTCCTGTGAAAGTGAATGCTTTTTTCTGTACTGTAATAATCTGTTCGCTGTTTCTATGTTCATAATGTCCTCCTGAATCTGCCCTCACAATCTGTGAGGGTCTGTATCCTTTCCTTTATTTGCAAGGGTATTATAGCAATCCAAATAAAAACACGCTATACATTTTAGTTTTCAATTACGCAACTACCGGTTGCAGCCAGCTATTTTCCACGGTTGCGGAGGTTTTTAACGAAGTTTAAATGTACTCTGCTATTATTCCCCACTCCTGTGTAAGATGTCCGAGCGAAAAGGCGGCATTCGCCGGACTTGTTGACGGCAGACGAATTGCCGTTATTCCCGTTTCTTTTTCGCAATATTTTTTATACAGCTTGTCCGCAGCAGCACCGTTTGTAAATATTTTATCAACCGAACTGTTCGACAGAATACTGTTTAAATCATTCGGTACTGCATTTTTTATTGAACTGTCGGCAGAGCCGGTTATATCGCACGATTTGATAACATCCCACAACGCTATGCGACAGTTAAGAAGCATATTTTTCTTTTCATCAACAGATTTTGCAAGCGGTGTGCCTGTTACTGCTGCAACAACTCGCCAAAACCTGTTTTGAGGATGAGCATAAAAGAACTGCTCACTGCGTGATTTTACAGACGGAAACGAACCGAGTACAAGTATTTTAGAGTTTTCATTCCACACAGGGTCAATATTGTGTATCTCCATTCTATCCCTCCGCATTACAGTATGCTTATATTATTACATTTTTTACAGATTAATTCAAGTAGCCGCACAGCAAAAGGGGCGGCAAAATGATATGCACCCCAAAAGTTAGACACTTTTGGAGGTGCATATTTTTATGGGTAAAACAGGAAGAAAAAACAAAGTATATAGTGCAGAATTCAAAATAGGTGTTATAATGGATATGCGAGAACACCAT
>NZ_WNJZ01000019.1 GCF_024433635.1 Ruminococcus sp. zg-924 | reverse complement strand
AGGGGCGGCGAAAGAGGCAAAGGCAATAGGCTTGAACTAAAGTGAAAGCCAGCGTCTTTAGGCGCTGGCCGGTAGCTTGGGCTTATAGCCCTTGTGCAAACCACCCGTTAGACGGGTGGTTTTGATTTTAACTTTTGATGAGCAGAGGAGGATTTAGCCGACAATTACAATTCCGCAGGCGGTCAGAATACTTGAATATTTACAATTATGATGTATACTTAAATATACAAGGGCTTGTAATTTTATGTTGGGGCAGGGTGAACACAGCGGTTACAACCGAGAAATTCAGCACGAAGGAAAATAATAGTGACATAGGAGATTAAAGCAATATGAAAGCAACGGTAATTGTTGATAATATAAAAAATGATGGTATTCCCGGTGAATGGGGATTGAGCATTTATATTGAATATAATGGGAAAAAGATACTTTTAGATACGGGAGCGTCGAATCTGTTTGTAAAGAATGCGAGAAAACTTAATATTTCGCTGAAAGACATAGACTTAGCTGTATTGTCCCATGCGCACTACGACCATGCTAATGGGATGAGGGATTTTTTTGAGATAAATGATAAAGCTTTATTCTATTTGCAGGACGGTTGTGCTGAGAATTGTTACGCAGGAAAGTGGATATTTCATAAATATATAGGAATCCCAAAAGGTGTTCTTGCTACATATAAGAACAGAATTGTATATACCTCAGGTGATTATGAAATCAGTGATGGAATAAGCCTGATTCCACATAAAACTGCCGGACTTGAAAATATAGGGAAAAGAGAAGGAATGTATCAAAGGACGACGGATGGGTGGGTTCCTGACAATTTTTCTCACGAGCAGAGTCTTGTTTTTGATACGCCGGAAGGCTTAGTTATCTTTAATAGCTGTTCTCATGGCGGAGTGGCAAATATAATAAATGAGGTAGCAAAAACATATCCACAAAAAAAGGTGCTTGCACTTATTGGTGGATTCCATATATTTAATAAGCCTGAGAGCAAAGTCAGGGAGTTTGCAAAAGATATAAAGAATACCGGCATCAAATATTTATATACGGGACATTGCACCGGAAAAAAATCATTTAAAATTTTAAAAGAAGAGTTGGGGGATATAGTAAGACAATTTAAAGTTGGGCTGGTAATGGAATTTTAGTTTCCTAATTCATAAACTGCTATACGAATAAAAAACGCTTAGCTGACAGCTAAAAACATATCGTTTCAAAATTGGAATTTTTGGAGGCAGTAAATATATGAAAATTAGATTTATTGAACCGGGCAACAGACCATATCGAAAGTCAATAATAAATTATGCAGTGTATGATAGATATATAAGAACACCGTCCGTCGGCTTAAATACACTTGCAACAATAGTTAAAAGAAAAATTTCCGATACATATATGTATAGTGAGTCAATCTCGAAAATAGATATGTCTGATGTGCTGGATGCGGATATCATTTTTATGGGCTTTTTTACATATGCAGCTATCAGAGGATATGAGCTTGCAAATTATTTTAGACAGAACAGTCGGGCTGTAATTGTTTTAGGCGGTCTTCACGCCTCAATGAATTATGAAGAAGCGGTTCGCTACTGTGATTATGTTATGCTCGGAGAAGGCGATGAAACCATTCTTCCGCTGATTGATGCAATAAAAAATAACAAAAAACCTGATTTTAAAGGCGTTGCGTGGATTGAGCAAGGGAAAATTACAAGCACAGGCATACCGAACCCGCCTGTTAATATTGATATAATTCCTGACAGAAGTTTAATTCATAATTATCAAAAAATGACAGGGCATATGACTATATGGCCGCAGGTACACGCGTCAAGGGGGTGCCCGCACAATTGCGATTATTGTGCGTTGGTAAGACATTTCGGAAGAAAAGTCAGAACCAGAACTCCGCAAAATGTTGTTGACGATATCAAATATTCGATTGATTTCTTTCATAAAAAGCATTTTCGCTTGTTCAAAGATTTATGGATTACCGATGATAATTTTTTTGCAGACAGACAATGGGCAAAAGCTGTTCTTAATGCAATTATAGATAGTGGTATTAAATATAGATTTAATATTCAAATTCGTTATGAAGTTGGCTTTGATGATGAAATTTTAGATTTGCTCAAGAAAGCCGGTTTTTTTGAGCTTGATATGGGTATTGAATTTGTTGATGATGAATCGTTTTCAACTTATCATAAAAAAAGTACGGTAAATGAAATTGAGGACTCTATCAGAAATATTCAAAAGCACGGGCTGAGCGTAAGGGGACTGTTTATTCTTGGTTCAGATAATCAGAAAAAAGGCTGCGGAAAAGCATTGGCAGATTTTGTTATTAAAAACAAGATTCAGGGAGTTTTAATACAGTGTATGTATTTTGTTCCCGGCACACCGGCTTATGAGCAAAACAAAGAGCGTCTATTGCACCGGAGATGGGACAAATATAACGGAAACACAGTTCATCGTCCTAAAAATATGACGCCGTATGAATTGCAATTGGAACACATAGACGCAAGCAAAAGAATTTATTCCGTAAAACGTTTGGTAAAAGCACTGATTTTTGAAGACGCTGTGCATAAAGCCTTGTTCCTTGGAGAGTATTTATGGCATTGGAGCGTAAGGCACGATTTGAAAAAAGAATTGAAAAATCTTCCAAATTAGTAATCGGAAAACCGTCCGCTTGCACACATATATTTTTTAAATCCCGCTTTGCAGGGATAAACAATACAGAATATCTGACCCGGAGGGCTTTGCAAAGTTTATAATTGGTACAACGTAAATTTTGTTTTCCTTGCGTTTAATTTTAATTCCAAGCCTCTTTTATATGTATATTAAAGGCAAAAGAAAAGGCAAGCTTCGTGCAGCAGAAGCTTGCCGAAAAAAATATGGAAAAAGCGTTAAAAAGCTATTGACTATCAGTTTATTATGTGTTAAAATAAGTGTACCTCGTAAAAAGGGGTTTATTTTTTTGCCCTTTTTGAGGGAGGCTTAAGCCGGTATTCCGGCGAAGAATATTAATCCGAAAATCGGAGGTGCCGTTAATGAGAGTTAAAATTACTATGGCTTGCACTGAATGTAAACAGCGCAACTACAACACTATGAAGAACAAGAAGAATGATCCGGACAGACTTGAAATGAACAAGTACTGCCGCTTCTGCAAGAAACATACTCTTCATAAGGAAACGAAGTAAGCGGAGGGTTTAAAATGGCTGAGAAAAACGCCGAGAAAAAGACAGACAAAAAAGCTTCTGCCGGCAAAGCAAAAAAGCCGAATGTTTTCTCAAGAATAGTTAAATATCTCCGTGACTGCAAGGGCGAAATTAAAAAGATTACATGGCCCACACCAAAGTCAGTTTTCAAGAATATGGGAATTGTAATTGCTGTGATTGTTGTAATCGGTTTGTTCATATTCGGACTTGACAGAGGACTTTACGCTCTGCTCGGTCTTATTATGCAGACAAGCGGAACCTAATTGACACGGAGAGGGTGAATAACAATGCCTGATGAAGCAAAATGGTATGTTGTTCATACCTATTCCGGGTATGAAAACAAGGTGGCTTCAAATCTTGAAAAAACTGTTGAAAACAGAGGTCTTCAGGATTTAATCAGAGAGGTTAAGGTGCCGACTGAAATTGTGACTGAAATTGAGGACTCAAGGTCACGTGAGGTTGAGCGCAAAATTTATCCCGGTTATGTATTTATCAAAATGGTATATACAGACGAAACTTGGTATGTTGTAAGAAACATACGTGGTTGCACGGGCTTTGTTGGCCCGTCATCAGAGCCGATTCCGCTCACCGACGCTGAGGTCGAGAAAATGGGTGTTGAATCGCAGAAAGTTGAGCTTGCCTACAAGGTTGGCGACTCAGTCAGAGTTACCGACGGCCCTCTTGAGGACTTTGTGGGCATTGTCGATGAAATTGACATCGACAAAAACATCGTCAGGGTTACTGTTTCAATGTTCGGCAGAGATACCGCCGTTGAATTGGAGCTTAACCAGGCGGAACTTGTAGAATAACTCGTTAATAATCACTCGGCTTGCCGAATGTTATTATTGAGGGGCAATGCCCCTTGTGGGAGGAGCGTAAAATAATTCACCGCTCCGCAAATTACCACGAATTTTGGAGGTGCAAAAAAATGGCTCAAAAGGTAGTTGGCTTTATTAAGCTGCAAATACCTGCAGGAAAAGCTACACCGGCGCCGCCGGTTGGTCCGGCTCTCGGTCAGCACGGCGTAAACATCATGGCGTTCACAAAGGAATTTAACGAGCGCACAAAAAATGATGCTGGCTTGATTATTCCGGTTGTAATCACAGTTTATGCAGACCGTTCTTTCACATTCGTTACAAAGACGCCGCCTGCAGCTGTACTCATCAAGAAAGCATGCGGAATTGAAAAAGGTTCCGGCGTGCCGAACAAGACAAAGGTCTCAAAGATAACCCGTGAGCAGGTCAAAAAGATTGCAGAGCAGAAAATGCCTGACTTAAATGCCGCTAACGTAGATTCAGCAATCAGTATGATTGCCGGTACAGCTCGTAGCATGGGCATTGAAGTTGTCGATTGATTAAGCCCGGGTGGGAGGACTAAATCCGATTTTACCACTCAACAGGGAGGACAAACCAATGAAACACGGAAAGAAATATGTTGACAGCGCAAAGCTTGTTGACAAGACAAAATATTATGATACTGCCGAGGCTATGGACCTTTGCATTAAGACCTCTAAGGCTAAGTTTGACGAGACTGTTGAAGTTCACGTTAAGCTCGGCGTTGACAGCCGTCACGCTGACCAGCAGGTTAGAGGTGCAATCGTTCTTCCGAACGGCACAGGTAAAAACGTTAAGGTTCTTGCAATTTGCAAGGGCGACAACGAAAAGCTTGCAAAAGAGGCAGGAGCTGACTTTGTAGGCGCAGAGGATATGACGCAGAAGATTCAGCAGGAGAACTGGATGGACTTTGACGTGCTCATTACAACACCCGATATGATGGGTCTTGTTGGCCGTCTTGGTAAAATCCTTGGACCTCGTGGTCTTATGCCAAACCCGAAGGCAGGTACTGTTACACCTGACATTGCTAAGGCTGTTAAAGAGGCTAAGGCAGGTAAGATTGAGTACCGTCTTGACAAAACAAACATCATTCACTGCCCAATAGGCAAGGCTTCCTTCGGCGTAGAGAAGCTTCAGGAGAACTTTGACACTCTTCTGGGCGCTATTGTAAAGGCTAAGCCGGCTGCTGCAAAGGGTCAGTATATCAAATCTGTTGCTGTAACAAGCACAATGGGTCCGTCAGTGCGCCTCAACCCGAACAAGGTTGGCGGCCAGAGCGCTGAAGGCTGATTAAAAAATACTTGACAGAGCTTGCTCTGTATGGTATTATAATTAAAGCTGTTCTTTTCCTAAGACAGCAGGTGCATAATGCATAAAGGATTTTCCTGCCTGCCGAGGTCACAGTGTAATTTTATTTAAATTTTATTTAAAATTATTCTGCCCCTCTGCACGTCAGGGGGGCTTGTTTTATGCACAATGTCAAATGCGGAGGTGAATAAATTTGCCAAGTGAGAAAATTCTTGAACAAAAGAAGGCTGTCGTTGCTGAGCTGTCTGAAAGACTTAAGGGTTCAGTAGCAGGCGTTCTTGTAAGCTACAAGGGTATTACCGTTGCTGATGACACAAAGCTAAGAAAGGATTTGCGTGAGGCAGGGGTTAAATACACGGTAGTTAAGAATACTCTTCTTAAGAGAGCTGCTGAGGACGCAGGCATTGAGGGTCTTGACCCGGTGCTTGAGGGTACAACCGCTCTTGCAACAAGTGAAGAGGATTATGTTGCCGCAGCAAAGATTCTTTGTGAGTACGCAGAGAAGAACAAGGCTTTTGAGATAAAGTCGGGTTATGTTGACGGCGGAGTTTTGAGCGTTGATGAGATTAAGGACCTTGCAAAGCTTCCAAGCAAGGAAGTATTGGTTGCAAAGGCTCTCGGAGGACTCAACGCACCAATCAGCGGCTTCGTTACTGTGCTTAACGGTAATATCAGAGGCCTTGCTTGCGTTCTTAACGCAATTGCAGAAAAGAAGGGCGCTTAAGCCACAATATTAAATCAAAAAAGTATTATTAAAATTTTGGAGGTACTTATTATGTCAGAGAAGGTTACACAGTTAATTGAAGATGTTAAGAATCTTACAGTTCTTGAGCTCAGCGAGCTTGTAAAGGCACTCGAAGAGGAGTTCGGCGTTTCTGCTGCTGCTCCGGTTGCTGTTGCTGCTGCTCCGGTTGCAGGCGCTGCTGCTGCTGCAGAAGAGAAGACAGAGTTTGACGTTGTTCTTAAGAGCGCTGGCGCTGAGAAGATTAAGGTTATCAAGGTTGTTCGTGAGATCACAGGTCTTGGCCTTAAGGAAGCTAAGGAGCTTGTTGACAACGCTCCGAAGCCGGTTAAAGAGGCTGTTTCTAAGGACGACGCTGAGGCTATCAAGGCAAAGCTTGCTGAGGTTGGCGCAGAGGTTGAGGTTAAGTAATTTAAGCTTAGCTGAATATTTCAAGCATTTGGGGGCGGATTATTCCGCCCCTTTTTTTGTTGCCGGTGACAAAAAAGCGTAAATATCGGGATGTATTCGGGCGTTTAATTGAAAACATAGCGTAGGTTGCTGTTTGCGCAGCCCGTAATGAATAAAGCACGTTTGGTTATTTGCTTAACAAAAAATATGATTTGTGCAACTTGTGACAAAATTGTAATGTATATTATGACAATTAAACAATTCGTAACTTTATTGTTGCAAAATTTCTAAATTTAGTTGAAGTTTAGTTCTTCATGTAGTATAATTATGACGCTGAAGTAGTGCATGCTTCGGAAATTATCTTACAAAAAAATAGGAGGAAACAAAAAATGCGCAAAAAGATTGTTAGCATTGTGCTTGTAGCAGTAATGCTGATTTCAATGGCTTGCGTCGGAATGATAACAACAAGCGCTGCTGATACAGTTGGAACTATTAATCTCCAGCTTCCGCAGGCTTGGATTGACGAATTCGGCGACAATCCGAAAAAAGTTAATGTTTATGCTCATATTTGGGTAAACGGCGGTCAGGAAAACACATCTTGGCAGGTTGCTAAGGAAAAAATGACCAGTCTCGGCAATGGCCTTTGGTCTTATGAGATTACATCACTTCCTGACGTTCTTGAAGACGGCACACAGCCACAGTGGGATATGGTTATTTTCTCAATAGCCAAGAGAGGCGGAAGTGCCCAGACTTATGACACAACACTTTATCCTGAGTGCATTGGCAAGACCTTTACTATTGATACAACAGTACAGCTTGAGAATCCTATGGATTCATCAAAGAAGGGTCCGGTTGCTAAGTGCGACGGTACACCGAGCGGTCCGCACCTTGTTCTTTCTTCACTTGGCAATGTTGTTCCTGACGGAACACAGACATATGCCGACGGTACACCGGTAACTGGTTCACTCCTTCCTTCTGAAACAGTTGAGCAGGTTGTTAATAACTTTATTAGCAACAAGGTTACTGCTTTCATCAAGCTTAACCCAGAGCCGAGTAAAGACGATGCAGCAGCACACGAAGCTTGGGAGCAGGCAGTAGCAGCTGAAACTGAAAAGTGGACACAGTACGCTATCGACGAGCAGCTTGCTGAGAAGGTAAAGGCTGCCCTCGGTGAGGAAGAAACTGAGACAGAAACAGAAACTCAGACAGAGACTGTAACAGAAACTCAGACAGAGACTGTAACAGAAACTCAGACAGAAACAGAAACTGAGACTGAAACTCAGACAGAAACTGAGACTGAGACAATTCCGGCTGACACAGACTGGTATGTTGCAGGCGTTCAGGCACTTTGCAACGGCGAGAACTGGGTACCGGGTGCAGAAGTTAACAAGATGACACTCAACCCGGAGACAGGTCTTTATGAGATTACATTCTCACAGGTTGGCGAAGGTGCATCTGAGACAAACCCGTTCTCATTCGAGTTCAAGGTAACATCAGCTACACTTCCTGACTGGTCAGACGGCGTATCATATCCGGCAGACGGTAATGTTGGCGGCGCAATCAGTGCACAGGATGACGTTAAGGTAACATTCAACGCTGCAACAGGCGAAGTTAAGTGGGAGAGTAACTCAGCATTTGAAATTACAAACCACACTTACAGAGTTGCAGGTAACGAGGACCTTTGCGGATCAAGCTGGAATGCAACAGATGACAACAACATTATGACTTACAACGAGGATACAGCTCGTTATGAGAAGGTATACACAGGCGTTGCAGCAGAAGCAGTCAACGGCTATGAATACAAGATTACAGTTGACGGCGCAAAGTGGATTCCGGACGGAGTAGGCGCAAACCCTGTTGTTTATGTAGAAAACGACAACTCAACTGTTACAGTTTGGTATGACGAAGTAACAGGCGAGTTTGGCGCAGACGTAGAGTCAACACAGACTGAGACAGAAACAGAGACTGAAACTCAGACAGAGACAGAGACAGAAACAGAAACTCAGACAGAGACAGAAACAGAGACAGAGACTCAGACTGAAACTCAGACAGAGACAGACCCTGTAACAGACCCTGTAACAGACCCTGTAACAGACCCTGTAACAGACCCTGTAACAGACCCTGTAACAGACCCTGTAACAGACCCTGTAACAGACCCTGTAACAGACCCTGTAACAGACCCTGTAACTGATCCTGTAACAGACCCGCAGACAGATCCTCAGACAGATCCTCAGACAGACCCTGAAACAGAGACTGAAACAGAGGCTTCTACTGTTGACGAGTATGGCAGATACAAGGGTATTCCTATGCCGGACGGTATGATTATCAACCAGAAGGCAGAAGTTGACCCTGAGGATCCTGATTGGGACGGCTATTACAGAATTTACTACTTCCAGGCTCCGGAAGCGTGGATTACAGAGAACACTAACTATAAGGACGAAGGCTTTGAAATTGGCTTCTACTGGTATAAGGGCGAAGCAAGCAACGGTGCTTGGCCGGGCGAGCCTGCAAAGAGCCTTGCAGATTTCAAGATTGACTACTTCAAGACAATGAATCCTGATGCAACTGAGGAAGAGATTGCAGCAGCAACAGCTGAAATTGAAGCTCAGTACGGCACAGTTTACTATGCAGTTTGCAAGTCAAACATTCCGTTCATCATTTGGAACAACGGTATCAACGGCGGACTTCCGACCGAAGAAAACTTTGACGTTAATAAGGCTAACGCTGCAAGACAGACTCAGGACATCAACGTTGAGGATGCATTCTACAACCTCGTTGGTTCACCTGACGTAGTTCCGGACGATATCTACAACTCAGATGAATATTCGAACGATCCTGTTTACAATGACAACTATCCGACAGGCGAAACAGACCTTTGCGGATGCATTTCATATGTAATTGGTGAAACTCAGTTTGATAACCCGCTTACAGGTATTACACAGACAGTTGCAACAGTTAACTGGAAGTTCTATGATCCTAAGACAGGCGCAATGACAAACCAGGGTCTTGTAGACGAGAACGGCGAGCTTATCCTCAATGAGGCAGGGGAAGCTGCAAACCCGTACTACGACATGGACTACACATACATTCCGCCTAAGGGCACACCTATTGAGAAGCCGTCTAATCCTGAAACTCCGACAGACGAAGAAACTCAAAAGCCAACCAGCAACAAGCCGGGCACATCTACAAACAGTGATAACAACAAGAATAATAACAATGCTAACAAGGGCACAGTTAAAACATCAGAGAGCATGACTGTTCTTTCAGTTGTAGCTGTACTTCTTATGGCAGGTCTTGGTGTTGCTTTTGTTTCTCGCAAGAGAAAGGCTGACGAGGAATAATTATTCCGAATAAGCAATAATTGCTGTTAAAAGCTTTAATCCCGCCCCAAAAATCGGGGCGGGATTTGAAGAATAAAGAAAAATGCGTTATTTTTTACAGTTTTTTTACCTCCTTTTTATGTAAGAGATAAAAAAGACAAAATTGTAAAAAAATCTATTGCAGTTTTTTAAACTGAGGAGTATAATTATCATAATGAAGCATGGCTTCAAATAATTTCTGACAAATTTTAGGAGGAAACTTAAAATGGCAAAGAAAATTCTTAGCGTTCTTATTGCTGTATTGATGGTAGCTTCTATGGCAACTGTTGCAATTACAACAGCTTCTGCTGCAGAGCCATCATTCAGCGGCGGTACAGTTTACTGGGAGTGCCCATGGGATGTAGCAAAGATTGCTTACTGCCACGTTTACGGTTCAGCAGGCGCTGAGCTTAATGCATGGCAGACAAAGGGCGAGAAAATGACTAAGGGCGACGGCAACACATGGTCTTATGAAATTCCGGCAGGCCCGTATGATCAGGTTATCTTCTCAATCGACACAGGCGCTCAGACATTCGACCTCGTTATGACTGACGACAACATTGGCGACACAGCTATAACAGACACAAACACAATGATCGAGAACCCGATGGACTCTAACAAGACTGCTGCCAAGACAACTTGGAAGAGCGGCAAGAACGGTCCTCACCTCGGCATTACATCAATCGGTAACCTCGTTGGTGAAACACTCTGCCCGACAGAGAGCGGCGCAACAATGGTTGCTAACTACATCAAAAACTACCTCACAGTTAACCCTGATTCTGTAACTGAGGAAGTACTTGCAGGTCTTATTGAGGCAACTGGCACAACAGCTGAGGCTGTATATGCAGAGCTTGAGGCTATGGAAGAGTTCCCGACACTTCCTATGAGTGAAGAGGATCCGACCCTCCAAATTGATGTTGCAAGACAGCTTCTTGGCCTTGACAGTGGTTCAGGCGACAACAACAGCAGCAACTCAGGCGACAACAACAATTCAGGCGACAACAACAACTCAGGCAACAACTCAAGCACAGGCTCAACAAGCAGCAACCGCTCAAATACTTCTAAGACTTCAACAACAAGCAGCGGTACAACTACAACAGGTGACTCAACACCGTTCGTAGTTCTTGCTATCGTTCTTGTAGCTGCTCTTGGCGTAGCTGTTGTAGCTGCTAAGAAAAAGGTTGCTGAATAATTAATCTGAGGATTAATCTTTCTTAAACCAAACAGCTAAATAATTAGCGTACTTAACCGCCTCGGTATACCGGGGCGGTTTTTTGTGCCGTATGACTGAGAGCTTGCGGCGGGTTCTATTTTTTTGTTATTTGCAGGGATAATTTTTTTCTGTTGTTTGCAGGATTCTATTTTCCGTTATTTGCAGGATTCTATTTTTCTGTTATTTGCAGGGTTACATTTTTCTGTTATTTGCAGGATTATATTTTTCTATTATTTGCAGGGGTATATTTTTCTGTTATTCACAGGGTTCTATTTTCTGTTATTGCAGAATTTTATTTTTCTGTTATTTGCAGAATTTTATTTGTCTGTTATTATGCAGGGTTCTATTTTCTGTTATTTGCAGGATTCTATTTTCTGTTCTTTGCAGGGATATATTTTCTGTTGTTCGCAGGTTTCCCTTTTTCTGTTATTTGCATTTGAAAAAGGGCGAATAATGTGATAAAATTAGAAAGTATGCAAATTATGTTTGTTTGGGCGGTGTTTGTGCGCCGAAGTTTGAAATAAGTTTAGGCATGCGCACTTTTGCCGCCGCTTAATATGTAGGATTGGAGAGATTATTATGGCGATAAAGGTTAATTTGATTGCCCACACACCAAACCCTGAGCAGACTGTTGCCGCAGCAGCAAAGCTGTGCTATTCACCTGTTGGCGTTGACGAAATTCAGCAGGGGCTGACGATTGAAAAAACTGAAGCGTTTGTTAATATGCTTTCAGAAATCGGACATGCAAGCCCAATGGAGCATGCAAGCTTTACCTTTGCAATAGAGGGCATATCCAGAGCCTGTTCGCACCAGCTTGTGCGCCACCGCATAGCCTCTTACAGCCAGCAGTCGCAGAGATATGTTGACGGAAATTCCTTTGATTTTGTAACTCCGCCGTCAATTGAGAACTGTGAGGAGGCATTGGAGGAGTATCAAAGCATAATATCTCAGCAGCGAACTGCCTACACTAAAATCAGAAACGCACTTGCCGCCACGGAAATTAAAAAGCGCAATTCCTCACTGTGCGGTACTAATGATGAAATAATCGAACAGTACAGGGCAGTTGATAAGGCTGATTGCAGTGCTATTATAAAAAAGGCGAATGAGGACGCACGCTTTATCCTGCCAAACGCCTGCACGACCGCTATTGTTGTTACAATGAACACACGTGCGCTGTGGAATTTCTTTGCACACCGCTGCTGCAACAGGGCACAGTGGGAAATCAGGCAGGTTGCCGTACAGATGCTTAAGCTTTGCAAGCAGGCGGCTCCGTCGCTGTTTAAAAATGCAGGTCCGTCCTGTATGAGCGGCAAATGTCCGGAGGGAAAAATGAGCTGCGGCAAGCCGAAGCAGATGAGGGAATATTTCCTGAATTTGGAAAAATAATGTAATGGTTGGCGAATGTCGCCGTTTTGCAATGAATAATAAATTGCGATTAGTGAAGAATTGTGGTTGTCGCCGCTTTGCACCTTGCTTAATATAACATATTTTTTCGCAGTGCAGCAAAGCCTACCCATAACAAGGTGTTTTGGATTTGGCGGAAAAGGACGGAGCAAACCGTGAAATTATTTTAGCGGCAACCTTAAAATTATAACCTATTCTTAAACTTATTAATAACACAGAAACGGGGCTTTAACGCATTTATGCTTGAATTCAGCACTGTAAGAATTGACGATATAGATTGGTACAACAGTATTCTTTCGCTTGTGAATGAGCGTGAGGAGCAAATAACGCTTTCCGCACCGTTTGGCGTGAACTACATCTGGGCGCATTATTACGGCACAAAGCTCTGCCGCTTTGGAGATTTTATTCTAAGAGGATATTTTAAAAATAACGGCTCCGTAAGCTTTGCGTTCCCCCTTGGTGTTGGCGACGTTAAGGAGCCTTTGCTTGCTCTTAAGGACTACGCCGAGGAAAACGGCTTTCCGCTTTGCTTTGTCGGCTTGAACTGTGAGCAGGCGGAATATATAAATTCGCTTATCGGCGGCTTCACTTTTGAACAAAAGCGTGACAATGCGGAGTACATTTACGAAGCAGAAAAGCTTGCAACCCTTGCCGGACGTAAGCTTCACTCAAAGCGCAACCACTTAAACCGCTTTGAAGCAGGATATAACTATACCTTTGAGCCGATTGACAGCACAAACAAGGCAGACGCACTTGCCGTTGCACTCCGGTGGTATGAAAGCGCAGACGTCAGCGACAGTGCCATTGCTGAAAGGCGTGCAATCGAGCTGGCTCTTGACGATTTTGATCGTCTTAACTTCAAGGGTGCAATTATCAGAATAGACGGCAAGCCTGTTGCAATGACTATGGGCGAGCAGATAAGCCGCAGAGCGTTTGTAACGCATTTTGAAAAGGCACTTGACGGCTACGAGGGACTTTATGTTGCTGTTAACTGCTATTTCGCCAAAATCCTCACTGACTATGAGCTTATCAACCGTGAGGAAGATATGGGCATTGAGGGCTTAAGGCGTGCAAAGCTGTCGTACAAGCCTGCAATACTGCTTG
The DNA here is from genome assembly GCF_024433635.1 of Ruminococcus sp. zg-924. Lineage (GTDB taxonomy): Bacteria > Bacillota > Clostridia > Oscillospirales > Acutalibacteraceae > UBA7067. Next base: position 31,251 of record NZ_WNJZ01000019.1, on the reverse strand, counting down.
AGCAGTGGGAGGGTGTGCGCAATGGCTGAGTGCTTTAGACCCGATTATGCCGACGTTCAGTCGCTTAAGTCGCTGTATTCCGCCTGTTTTAATGAAAGCACGTCGGCAACGGATATAATGTTCAAGGCTGTGCTGAATATTAAATATGCATATGCGGCAAGGTTTAACGGCGAAATAATAGCGGCGCTCTACCTTTTGCCGTGTGAAATTGCACTTGACAGTGCCACTGCTCAGGCTCACTACCTTATGGGTGCGTCTACTAAGAAAGAGTACAGAGGTCTGGGCGTTATGACGCAGCTAATACGCTTTGCAGTTGCTCAATCTGAAAAGCAGGGCGACTGCTACTCGGTTTTAGAGCCTGCAAGCGAGGAGCTTTATTCATTTTACAGTCGGCTTGGTTACCGTGAAGCCTACCATTCGACTGTTTTTGACTACGATATACAGCAAAACAGAAAAAAACACTTTAACACCTGCCGTTTAACAAAAAATTCATTTGACATATGGTCGGGTTTAAGGTTTAATATATGTAAGAGTATAAGGGGCAGTGTGCTTTGGGACGAATCGCATTTGAAGGCATGCGCCGAGGTAAACGCCTGCTACGGCGGCGGTGTGCTTGGCTGTGAATACGGCTATGCGTACTATTCGTCAGACGCATACGGCGTTTTTGTAAACGAGCTTGTGTGTAAGCAGGAGCTTGCCGAAAGCTTGCTGTGTTCTCTCGGAGATGAATTGGGAGTCAGCAGGCTCAGTGTTCGCTGTCCATCAGGTATTCTTAACGGCAGAAGCGTAAAAATGGGTATGGTTTTGCCGCTTAATGATAACAAATTTCCGCTTGATTTTGAATATAACGCTTATCTCGGACTAAGCTTTGATTAGGAGGTATAATAATGGTATACGTTTTTCTTGCAGACGGCTTTGAAGAAACCGAGGCTCTCGCTCCGGTTGACATACTCCGTCGCTGTGGCGTTGATGTTAAGACAGTCGGTGTCGGCGGCGACAGTATAACAGGCTCGCACCAAATTACGGTTGTGCCTGATATTGCAGATTCGCAGGTTACAACAGACGGACTTGAGGCGGTTGTGCTGCCCGGCGGTATGCCCGGTACGCTGAACCTTGAAAAGTCGCCAATTGTAAAGGCGTGCGTTGAATACTGTGTAGACAACGATTTGCCTGTTTGCGCTATATGTGCCGCACCGTCAATTTTAGGTCATATGGGCGTGCTTAAGGGCAAAAAAGCAACCTGCTTTCCCGGCTTTGAACAGGAGCTTACGGGTGCAGTTGTCTGCCAAGACAAGCTTGCTGTGACTGACGGCAAAATTGTTACAGGCAAGGGAGCAGGTGCGGCTATTGAGTTTGGTCTTGCCGTTGCCGCACTTTTGGCAGGCGAGGAGAAAAGCCGCAAGGTGCGTGAAGCTCTGCAATGCAGATAAACAATATTAAGGAAGAAAAGTCAAGGCTAAGGCGGCTGCACCGCCAAAGGCGCAGCGCTGTTTCAGCTTTTGAAAAGGCAGAGATTGACGCTAAAATTTTTGAGCGACTTATCTCACTGCCGCAATACAAGAGCGCAAAGCAGATTTTTGCTTATGTTTCAATGGGCAGCGAGGTGGATACTCAGTGCATAATTAATCACGCACTGAGTGAAAATAAGGCGGTTGCAGTTCCGAAATGCGTAAGCGAAAATAAGCTTGACTTTTACTACATAAATTCGGCAGAGGATTTATTAACGGGAGCATATGGCATTAAAGAACCGATAGAGGGCCTTGCCGCCGCTGAGGATTTAAGCGGCATTTGCCTTGTTCCTGCCTTGCTGTTTGATTATTCGGGCTTTCGTTTGGGTTACGGCAAGGGCTATTACGACCGATTTCTGCCACGCTTTGGCGGGGTTACAGTCGGCTTGTGCGCCGATGAATTTTTAACTGAGTGCCTGCCTCGGTACACCACCGACCGCAGGGTTGATATGATAATAACAGATAAGGCTGTTTATAATACTGATTAACGCTGCGTATTTTAACGCAGCGGCAGGAGGTTTATATGAGTGATGAAAATAAGGGTAATGAGCTGACCTCGGAGGAGCTTGTTGCCGAGGCGAGAAAAAAGAAGGTTCAGAGCTTTAAGCTGCACATTGACAACTACGGCTTTAACGACGCTCCACCCTCAAAAGTTAGGGAGGAGAGCGTGGACGAGCTTTTGGGCGATATAAAGCGTAAGGTAAAAAAGTCTGAAAGCGAGAAGCCGAGCAAAGCCGATGCTGCGAAATTACAGGGGAAAAAGAAAAATCGCTTTGAGGCGCCTGTGTATGTTGAGCCTGACCTTGACAGTGTGAAAAAGGAAAAGGAGCCAAGGCTTGAAACCTATGCCGAGCAGAATGCGGCTATAAAGAATTTCACGCCGAAGGAGCACCGTGAAAGCCAAACACAGGAGATTGAGCGTCTTGCAGGCAGGGCACAGGCAAAGCTTGGAATGTCTGACGAGTCGCAGCTTACTCCGGAGGAGCTTGACGCCCTTGCAACGGCTAAAAGGGAAAATGAAGAGCTTGAAGCGGACGAGGCTGTTATAAGCAGTTACAGCGACGAGCAGATAAAGAAAAATATGGACCTTGCCGACAAGGAAAGCCTTAAGGCGTACAAAAAGAGCGTTAAAAAACGCTGCAAGAAAAAGGCGAAGCGAAACGGCTGTATGTTTAAGCTTGTTTGGCTTGTTATGGTTGTGTTTGTCGCTGTGCTTTTGGGTATGTTCTTTATAAGAGGAACTAACGATATGCTCGGAATAAGCCGAGGAGCAGGCCCGACAACCGTTAGTACAGACGCAGAAGGCTCGGCAGGCTCTGCTGCGGCGTCGCAAGCGATTCAGACAGCGAGCGTTGACATTCCTGCAAATGCAACGCTTGATGAGGTAGCTGATATTCTTGTTGAAAGCGGAGTCATCAAGGAGCCGCTGTTCTTCAAGCTGTACGCTTCCATTACAAAAGCGGGCGAGCCGTTCCTTGAGGGCAGCTACCAGATGGAAACTAATATGGACTATGAGGCTATATTAAATTTCCTTATATATAACTCAGGCCCGAAGAAAACAATTTCTGTTCGCTTTACAGAGGGTCTTAACGCCCGCCAGATTGCAAAGCTGTTGGAGGAAAACGGCGTATGCTCAATGGAGAAGTTTTTGGAGGCTTGCTCAAGCGATAAATTTGATGAGGATTACGAGTTTATCGGCGCAATTCAAAACAGCGACGAGCGTTATTACAAGCTTGAGGGTTATTTGTTCCCCGATACCTACACATTCTTTATAAATGACAGTGTAGACAACGTTGTTGAGAAGTTCCTCGACAACTTCAATAAGAAGATTTATGTTGAAACAAAGCGTTATTCGGGTTACAGCGAGGAAATGACTATTGCCCAGTACGCCGAGCTTAAGGGAATGTCAATTGACCAGGTTATCAATGTGGCTTCACTTGTTCAGGCTGAGGCGGCTGACGAGCACGATATGTATAACATTGCTTCAGTATTCTATAACCGTCTTTCAACAGATTCGTCAGGCGGTATGACTCCTTACGGCGACTACGATGTGAACAGGCTTAAGTCTGACGTTACGGTTTTCTACCCGTATCTGTCTAAGGACGATGTTCCCGACGATATAAAGGACAGCTTTAAAAGCTCCTACGATACCTACGAGATTACGGGTCTGCCGCCGGGACCTGTATGCAACCCCGGCGAAAAGGCAATTGCCGCTGCACTCAACCCGAACTCGACTGAATATTACTTCTTCTGCCATAAGCCGGCAACAGACACAGAGGCGGCTGTTGCTTACTATGCAGTTACTTACAGCCAGCAAATTGAGAATGAAATTAAGGCAGGGCTCAGAGATGCTGACGATACACAGTAGGGGCGGATATAATGGATAACAACAAAATGGAGGTCTTGTCGCCTGCCGGAGATATGGAATGTCTTATGAAGGCAGTTGACTTCGGCGCAGACGCTGTTTTCCTTGCCGGACACGAATTCGGTATGAGAACTGCATCGAAAAATTTTGACGCAGACGAGCTTGCAAGGGCGGTTGAATATGCTCATACAAGAGGAAGTAAAATATATGTTACCTGCAACACTCTGCCAAGAAACAGCGAGCTTGCACGTTTGCCCGATTTCCTCAGCGCTTGTCAGCACATTGGCGTTGACGCATTTATAATTGCCGATTTGGGAGTGCTGGAGCTTGCAAAGAAATATGCTCCTGCTGTTGAGTGCCATATTTCAACTCAGGCGGGAATAGTAAACTATGCCGCCGCAAACGCATTTTATAATTTAGGCGCAAGCCGAGTTGTGCTTGCAAGGGAAATGTCGTTTGACGAGATTGCCGACATCAGAGCACATATACCAAGCGAGCTTGAAATTGAGGTTTTTGTTCACGGCGCAATGTGCGTTTCGTTCTCAGGCAGGTGCCTTATCTCTGCTTATATGACCGGCAGAGACGCTAATCGGGGCGACTGCGCCCAGCCGTGCCGCTGGAAATATCATCTTTATGAGGAAAACAGGCAGGGGCAGTATTTTCCTGTTGAGGAAAAAGACGGCGGAACATACCTGTATAATTCCAAGGATATGTGCCTTATCGACTACATTCCTCAGCTTTACAAGGCAGGTGTTTCAAGCCTTAAGATAGAGGGCAGAGCAAAATCTGCGTATTATGCGGCTGTTGTTACAAACGCATACCGCCATGCAGTCGACGGCTTTTACAGCGGCGGCTGTAAGGATGATTACAGGGTTCATCAGCGTATAAGACAGGAGCTTGAAAAAATAAGCCACCGTGAGTATTCGCAGGGCTTTTATCTTGGCGGTCAGCCTGGGCAGAACACCGAAAACGGCGGATATATCCGCCACTATGACTTTGTTGCAACCTGCGACAGCTCAAACGGCACAGACGCACAAATTATTCAGCGCAACCGCTTTTTTACAGGCGACACGCTCGACGTTTTGCCGCCCGGCGGAATACCGTTTGACGTTGTGATTGAGAAAATGTACAACGAATACGGCGAAAGCGTTGACAGCGCACCGCACCCGATGCAGAGGTTAAAAGCCGTAACAAGCTGTAACATTCCCGCAGGAAGTATGCTGAGAAAAAAGCGTGATTAAAGCGTGATTAAAGCGGGATAAACACATTTTGGCAATAAAAAAAGCAGAGGTATGCTCTGCTTTGAAATGTTTTGATGAATTTGCGGGAATAATTTATATAAGCCCGACTTTAGAAAAAGATTATAAGTTAAAAATAACCGTTCAACTTGGGGCAGTTGGACGGTTGTTTTTGTTGTGTATATTGCATTGACGGATAGCTTACTGTTCGTCAAGGGTCAGCGAATAAGCCGGAAGGAACTCTTCCATAAAGATTTTTATTTCATCAAGACCAATTGCTTCAATGCTTTTTGTTATCGACTGCTTGGCGGTTTTGAATTCCTCGTTGCCCATTTTCAGCTCCTCAATGCACTTGATTAAAGCCGACAGCTTGTCTGCCGCCTTAACATAGCGGTGCAAAAGCTGATTTTCCTGCTCGTCAAATAAAGGCTCATACTCCTGCCTTAAATCCTCAGGCAGACGGCTAAGCAGCTTGTCTGCGGCGGCAGACTCAATTTCCTTGTATGCCAGCTTTATCTGTGCGTTGTAGTATTTTATGGGGGTAGGCATATCGCCTGTTATTATTTCACTGCAATCGTGGAATATTGCCATAACCGCAACTCGGTCTGCGTCAATGTGTTTTCCAAGCCGCTTGTTGCCTATTAATGCAAGAGCGTGGGCGATTATTGCCGTTTCAAGGCTGTGCTCGCTCAGGTTTTCCTGTCGGGTCGAGTTCATTAGTCCCCAGCGGTTTATGTATTTCATTCGTGAAAGCATAGCATAAAAGGTGTTGTTTTTCATATTTTCCTCCGTGTTTATTCATTGTTTATCCGTATTATATCATTTTACACCAAAAGAAGGGTGGTTTTCAACAATTAATTATTTGTTAAATGTTCTCAAAATAGTGCATTAAACGATTTTGTGTGGTATAATGTTATTTATATAATGCCGACTTGTGCCGTCGGGCGGCAATATTGCGGCGTGGGCAAAGCCCGACGTTAAATTGACCAAAAGACAGATTTTATATTTACAAAACAAATATTCCACCTGATATAAGGCAGATTATACTTTGCCGTAGGCAAAAATTCATTTATAGGAGGCAGAATTTTGAAAGCTTCAAGATTACCGCAGTATCGCATACAAGACAGAAAGTTTAAGCTTCTTGCGTTTTTTATGCCGTTGGCTATGGCGCTTTTTATGTTTTTGCCGTTCCTTGTGTATGACTACGGCTTGTTTCTGTATTACGGTGACTTCAACGTACAGCAGATTCCGTTTTATCAGATGATTCACGATTCTATCCTCAGCGGTAATATCGGCTGGAGCAATACCACCGATTTGGGCGCTAACATTATCGGCTCATACACGTTTTATAATTTAGGCAGTCCGTTCTTCTGGCTTACTCTGCTGTTCCCAAGCGAGGCTGTGCCGTATATGATGGCTCCGCTTCTTATGCTGAAAATGAGTCTTGCCTCCCTTGGCGCTTATCTTTATTTGCGCAGATATGTAAGAAACAAGCACTATGCCGTTATCGGCGGCATACTATATGCGTTTTCGGGGTTTTCAATATATAATATTTTCTTTAACCATTTCCACGAGGCTATCCTTGTTTTCCCGTTTCTGCTTGCCGCTATTGACGAGTATATGGAAACAAACCGCCGAGGAATAGTTGCACTTGCTGTGTTTTGCGCCTGTCTGTTCAATTATTACTTTTTTGTAGGTCAGGTTGTTTTTGTTGTAATTTACTGGTTCTTGCGTGTTATTACAGGCGGCTTTAAGGTTAATTTGCGTGTGTTTGTACGCCTTGCAGTTGAGGTTGTTATCGGCTTTGCGGCAACGGCAGTTTTGCTTGTGCCTACTGTGCTGGCGGTTACGCAGAATCCGAGAGTTTCAAACGCACCGGCAGGCTGGGACGCTCTGCTGTATTCGCCTGTGCAAAGATATATGCATATATTTACAAGTATGTTCTTTCTGCCGGATATTCCGGCTCGTCCGAACTTTACGCCGGGTTCGGGTTCAAAGTGGGCGAGTATTTCGCTGTACCTGCCGCTGTTTGGTATGACGGGTACTATCGCATTTTTGCAGTCGAAGAAGTACACAAGCTGGATAAAAAAGCTTATTGTGCTTTTGCTTGTGTTTGCATTTGTGCCTATTTTAAACAGCGCTTTTCAAATGTTTAACGCAGTTTACTATGCCCGCTGGTTCTATATGCTCACGCTGATAATGGTGCTTGCAACCGTAAAGGCTCTGGACAGCACTCAGATAAACTGGAAGAGGTCGCTGATATGGTCAACCGTAATAACGCTTGCAGTAGCTGTCGGAATCGGCTTTATGCCGTATACCGAGCGTGACAGCGAAACAAAGCAGGACGTTACAAAATACGGACTTATGGAATATCCTGACAGGTTCTGGGCGTATGTTGCAATATCACTTATCTGCATTGCAATACTCTTTGTTATCTTGCAGATATGGAAGAAGGACAGAAATAAGTTTATAAAAGTGTGCTACGCCTGTGTTTGTGTTGTCAGCGTTGCAAGCTCGCTGTACCTTCTTACGCTTGGCAAGGCACATAGCTATAATACGCACAGTTATATTATACCGCACGTAATTAATAAGCAGGACGAAATAAACCTGCCCGACACAGACGTTGCAAGGTCGGACTTTTATGAGTGTATGGACAATGTGCCGATGTTTTACCAAATTCCGACAATTCAGGCATTCCACAGCATTGTGCCGGGCTCTGTTATGGAGTTTTATCCGAAGGTGGGCGTTACAAGGGACGTAGGCTCCCGACCGGACACTACGGTTTACGGACTGCGCAGCTTTTTGTCGGTTCACTGGCTGTTTGACTATGTTGACGACAGCAACTCGTTTGAGGATTCCGACGGCAAAATGAAGATGCCGGGATATGAATACTACGGCAGAATGAACGGATACTCGGTTTATGAGAATAAATATTATATCCCAATGGGATTTACGTTTGATGAATATATTTCCGAAACGAACTTTGATAAGATTGCACAGAGCAAAAGGCATTTGGCGCTTTTAAAGGCAATGGTGCTAAGCGACGAGCAGATTGTGAAATACTCGGACATTATAGGAAAAGCCTTGACAGACGGCGAAAGCTTCCGCTATACAGGGGCAGAATATTTTGGCGACTGCAAGGAAAGACAGTCGCTTACCTGCACAAGCTTTGAGTATACAAACAGCGGCTTTAATGCAACAGCCGATTTGACGGCTGAAAAGAGCGATAAACTGATGTTCTTCTCTGTGCCGTTTGAAAAGGGCTGGAGCGCAACCGTAAACGGCGAAAGTGTGGACGTTGAGAAGGTAAGCGTCGGCTTTATGGCTGTAAGGGTAAAAGCAGGGCAGGTAAACGAGATTGAGTTTACCTACAAAACTCCGGGTTTGCAGCTTGGCTTGATTATAAGCGGTGCGGCGGTTTTGGCATTTGCAGTGTATATGCTGCTCGGCAGAGGTAAGTGGGAGAAAAAGCCGACAAGAAGAAGCTTTGTTGTAAAATGAATAATGAAAAAAAGGAACGTACATTCATTAATCTGACACTTACAGCGTATATCAAACATTAAGCAGGATAAAACAGATTTTTATTTAACAAATAACATTTTCAATATATTAAACCGGAGATGAAGATTATGGCATTTGGTGAAAAGATACTCAAATACAGGGAAGATATATTAAACGATTTAAAACAGCTTGTGGCGATTGAATCGGTGGCGTCGCAATCTACCGATGAATGTAAGCGTGCGCTTGATTTTGTTCTGCAAAGGGCGCAGGAGATGGGGCTTGAAACCGAAAATGTTGATGACATTGCGGGTCACGTGCAGTACGGCAGCGGCGGAAAGCTGTGCGGTGTGCTTACTCACCTTGACGTTGTTCCGGCTGGCTCAGGCTGGAGCAGCAGTGCGTTTGAGCTTGCAAGACGTGACGGCAGGTTATACGGCAGAGGCGTTGCAGACGATAAGGGTGCGGCGATTGTGTCGCTGTACTGCTTAAAGGCGCTTAAGGACGAGGGCATAGTCGGAAAGAATACCCTAAGGGCAATTTTCGGCACAAGGGAAGAGGTTGGAATGGAGGACGTTAAGGCGTATTTTAGCGCTCAGCCTATGCCCGACATAAGCTTTACACCGGACTGTGATTACGGCATTTGCACAAGCGAAAAGGGAATAATGCAGATTGAAATTTCTGCGCCCGACAATGACGGAACATTTTTAAATGAGTTTCGTGCAGGAAACGCTGTAAACGCTGTGCCTGACAAGGCTTATGTTCTGCTTGACTGCTCCGAGTCTGACGAGCATCAGCTTTACCGCTTTGCAGACGCTAAAACGGACGTTGACTTTGAGTTTAAATACACGATTGACGGTATGATGATAATTGCAACCGGCAAGGCTTCTCACGCTTGCGAGCCGCAAAAGGGAGTTAATGCGGCGGCACAGCTTATAGACCTTTTGACCTCAAACTTCGGCTATCGTGGTTTGGGAAAGCTTATTGGCTTTCTCGATTCCTCGGTAAGTACCGAAACAAACGGAAACTCGCTGGGCATTAAAATGCGTGACAGTGCGTCAGGCTCGCTTACTCTTTGCCTTAGCACGGTTACGGTGCTTGAAAATTCGGCTAATGCGACTATTGACATTCGCTACCCAGTTACAATGGATAGCTCGGCTATTTTTTACAGAATACGCAAGGCGGCTGAAAAGGAAGGCTTGAGTGTGAAAATTTTGTGTCACCACAAGCCGCTTCACCTGACCGACGAGTCACAGCAGATTACTCTGCTTAAGGGTGCGTACAAGGCTGTAATGGGAGAGGAGCCGAAGCTTTATTCAACAGGCGGCGGCACATACGCAAGAGAGCTTGGCGGCAAGGGCGTTGCGTTTGGCCCTGTTTTTCCGGACGATTACAGCAATATGCACGAGCGTGACGAGTCGCTTAACGAGGAAAAATTTTTCCTGCACGCTCAGATTTGCTTGCAGGCAATGTATGATATGCTGAATCTTGATTAATACAATATTCCTACTTGAAATTGGTGATGATATGACGGCAAATTCTATTATTAAAAAGCAGGCGAGAGGATATTTGCAGGGCGGCTATGCGTGTTTTGCGGCGGCGTTATTCGTTTTGCTTATACCCTTGTCTATTGCAAACGCACTTGAAACCGTTGTGGTTTTCTTTGATTTGGACAGTGCGTCGCCTGCGGAGATTTCAAATCACATAAACGAGCCGATAATCGTTGCTGTTTACGGCGCATTATTATTGGCTATACTTATTATATTCGCCCTTTCACTGCCGCTTTTGTCGGGCTTTTTCAAAATGGCGGCAAATGCCGCAAACGGCAAGAAGGTAAGCTGCCGTGATTTGTTTTTCTTCTTTGAAAAAGGCAGGTATGCCTGCGCACTGCGGTTTAATTTAAGCCTTGTTCTGCGCAAGCTTTTATGGTTGGTTATTGCGTTTTTGCCCGGTGTGCTTGTTGCATGCTTGCAGAAGCTTGAGCTGTTTTCCTCGTTTTCTTGGGCTTTTACATTTATAGGTGTGCTTTTTATGTCGCTTGGAATTGCTGCTTTTATTGCGCTGAGTGTAAAATACTTTTTGGCGCAGTATCTGTTTGTTACGGCTGACGGCAGTGAAGAACAGGCTAAAAATGCGGTTGCGCTGTCGGTTAAGCTGATGAAGGGCAATAAGAAAAAGTATTTCTCGCTTCTTGTATCGTTTATGCCTTGGATTGTACTTACATTCTTTATCCTGCCTGCGCTTTTCACAGTGCCGTATATGATGGTATCGTTTGCAGACAGCGCAAAGTGGCTGTGTGCCGACGTGCGGCAATGAATAATAAATAATTGTGGCGGTAATTGCGGCGGTCATTTTGCTTTAAAAAACCTGCACTTCACCACAGACATATCTCGGAGAAATTGTTATGATAATTTCACTTTGTATAATTGCATACAACGAGGAGGGCGCACTTGCCCGACTTTTTGAAGATATAAAGGCGCAGACCTTTCCTAAATCGCAAACTCAGGTTGTGCTTGTGAACAGCCGTTCTACCGACAGCACACGAAGGCTGATGGAGAGCTTTGCCGAGCAAAACACTCAGTATCACAGCGTTGTTGTGGTCAACTGCCGCAAAAGGCTTCAGGCGGCTGCTTGGAACACGGCAATAACCCACACAACGGGTGATGTAATAATCCGCCTTGACGCTCACAGCACTATTCCGTCCGACTTTCTGGCTCAGAACGCCTCTGTAATAGAGGGCGGCGAGTATGTGTGCGGCGGTGCAAGACCGACTAAGGCGGAAAGTGAAACGCCTTGGCAGATGACTTTGCTTGCGGCGGAGGATTCAATGTTTGGCAGCTCATTTGCAAGCTACCGCCGTGAAAGCGATGAACGCAGATATGTTGACACGCTTTTTCATGCGGCGTACCGCACAGAGGTTTTTGCCAATGTCGGCGGCTTTAACGAACAGCTTGGCAGAACAGAGGACAATGAAATGCACTACCGCATAAGGCAGGCGGGGTATAAAATTTGCTGTGACCCAAGGATAAAATCCTACCAATATATACGCAGCAGTCTTAGCAAAATGATAAAGCAGAAGTTTGGCAACGGCTTTTGGGTGGCGCTTACTCTTGGTGTTTGCCCAAAGTGCATTTCAATCTTTCATTTTGCGCCGCTTTGCCTTTTGCTTGCAATTTTAGTGTTGGGCATAATAGCTTTGCTCGGCTTTTCTATGCCGTTAATTGCGCTTTTGTGCGTATATGCTCTGTTCGATTTGCTGATAACGGTCGGCGCATTTTTCTCTGAAACAAAATATCCGCACTTTCTGCTTTTGCCGCTGATTTTTCCGATTCTTCATCTGTCCTACGGGGTCGGAAGTGTTTTGGGACTTTTGAAAATGCCGTTTTGGCGATATGACGCAAAGAGAAAGTCCAAGCGTGGAATTGAGAGAGTTAAAAAGAAATTGGAAAGCAGGAAACCGGATTGAGTGTTGAGTAATTTGGTTTTTAGAGGGTGTACATTATGGAAAATACTGACAAAAGCGTTCAGCCCGTTAAGCTTGACAGCGCAACAATCAGGAGATTACAGCTTAAGGAGCTTGACACGCTCAAATATTTTAAGGAGTTCTGCGACGAGCATAAGCTTATGTTTTACTTTTGCGGCGGGTGCTGTATAGGCGCACTCAGAAACGGCGGCTTTATTCCTTGGGACGATGATATTGACGTTTTTATGCCGAGGAGCGACTATGAGCGACTGCCAAAGCTGTGGAAAAAATACTCGAAAAACCCACGCTTTCTCTGCCTTAAAACAGATGACGAGGTTTTCACAGGAAATATTTTTACAACAATAGTAGACACAAATTCCACCTGCGTTAAGCTGAATCAGGTTGATATTGACGTTCCGCACGGGCTTGTAATGGACGTTTTTCCGCTTGACGGCTGTCCAAAAGGCTTTAAAAGAAAAGCACAGAAGCTTTGGGCTATGATTTATGCGCTGTTTTTGGCACAGGTTGTTCCCGAAAAGCACGGCGGTATAATAGCGTTTGGAAGCAGGGTGCTGCTGGGAATATTCCGAGGGGACAAGCTGAGAAGAAAAATTTGGCGGCTTGCCGAGAGAAAAATGTCGAAATATAAAATAAAGGACTGCGAAAGTATTACAGAGCTTTGTGCAGGCCCGAAGTATATGTCGCTTGAATACCCCAAGCAGATTTTTGAAAGCGCAGTGCTTAAGGAGTTTGAGGGTGAAATGATGCCGATACCCGTAGGGTACGATACATACCTGAAAATGGCGTTTGGCGATTATATGAAATTGCCGCCCGAAAGCGAGCAAGTTCCGCACCACGATTTATATATGCTGGATTTGGATACGCCGTGTTGCTGAGCATAAGACAGGTTTAAACCTTGTTGTGTTTGTATTTAATCAATTTACACTATTTGTTTTTAATAATAGGTTCATATAATAATAAAACTAAATTAAAAAAACGGAGGTATAATAAATATGATTTACGGTGCAATATTAGCAGGCGGAAGCGGCACAAGAATGCACATTACTTCTATGCCAAAGCAGTTTTTGCCGCTTGACAAAAAGCCAATCATAATCCACACCCTCGAAAAAATGCTGACGTGCAGTCGCTTTGACGCAGTTTACCTTGGTATTCATCCAAGCTGGATGGCGCATATGGCAGACTTGCTTGAAAAATATGAGCTTGAAGATGAGCGTGTAAGGCTTGCTCCCGGCGGCGAGAACAGAAACGACACTATCTTCAACATTATTGACGAGATTGAAAAGGACTTTGGCAAAATTGAGGACGACGATATTATTGTTACTCACGACGCTGTAAGACCCTTTGTTACTCTCAGAGTTCTTGAGGACAACATAAACGCCGCCATCAACTTTGGCGCCTGCGACACTGTTGTTCCTGCGACGGACACCATTGTAAAATCTCACGACGGTGTTGATGTTTCTGAAATACCCGACAGAAAAATTATGTATCAGGGGCAGACCCCGCAGAGCTTTAACATTAAGCTTTTAAAAGAGCATTATGCAAAGCTAAAGCCGAGCGAAAAGGCTATTTTAACAGACGCCTGCAAAATTTGCGTTATGAGGGGTACCCCCGTAAAGCTTGTTGACGGCGAAATTTCCAATATGAAAATCACCACGGTTACTGACTACAAGATTGCTCAGGTGCTTGTGGGAGGAGAAAAAGAAAGTGATTAACTATATATATCAGCTTGTGAACCCTCAGTTCATATCGGTTAAATATGAGGATACTAATATTGACGGCAAGGTGCTTGTCAGACCCAAATATATGTCTATTTGTCAGGCAGATCAGCGGTATTACCTTGGCAACCGTGACCTGAAAACCCTGTCAAAAAAGCTGCCTATGGCGCTTATTCACGAGTGCTGCGGCGAGGTTTTGCAGGACAAAAGCGGCACATTTAAGCAAGGCGACCGTGTTGTGCTTATTCCGAATGTTCCCGGACCTGAGTGCGAGGGCATTTACGAAAACTACCGTAATGGTTCTAAGTTTTTGTCAAGCGGATATGACGGCTTTATGTGCGAGTTTGTTGCAATGCACCCTCGTCAGCTTGTTGCTGTACCCGACATTCCGTACCAGACAGCCACAATGTGCGAGCTGTTCAGCGTTGCGCTTCACGCTGTAAAGCGGCTTGATTTGGCGGCTCATAAGCACCGTGACACAATAGGCATATGGGGCGACGGAAGTATGGCTTTTATGATAGCCTGCGCCGTTAAGGCGAAAATGCCGAAAAGCAGAATTGTTGTTGTCGGCAGAAATGCCAGAAAGCTTTCACGCTTTTCGTTTGTTTCCGAAACATACCTTACATATACCGTTCCTGCCGGACTTTGCATTGACCACGCATTTGAGTGTGCTGGCGGCGAGGGCTGTTATGACGCAATAAGGGACATTATTGCTCATATTAAACCTCAGGGAACGATAGGGCTTTTGGGTGTGAGCGAAAACTATGTTTCAATAGACACAAGGAATATTTTGGAAAAGGGTCTTACGCTTGTCGGCAGCAGCCGCAGCGGCAGAGCGGAGTTTTTAGAGGCGGCTCAGCTTATGAAAACGCAGAGAATCCGCCGCAGACTTGGCACAATTATTCACGAGGATGAGCCAGTAAAGTCAATTGAGGACATACACAGGGTGTTTGCAACCGACCTGAACACCCCGTTTAAGACGGTGTTCGAGTGGAGATTGTAATAATATAAATTCTTTGACAAAATATGATAGTAGTTGTATAATAAGTGGCGGCTATACGCCGATGTGCGGCAATGAAGAATGAAGAATAAATTATTTCATTGTAAGCGCAAAGCATTTTATAAATTTTGGCGAATACGGGCTGCAGCGCATATAGAATATTCAGCAAATATAATATTAATTTAACGAAAACCGTTCAATAAAAGGTGGGCATAATATGAAGAAAAGCAGTAAAGTTAAGGGCGTTAAAAGAGCGTTTGGCGCAAAAAAGATTATCGCACTTGTCGGCTGTCTTGCCGCAGCGGTGGTCGGCGTTGGTCTTATTTATCTTTACAATGTTTTGTCCTCGGTAAACTACAAGTACGTTGAAAACACAAGCACCGATAACGCAAGCAATGTGACTTCGTCGGGGTCAATGAACACAAACCTTGCGAGCAACGAGCTTTTAAACGACCCTCAGATTCTTAATATTATGCTTTTTGGTGAGGATCACCCGTATTCCGGCGATGAACACGGCAGAAGCGACACAATGATTATGCTCAGCATTGACAATCGCCACAAAAAGCTTAAGATGACGTCATTCTTAAGGGACTTGTACGTTGTTATTCCGGGTCACGGTCAGGACAAGCTCAACGCCGCATATACTCTTGGCGGACCATCGCTGTCAATTCAGACCATTGAAACAAACTTTGGCATAAAGATAGACCGCTACGCTGTTGTTGACTTCAATGCGTTTAAGGATATTATTGATATTCTCGGCGGAGTTGACATTGAGCTTACGTCGGAGGAGATAGCATACATTAACTGGCAGAGCTACCTGAACGGACAGACAGAGGAAAGACACGAGCTTCCGGAGGTTGCCGGTGTGACCCACTTAAACGGCAGACAGGCTTTGTGGTATGCACGTGACAGAGGCTACGAGGACGAAGAACACCCTGAGGTTGTAATTCCCGGCAACGATTTTGAGAGAACCTCAAGACAGAGAAAGCTTCTTGAAACCATTCTTGATGAGTTCAGAGAGGCTGACTTAGGGCAGATTGTTCAGATTGTGTCAAAGATTGGCCCTATGATTACAACAAACCTCAAGAAGGACGAGATTACAGCGTTGGTTGCAAACTCGATGACTTATTTAAAGTATGACTTTGCGGAGTACCGTGTTCCTGAGGACGAGTTGTTCGAGTATGGCTGGACAGACGACCGACAGTCAATTGTAGTTGTAACAGACTGGTATCAACAGCGCAAGAACCTTGCCTTGTTCGTATTTGAAAGCTCGGTTCAGGGGTCTTGAGTATAAGCTTAATATAAAATGAGTTAGGGGCAGTGAAAACTGCCCCTTTTTTGCACTCGGTATACTCTGATTTTTTGCTTTGTTTAATGAGTACACAGCAATAAAATTTGCCTGCGGAAACGTGATGTTGCCGCAGGCAGGTGAAATATTCGCTTTTTGCTCACTGTGCTGTATTATGTCGTGTAATAAACAGTACACTTTACTCCGTCTGATTCTGTCTGCTGTTCAAGCGTTGGACTGTTTGGGTAGCCGGTTAAGGTCATAGTTACCTCTTGCCCGTCTGAGTAGACAAGACTCAGTGTGGCGTCATCTGTTGTGAAGCTTCCGCTTTGCTTGCCTTCTTCATTTGTCAGGTTAGATTCAAAGCTGCCGTCACTGTTAAAGGTGATTGTGCCGCCAAAGCTGAAGCTGTCACCGAAAATCGACTTGAGCGATACCTTTTCGCCAGATTCGTCATAGGCGGCATAAGGCGACCAAGAGCCGACAAAGGCTTCGTTTATCTCGGCAGGCTCTGCTTCGGTTTCGCTGTCGGTTGTTTCCTCATCGGTGATATCCTCGGTTTCATTTTCATTTTCGTTTGCAGTGTCCTCGTCGGGCTGGCTGTCTGTTTGGTTGTACTGCGGTTCAACGTATTCTTCTGTTTCGTTTCCGCCTGATTCGGCAGCGCTGCCCTCGCCGGCACTTTGTGTGCTGCTTGAGCAGGCTGTAAGCGCCGTTACTGCCATTGCGGCAATAAGCAGTGAAAGAATTAGCTTTTTCATATTTACCTCCGTATGGTTTTATATTTAAATTTTGCTTTTGATTAGTTAGATAATACCACGTTGCAGAAAAAATGCAAGACCATAAATTGTTAATTTTTTTGCCGCTGTTTCTAAAATAGAACACCAAGTCAGAATATTGCTAATTTAACCTAAAAAATTCATTGTGCCTATTGAAATGAATGAAATTCACATCTATAATATAAATAGAACATATGTTCGTAATGTTCGGCGTATGTACTTAATATGAAACGGCTCTGCGGAAAAAAGCGTGCGCAGGGCAATCGGAGGAATGATAATGAATTATTTTGAATGGGCAAATGAATATTGGGAGGAAGCGGCAAAGCTTCAGGAAAAAATAAGCGCCTTGAAAAAGCGGCTTATCAAAGCTTCTAAAGTTGACGCAAACGGTGTGCTTGCGCTTAAACAGAGGATTGCGGTTTTGTACTCAATGTATCTTGATTGTGTGCATACAGCAAAGCTTTTACAGAGCAGAGGAGGTTGTGACTATGCCGAAAAGATTGACGCTTGACGACTTTATGCTGAACATTGCAAGCATTCGTCAGTACAACAGCGGCGGCGACAACTCAAGCAAAATCAGCATTATGAAAAGCTTTTTAAAAAAGGCGTTTGAGCAGGAGCTTACAGACAAGCAGAAACGGTATCTTGCAGGCTACTATTTTGACGGAAAAACAATGCGAGAGCTTGGCGAGTGCTTTGGGGTTAGCGAGTCGAACATATCGAAAACCATAAAACGGGCAATCAGCACGCTGAAAGCCCGCAGTGTGTACCTTGATTTAAATTAAAGCTCAAAATCCTTGGGGTCAAATTTAGGCAGAAGAGGCACAGCCTTTGGCACCCTGCGCAGTGGGTTATACTTGAAAGCTTTGCATTTGCCGTCAACTATTTCCCTTTTTTTAGAGCAAATCAGCACACTGTTGCCGCCGTCAATGCAGTTGTCGCAGTATGAGCAATCGGGCGCAATGCTGTTTCCGAACAGCTTTTTAAACATATAATCAGTCCTTAAACAAATATCCGCTTGTATTATATCATTTTTCATTTTATAATGTAAAGCGAAAAATAAAATTGGAGTGATAGTTTTGAAATTTGAAAGCTCGGTTATGAATTTAAACGCCGCTGACGGTGCGGCTTACCTCACATATAAGGCTCTTGAGAAGATACCCTTTGTCAATCACGCATTTTCAACAAGGCTTGGCGGTGTGAGCAAGGGCGAATTTGAGTCGATGAATTTAAGCTTTGGCAGAGGAGATTGTGACGAAAACGTGCAGGAAAACTACCGCCGAATCTGCAAAAGCGCAGGCTTTGAGTATGAAAGCCTTGTTGCCTCGGCGCAGGACCACAAAACATTTGTGCGCTGTGTTACAAAAAAGGACTGCGGCGTTGGCATTTACAAGCCCAGGGATATGCACAGCGTTGACGCACTTGTGACAAACGAGCGTGGCGTAACGCTTGTAACCTACTACGCCGACTGTACGCCGCTTTTCTTTGTTGATACAAAGAAAAAAGTAATCGCCCTTGCTCACGCAGGCTGGAGAGGTACTGTTGGAAGAATCGGCGCAGAGGTTATAAAGACTATGGCGGAAAAATACGGCTGTGAGCCGTGCAATGTAAAATGCGCAATAGGACCGGCTATATCGAAGTGCTGTTATGAGGTTGACGAGGACTGCTGTAAGCACTTCAAGGATTTAGAGGGTTTACAGCGTGACCGTTTTATTTTCCCAAAGGAGAACGGCAAGTATATGATTGACTTGCTTGAAACAAACAGACAGATTCTTGTGTCGGCAGGAGTGCTAAGGGAGAATATAACGGTGAGCGATGTATGCACACGCTGTAACAGCGAGCTTTTGTGGTCGCACAGAGCAACCGCAGGCAAAAGAGGCGGTATGGCGGCGTTTATGGCAATTACGGAGTAATCACAAATGAATGATGAATAATTAAAACTGTGTTTGTCGCCGCTGTGCATTTTTTTATTAAAGAATATTCGTTAAGGAATATATATTTTTGTTGAATTAAGCGTTCAACAAAGGGGGTAATAAATGGCGAGGTTTCAGAAGGACGGTATCGACTATTTTCCCCTTGATGTTGCATTGGACGATAAATTTGCACTTATTGAGGCAGAGTTTGGGCTTAAGGGCTTTGCAGTAGTCATTAAGCTTTTTCAGAAAATATACGGCGAGCAGGGCTATTATTGCGAATGGTTGCCGGAAATTGAGCTGTTGTTTTCGCATAAGATTGGCGAAAATCGTGGCTTTATTTCTGCTGTTGTAGCCGCCGCTGTTAAGAGAAGCATTTTTGACAGAGATATGTATATGCGCCGAAGAATTTTAACGTCACACGGAATTCAGCGCAGATATTTTGACGCTGCGTCACGCCGCAAAGAGGTTGCGGCAGACGGGCGTTATCTTTTGCTGTCAAAATCAGAGCTGCCGGATAATGTATACATTTTCAGGAAAAATGATAACATTAAGTCGAAAAATGTTGACATAAATCCGCAAAGTAAAGTAAAGAACAGTACAGAAAAGAAAAGTAAAGAAGAGGAAAGCACACAATATCGCTCTTGCAGCCAAATTGTCGAGGACGTTGTGCGCCTTTTTGAGCAGACAAGCCCACAGCTTAACAGCACTCTTACCGACGCTGCAAGAAGCAATATAATCAAGGCGTATAACAGAGGAGTTAATTTTAAAGAGCTTTTTGACCGCATAGAGAAATCTGATTTTCTGTCTGGCAGAAGCGGCAGATGGCTGTGCAGTCTTGTTTGGGCAGTTAAAAAGTGCAACCTTGACAAAATTATGCGGGGAAATTATGACAACGGGGCAGTTCCTCCGTCACGAAAGCAGGAATACGGGCAGAGAAAGCCGTCGTACAGCATTGAACAGATAGAAGCGTTTGATGAGTTTAAGTAGTAACAAAAAGCTGCGCAAGGTTGAGGAGCGTGCGGCTTACGGCGAGGCGGCAAAGCTTAAGATAATACATAACCGTCCGATGAAAGTCGGGCGGCTTTTTTGTGATGCACAGAGAAAATATTGCAATATTCTTATTTAAATCCTGCAATATTTCAGCTTATTTCTAATATTAAACCTGATAATTGACGGTATTTTGACAAGGTTAAATTATGATATTGCATTATGTTGACTTTTATGCGCTGATAGGCTATAATAAAGGCAAAATATACAGGCGTCTGACCTGTTGTAAGGAGGAGATTTTTTTGGGCTTGACTTTGGCACAAAAAATTATTAAGGCTCATCTGCTAAGCGGCGATATGACCGTTGGCACAGATGTTGGACTGAAAATTGACCAGACACTCACACAGGACGCAACGGGAACTATGGCTTATCTTGAATTTGAGGCTATGGGCGTTCCGAGAGTTAAGACGGAAAAAAGCGTTGCATACATTGACCACAACACACTTCAGACAGGCTTTGAAAATGCCGACGACCACAGATTTATTCAGTCGGTTGCAAAAAAGCACGGCATATATTTTTCTCGCCCGGGAAACGGCATCTGCCACCAGGTTCACCTTGAGCGTTTTGGCAAGCCGGGCAAAACCCTTATCGGTTCAGACAGCCACACGCCAACAGGCGGCGGCATTGGTATGCTTGCAATGGGTGCAGGCGGACTTGACGTTGCTGTTGCTATGGGCGGCGGCGCATACTATATTTCTATGCCGAAAATGGTAAGAATCAACCTCACAGGCAAGCTTCGCCCTTGGGTATCCGCTAAGGATATTATTCTTGAGGTGCTGAAGATTATGTCCGTTAAGGGCGGCGTAGGCAAGATTATTGAGTACGGCGGCGAGGGCGTTAAAACCCTCAGCGTTCCTGAGCGTGCAACTATTACAAATATGGGTGCAGAGCTTGGCGCAACAACCTCAATCTTCCCGTCAGACGAGATTACAAAGGCTTTCCTCAAGGCTCAGGGCAGAGAAGAGGACTGGAGCGAGCAAAAGAGCGACGAGGACGCAGTATATGACGAGGTTATCGACATTGACCTGTCTTCTCTTGTTCCTATGGCGGCTTGTCCGCACAGTCCGGACAATATTAAGAGCATTTCCGAGCTTGCAGGTAAGACCGTTGACCAGATTTGCATTGGTTCCTGCACAAACTCATCATACAGAGATTTAATGATTGTAGCGTCTATCTTAAAGGGCAAAACCATTGCCGAGAACGTAAGCCTTGCAATAGCTCCGGGTTCAAAGCAGGTTTACAATATGCTTGCGCTCAACGGCGCTTTGGGCGACTTGATTGCAGCAGGCGCAAGAATCCTTGAATGTGCCTGCGGTCCGTGCATTGGTATGGGTCAGTCGCCTAATTCAAAGGGCATTTCACTGCGTACCTTTAACAGAAACTTTGAGGGCCGCTCCGGCACAGCAGACGGTCAGATTTACCTTGTATCTCCCGAAACTGCGGCGGCGTCGGCTTTGGCAGGCGTTTTCTGCGACCCGACAACTCTTGGTGAGCAGGTTGAAATAATAATGCCTGAGCAGTTCCTGATTAATGACAATATGGTTGCCGCACCTGCCCCTGTTGAGGAGATGGACAGCGTTGAGGTATTAAGAGGGCCAAACATAAAGCCGTTCCCGACAACTCAGCCGCTTGCAGACAGCATTGAGGCGGCTTGTGCGCTTAAGGTTGGCGACAACATTACAACAGACCACATTATGCCGGCAGGCGCAAAGATTCTGCCGTTGCGTTCAAATATTCCCGCTATTTCAAACCACTGCTTTACAGTTTGCGACAAGGACTTCCCCGCAAGAGCTAAGGAGCTTGGAAAGAGCATTATTGTGGGCGGCTCTAACTACGGTCAAGGCTCGTCAAGAGAGCATGCGGCTTTGGCTCCGCTTTACCTTGGCGTTAAGGCTGTTCTTGTTAAGAGCTTTGCAAGAATCCACCGTTCAAACCTTATCAACGCCGGTATTCTTCCGCTCACCTTTGAAAACGAAGCCGACTACGACGCTGTTTCACAGGGCGACGTTCTTTCAATGCCTGACGTTAAAGAGGCTGTCAAGGCGGGCAAGGACATTGTTATTACAAACAAAACAACAGGCAAGCAGATTGTTGCCAAATGTGAGCTTACCGACAGAACAAAGGAGATTATCCTTGAGGGCGGCTTGCTGAACTACACAAAGGCAAATTCGTAAGGAGTGATTACCATGGCAGATAAAATTCAAATGAAAACTCCCCTCGTTGAGATGGACGGAGATGAGATGACAAGAATCATCTGGAAGATGATAAAGGACATTTTAATCTGTCCTTATGTTGACCTCAAGACCGAGTATTATGACCTTGGACTTGAACACAGAAACGAAACAAACGACCAAGTTACCTTTGACAGTGCCGAGGCAACAAAAAAATACGGCGTTGCCGTTAAGTGCGCCACTATTACACCAAATGCCGACAGAATGACAGAGTACAACCTTAAGGAGATGTGGAAGTCGCCAAACGGCACAATTCGTGCTATTCTTGACGGTACTGTTTTCAGAACCCCTATTCTTGTTAAGGGCATCACTCCGTTTATTCCGACATGGACAAAGCCTATCTGCATTGCACGTCACGCATACGGCGATGTTTACAAGAACACAGAGATGGTGGTTAAGGGCGGCTGTAAGGCTGAGCTTTGCGTTACAAAGCCGGACGGAACGCAGGAGAGAACACTCATACACGATTTTGAAACAGACGGAATTATTCAGGGTCTGCACAATATCGACCGTTCAATTGCCAGCTTTGCTCGCTCTTGCTTTAACTATGCTCTTGACACAAAGCAGACTGTGTGGTTTGCCACAAAGGACACAATCAGCAAGAAATATGACCACCGCTTTAAGGATATATTCAATGAGATTTTTGAAAGCGAGTACAAAGAGAAGTTTGAAGACGCAGGCATTGAGTATTTCTATACACTCATTGACGACGCAGTAGCAAGAGTTGTTCGTTCACAGGGCGGTTACATTTGGGCTTGCAAAAACTATGACGGCGACGTTATGTCGGATATGGTTGCAACAGCTTTCGGAAGCCTTGCAATGATGACAAGCGTGCTTGTTTCACCTGACGGCGTTTACGAGTACGAGGCGGCTCACGGCACAGTGCAAAGGCACTATTACAAGCACTTAAAGGGCGAGGAAACCTCAACAAACAGCGTTGCAACTTTGTTTGCTTGGACAGGCGCACTGCGCAAGAGAGGCGAGCTTGACAATACGCCACAGCTTTGCGACTTTGCCGATAAGCTTGAGAAGGCTACAATTAAGACAATTGAAGAGGGCGATATGACAGGCGACCTTTACCTGCTTTCAACCCTTGAAAACAAGAAAAAGCTCAATACACAGGATTTTCTTGAGGCAGTTAACAACCGCCTTGTAAAGATGCTTTGATTGGTATGTTTTTATAAATATATGCAAAAAGAGTGCGGCTCACACTGAACCGCACCCTTTTTTGTTACTGCACTCTGCTGTGGGTTACGCCGCTGTCTGCCGCTTCTGTGTCACGGAACAGCAAAGATATACACCATATTGCCGCCAATGCAACGGCTGTGTAAATAATTCGGCTTATTATTCCGCTTTGACCGCCGCATATCCACGCAACAAGGTCAAATTGGAAAATTCCGATTGCGCCCCAGTTGAGTCCGCCGATAATCAGCAGAATAAGGCAAAGCTTATCGAGCATAAAACTTCCTCCCAAAATTTTGAATTTAACCTTATTATCGCCGCAGGGAGGAGAATTATTCAGGACAGACAGAATTTATCTGAAAATCAGAAAACAAAAATTGCCAGCACAAACAAAACCGCCGCCATTGCTAAAAATCCAATAGCAATACTGCGGATAAGCTTTATTGATTTGAGTATCTTGTGCTTTTTAACAATACCGTCGGGCGCATACGGGAAAATAAGATATGTTATTCCGAGCAGTGTCAGCATAACAGCGCAAAATGCCGTACCCTTTTGAGGGTCAAATATTGCGGCGCAAAAGCCGCCGATAATTGCGCCGAAGAACGCTATAACATTAACAATAGAAACAGGACGCTCAGAACGCTTTTGCCTTGTGTAGTAAAGCTGAGCTTCCTTTTCACATTCGTCACAGCAGTATTGGTGGTGGTAGTCTATCTGTTTTGCGCAGTAGTCGCAGGTTTTCATAATATCAAGTCCTTTGTTATGGTTTATAAAGTAGTTTAAACCATATCCGACAATTTTGCAACATTTTTTCGTGTTTGAACGGTTTTGTGCACCCCAAGCGGCAATTGAGCAAATAACGCAGTCAGGCGCACGGCTTTCTTGACCGACAACACAAAACCCTGTATAATATTGTTGATTACAGGGTAGTTTAATCGGTTGGCACTCCCAAAGGATTGGGGATTATATATTATGTCCGTAATTTTGTCAACAGATTCCGCAGGCAGGGCAGGCGCTCTGCTTTTTTTAAAATATCATTTTGCAGGAGCTTTTATGAAATACAAAATCAAATCAAAAGCAACACCAACCGGACGCTTATTGCATAAGCTGAAATCAACGAAAGCTAAAGCAAGCTTTATGCTTTTGTTAATATTCTTTATTTTAATTCTAACAGGCTGTAACGGCGGCGAGGTAAAGGCTCAGCTTTACGCTATGAACACTGTGGTTGATCTCACATTTTACGGCGGGGACGAAACTGCCCTTGTAAGCTCTGAGCTTAACCGGCTGGAGTCGATTTTGTCTGTAACAAGGGAGCAAAGCGATATTTCAAAAATAAACGCATCAAACGGCAATACCGTAACGGTCAGCGAGGATACTGCAAATGTGCTTAAAACAGCACAGACGGTTTACAGCGACACCCAAGGCTGTTTTGACCCTACAATTTATCCTGTTTTGCGTCTGTGGGGCTTTACGGGCGACAGCTTTAGAGTGCCTGCTGACAGCGAGATAAACGGTGCGCTTGAAAAGGTCGGCTTTGCAAGCGTGAGCATTGACGGCTGTTCACTTACAGCGCCAAAGGGGGTAGAGCTTGACCTTGGCGGTATCGGCAAGGGCTATGCAGGAAAAATGTGCAGAGATTTGCTTAAGAAAAGTTCTGTGCAGTCGGCTTTGCTGTCAATTGGCGGAAATGTGCAGACTGTGGGACTAAAGCCGGACGGCTCAAGGTGGACTGTTGCGCTCAAAAACCCTGACGGCGGAGATGCTCTGTGCAAAATCAGCATAGGGGAGTGTGCCGTTGTGACATCAGGAGGCTACGAGAGATATTTTGAGGAAAACGGCAAAAGGTACCACCATATTATCGACCCCAAAACAGGCAGACCTGCCGAAAGCGAGTTTAAGTCGGTTACTGTTATCTGCGAGGACGGCGCTGTTGCCGACGCACTGTCAACAGCGTTTTATGTCGGCGGCAGAGAGGTTATCTCAAAGTATCTAAGCGGCAACAGTGATGTTGAGGTTATACTCTATACTAATGACAATAAGCTTGAGGCTACAAGCGGCATAAAAGAGAATATAAGGGATTGCACGGTACAGCTGTATGGGGCGATTAAAGAAAGGTGAGTGCCGCTTTCAGACGGAGCGGTTTGATTGAAATGATGAATCTCGACAAAATTAACAAACTCTTAATTGAATTTTAATTCTTTTTGATATATAATCTAAAAATGATATTATATATTCTGTTCTTTCGGAGGAGTTTACGTTGAAAATTAAGTCTGTTTCAAAATCATTTCTTTCTGTTATGCTAAGCTGTGCCACTTTGATGTGCGCCTTGTCGCTTTGTCAGTCGGCAAGTGCCGCCGAGGGAAAGAAATGTACCGTAAATGACGTTGAGCTTTCTGTGGGCGATGTGTTCACCTATACGCTGGATATCAGCGACGTTAAGGAAAAGCTTTCCGGAATTGATATTTCAATCTACTATAATCCCGAAGATCTCAGTTTGAACAGCGACAAAATAAGTCTGCCGGTATTCAAAAACGCTGTGATGAACCCAAAAATTCAGGGGGAAATCAGATTAAATGCAATTGATGCGGCAAACGGCTTTGACTTTTCAAACGGCGGCACGGTTATTTCAGCCGAATTCAAAGTTCTTGACAGTGCCAAAGACGCAACCAACGTAACCTTTTCCGTCAGAGAGCTTTACAATATGGACGTTGAAGAAGTGACCGACTACAAAACCAAGGTTTCTATAAAAAAGGGAAGTCAGCCGGACAGCGAGGTTGTAAAGCCGAAAAGCCTTGATGAAATTGAGCAGGCTGCTTCCACGCAATATGAACAGTCGGGCGGTGAATTTCCGTTTGTTTGGGTTATAGTTTGCGCAGCGGTTTTGGCTGTTGCGGCGGGTGTTATTGTGTTTATTTTTGTCAAGCGCAGAAAAAAGAACATTGATGACAAAAATGTAACATTTAATTGACAAAAACAGGTAAAAAGATTACAGCAATGTAACGAAAGTTATGTGCATAAACGCTAATTTGCGTATATTCAGTATATATATAAGTAACAAACTTTTACGATTATTCAATATTCTATTGAAAAAAAAGTTACGATGATGTATAATTTTGCTACAAAGTCAAAGTTTATCGGTCAACCACACAGACAAACTTTGATAGAAGTATAATTTTTTTAAATCACGAGGAGGATTTTTAACAATGTTCAAGAAACACAGCAAAGTCATTGCTATTGTGCTGTCATTGATGCTTGTTGTATCAATGTGTTGCATGGGCGTTTCTGCAGCAGACGTAACTAACCCAACCGCAACTGAAACAGTTGCAGTTAAAACCGGCGACACGGTTGAGTTAACACTCTATATGCAGCAGCCAACCCTTAACGAAGGCGTACAGTTCAGTGTAAACTACGGCCCGCTTCTTAAGCCGACAGAAGAAACTCTCAACGCTAAGATGTCAGCTCTTATGCCGAACCTCACAGTAGGCAGCACACTTATCAACTTCACACCAAATACACCTAACGAGCTTTGGGCAAGCAACATGAACGTTCAGGAATTCAATGATTTCTCTGAGGCAAAGGTTCTTATAAAGTTAACTTTTGATGCTGTTGCAGATGGCGACGCTACAATTGTTTCAGAGATTATGGAAATCTATGACGCTAACGAGGGAGACCTCAGAGCTACAACAGTTTTGACTGCTGACGTTAAGGTTAACGGCGGCACAATCGTAACAGACCCTGAGACAGACCCTGAGACAGAAACAGAAACAGAGACTGAGACAGAAACAGAAACTGAGACAGAAACAGAAACTGAAACAGAGACAGAGACTGAGACTGAGACTGAGACTGAGACAACTCCGGTTGACACAGACTGGTATGTTGCAGGTGTTCAGGAGCTTTGCAACGGCGAGCATTGGGTACCGGGCGCAGAGGTTAACAAGATGACACTCAACCCTGAGACAGGTCTTTATGAGATTACATTCTCACAGGTTGGCGAAGGCGCATCTGAGACTGCTCCGTTCTCATTTGAGTTCAAGGTAACATCAGCTACACTTCCTGACTGGTCAGATGGTGTTTCATATCCGGCAGACGGCAACGTAAGCGGTGCAATCAGCGCACAGGATGACGTTAAGGTAACATTCAACGCTGCAACAGGCGAAGTTAAGTGGGAGAGTAACTCAGCATTTGAAATTACAAACCACATTTACAGAGTTGCAGGTAATGAGGACCTTTGCGGTTCAAGCTGGAATGCAACAGATGACAACAACATCATGACATACAACGAGGAAACAGCTCGTTATGAGAAGGTATACACAGGCGTTGCAGCAGAAGCAATCAACGGCTATGAATACAAGATTACAGTAGACGGCGCTAAGTGGGTTCCGGACGGCATGGGCAACAACCCTGTTGTTTATGTTGAGGAAGACAACTCAACAGTTACAATCTGGTATGATGAAGTAACAGGCGAGTGGGGCGCAGACGTAGAGGCAACAATCGAGACTGAGACAGAGACAGAAACAGAGACAGAAACAGAGACAGAAACAGAAACAGAGACAGAAACAGAAACAGAAACAGAGACTGAGACAGAGACAGAGACAGAAACAGAGACTGAGACAGAAACAGAAACTGAGACAGAAACTGAGACAGAAACTGAGACTGAGACAGAAACTGAGACTGAGACAGAAACTGAGACTGAGACAGAAACAGAGACTGAGACTGAGACAGAAACTGAGTCAGAGTCTGAGACAGAAACTGAGTCAGAGTCTGAGACAGAAACTGAGTCTGAATCCGGCACAGACAAGGCAACAGACAAGCCGACTGACAAGCCGACAACAGGCAACAACGGCGGCAACAACGGCAGCAACAATGGCAGCAGTTCAACAGGTAAGGTTGCAACAGGCGACAGCACAAGCGTTGCAATGCTTATGTTCATCCTCCTTGCAGCTGCAGGCGTAGTTGTAATCGCTCGCAAAAAGATTAAGGACTAATTATAATCTTTAAAATTTAACAGACTATAATACACAGGGGTTTCTTTCGGGAAACCCCTTATGTGTTTTAGGAGATGACTATATGAATATACTTGCTATCGGCGACATTGTAGGGCTGAACGGCTGCGATTTTCTGCGTGAAAAGCTGCCGGGTCTTAAGCGAGTTAAGGGAATTGACGTTGTAATTGCAAACGGCGAAAACAGCGCAAACGGAAACGGCATAACTCCGTCAGGAGCCGAGCACATCTTCACAAGCGGCGTTGACGTTATCACAACAGGTAATCACGCTTTTCGCCGCAAGGAAATGTATGATTATTACGATGAAAATGAGTTCATTATCCGTCCGGCAAATTTTCCTGATTCCACCACTCCGGGCAGAGGAATGACTGTTATAGATTTGGGCAGAACAAGGGTGGCAGTTATAAATATTATGGGCGTGTCATATATGGAGCCGCTTGAGTGTCCTTTTAAAACGGCTGACCGTTTGATTAAAAAGGCTCAGCAGGAGTATGCTGACATTATAGTTGTAGATTTTCACGCCGAAGCCACAGGTGAAAAGAAGGCAATGGGCTATTATCTTGACGGCAGGGTGAGCTGTATTTTTGGTACACACACACACGTTCAAACAGCAGACGAGCAGATTCTACCGAGTGGCACAGGCTATATTACCGACGTGGGAATGACAGGCACGTACAATTCTGTTCTCGGCGTAAAGCCGGAAATTATTATAGCAAAGCTTAAGGATAAGCTGCCCCAGCGGTTTGATTGGGCAGATGGTGAAAGCAAGCTTGACTGTGTTATATTCACCGTTGACGAAAAAACAAAGAAAACAACCGCAGTTGAGCGTATAGAGCTAAGATGAGCCTGCACCGTTTTCCGAAGCTTTATTGTCAAATAAATGACCTTGCAGTGAAATTTTGCTTGCATCAAAGCAAAATCTGCCTTACCGCAGGTGGAATATTTGCTTTGCAATATGAAATTTCCCCTTTGGGCAAGTTACGGTTGAAATATACTTGGTGATTGTGCTATAATAATTATATATGACGTAAATTAACCGCAGGAGTAAGCGCAGATTAAAAATTGCCCGACGCACCGACATTTTGGCAGGGCATAATCACGCTTACCGGAAAGGACGATTTCTATGAACGGTACAATCTTGAAAAACGCCGTTATCTCCGGCGCAAACAATATCACATCAAATAAAGCAAGGGTTGACGACCTCAATATATTCCCTGTGCCGGACGGCGACACAGGAACTAATATGTCTATGACAATCAACGCCGCTGTGGCGGAGCTTGAAAAGCTTGATTGCGACAGCGTTTCGGCTGTTGCTAAAAAGACAGCCTCGGCAATGCTGAGAGGTGCAAGAGGAAATTCCGGCGTTATTACCTCGCTTTTGTTCAGGGGCTTTTCAAAGGGTTTGCCTGATTACGCTGAAACAGCAGGCGCAAAGGAGGTTGTAAGCGCATTTGGCAACGGGGTTGAAGCCGCTTACAGCGCAGTTACCACACCAACAGAGGGAACAATTCTTACGGTAGCAAGAGAAGCCTTTGAAGCAGGCAAGGCTTATGTTGACAGCAACACTGAATGTACTGTGCTTGACGCTTGGCAGGTTATGTATGACGGCGCTATAAAGTCGCTGGGCAGAACCCCTGAGCTTTTGCCCGTTTTGAAAAAGGCAGGCGTTGTAGACGCAGGCGGAATGGGCTTGTGTATGATTATGGAGGGTATCCTCTCTGTTTTGCGTGACGGCACTATTATTCCGGTTGAAAACGATTTGACGCTTGCAGAGAATATTAAAGACGACATTTTCTTTAAGAAGGCGGCGGCTCAGTTTGACGCTGAAATCAACTTCACCTACTGCACAGAGTTTATTGTTGGCCGTTGTCAAAAGTGTAAAAAGGAGCCGTTTGAGCTTCGTGCCTATCTTGAAACAATAGGCGATTGCGTTGTTGTGGTTGACGACGAGGAGATTATCAAGGTTCACGTTCACACTGAACAGCCCGGCAATGCTTTGCAGGCAGGACTTGACTTTGGTTCACTTTTAACCGTTAAGGTTGAGAATATGAAGGAGCAGAACAAGAACGTAAGGGCGGCTGAGAAAAGTGCTGTGTCACAAAACGCTCCGTTGGCTCCTGCCGAGCCTGAAGAAGAGGTCGGCTTTGTTGCAGTTGCCGCAGGCGACGGCATTGCAGAGCTTTTCCGTGACCTTGGCTGTGCCCAGGTTGTAAGCGGGGGTCAGTCTATGAATCCAAGCACCGACCAGATTTACGAGGCTGTAATGGCTACCGGTGCAAAGACGATTTTTGTTCTGCCTAACAACAAGAATATTATTATGGCGGCACAGCAGGTTGTACCGCTTGTTTCCGACAGAAAGATTATAGTGTTGCCGACAAGGACAATTCCGCAGGGAATTTCCGCAATGCTCTCATACGACCCCGAATTGAACACAGACAGCAACCGTCAGCTTATGCTTGACGCCGCTTCAAGTGTTTCAACAGGTCAGGTTACATTTGCGGCACGAAACAGCGAGTTTGGCAGCACAAAAATTAAGGAGGGCGAGATTATCTCGCTTGACAACGGCAAGCTTTGCATTACCGACAGGGAGGACCCCGTTAAGGCGGCTTACCGCTTGATAAAGAATATGGCTGACAAGGACACAAGCTTTATTACGCTGATTTACGGCGCAGACATAACGCAAGAGCAGGCTGAAAGGTGCTTTGATATGGTGCAGAATAAATTCAGCGGCGTTGACGTAACGCTTGTAAACGGCGGCCAGCCTGTGTACTATTTCATTATCTCTATTGAATGATGAATCTTTAATGGCTTTGTTTTGCTGAATTTATGATAAAATGCCGTAGGGGTCAACCTGTGTGTTGACCCCTGTGTTAATGGGTTTACCCAGTTCAACGCCGTGCGTTGAACAAACAACCACCCGCTATGCGGGTGTGCATAAAAAGTTATACAAAAAAATCACCAATCGATATACAATAAGATTGTTCAAGTCTATTGTAA
>NZ_WNJZ01000018.1 GCF_024433635.1 Ruminococcus sp. zg-924 | reverse complement strand
GAACCGCTGTGTTTTTGCTTGCCTTTTCCGTTACGCTACGCTCCACTCCAAAGGCAAGCAAAAACACTATACCATATCGTTAGTTTATTTTTTTACCAAATTGGGTCACATCTATTTACAACGCAGATCAATTATTTCAATTAATTTTCCGAAAAGTTGTAATAATTAAAAGAAAATGATATAATTAACTTTATAGGAAAATTCTGCAACAGGAGGGAAAGCAGTGGATATAAGGGTTGGCGATGTGCTGCAAATGAAAAAGCCGCACCCATGCTCGTGCAATATGTTCAATGTTTTGCGTGTGGGAATGGATTTTCGGCTTGAATGTCAAAAATGCGGTCATAAAATTATGATTCCCCGAGCTAAGGCAGAAAAAAACGTGAAAAAAATAATCAGAAACGAAGATAACGAAAATACGTCAAAGGTGGAATAATTTTGTTTAATCGGCTTGACATATTTGAAAAAAGATATAACGAGCTTAACATAAGGCTCTATGACCCGTCAGTTGCCGCTAATCCCGATGAGTACGGCAAGGTTATGCGTGAGCTAAAGGAGATTGAGCCTGTTGCACTAAAATACGGAGAGTACAAGACAGCCCTCCAAAAAGAGGAGGAGGCTCTTGCAATTTTAAATGAATCCGGAATAGAGCCTGAACTTAAGGAGATAGCTGCAATGGAGCTTGACGAAGCACGAAACGAAAAGGCGGAGCTTTCGGAGGAGCTTAAGGTGTTGATGCTGCCTAAGGACCCAAACGATGAACGCAACGTAATTGTTGAGATAAGAGGAGGTGCAGGCGGCGAGGAGGCGGCGCTGTTTTGCGGTGTGCTTTACAGAATGTACACTATGTATGCCGAGAAAAGGGGCTTCAAGACAGAGCTTTTAAACGCCAATGAAACCGAGCTTGGCGGCTACAAGGAAATAAGCTTTATGATAAATGGCTCAGGTGCATTTTCACGGCTCAAGTTTGAAAGCGGCGTTCACCGTGTTCAGCGTGTGCCGGAAACGGAGTCGCAGGGCAGAATCCACACATCTACGGTTACTGTTGCCGTTTTACCTGAGGCTGAGGATGTTGAGGTAGAGATAAATCCGGCGGATTTGCAGATTGACACATTCCGCAGCAGCGGTGCGGGCGGTCAGCACATAAACAAGACCGAGTCTGCAATCAGAATTACTCATCTGCCGACAGGCGTTGTTGTTGAATGTCAGGACGAGAGAAGCCAGTACAAGAATAAGGATAAGGCTATGAAGGTGCTTAAATCCAGACTTTTGCAGGCAAAACAACAGCAGCAGCACGATGAGGTGGCTCAGGAAAGAAAAAATCAGGTTGGTACAGGCGACAGAAGCGAGAGAATAAGAACCTATAACTATCCGCAGGGTAGAGTTACCGACCACAGGATAGGTCTTACGCTTTATAAAATAGACGATATTTTAAACGGAAACCTTGATGATGTAATTGACCCGTTAATTGCCGCCGCAAGAGCGCAGCAGCTTAACGAAGAAAGTTAAGAATAACTTAATATATAGTTTAATAATTTTTGATTAAATAGATTTTATCAATCCGAAAGAAAGTAATAATATGGAAACAAAACTATTATCTCAGGAAAATGTTGCAGATGCGGCAAGAATAATTAAAAGCGGCGGATTGGTTGTAATGCCGACAGAAACGGTATATGGCTTGGGCGCAGACGCATTCAACAAGCAGGCAGTTGCCAACATATTCAAAGCGAAGGGCAGACCAATGGATAATCCGCTGATTGTTCATATCGGTGCAATTCAGGATTTGAAGAGGGTTGTAAGTGAAATTCCGGAAAAAGCGTTAGAGCTTGCCAAGGCTTTTTGGCCTGGACCGCTTACAATGGTCCTGCCAAAATCGGACGCAGTTCCCGATGAGGTCAGTGCAGGACTCGACACGGTTGCCGTGCGTTATCCGTCACATCCGCTTGCCGAAACGCTCATTCTCCTCAGCGGCACGCTTATTGCTGCGCCCTCGGCGAATTTATCCGGCAGTCCGAGCCCGACTATGCTTAAGCACGTTGTTGACGATATGAACGGCAGGGTTGACGCTATCTTAGACGGCGGAAGCTGTGAGGTAGGGCTTGAATCAACGGTACTGTCGCTTGTCAGCGATCCGCCAAGACTTTTAAGGCCTGGCGGAGTAACCGTTGACGAGATAGAGAGCGTTATCGGAAAAATAGAGCTTGACCCTGCTGTTACCGAAAAGCTTAAGGAAGGGCAAAAGGCGGCAAGTCCGGGAATGAAATACAAGCATTATGCGCCAAAGGCAAGAGTAATTATTGTAAAGGCCGGTGACGAGCAGTATATTCGTTATGTCAACTCAAAAAAGCAACAGGGAGTAGGGGCAATTTGCTTTGATGAGGACGCTGAAAAGCTCAGCGTTCCGTTTTTCTCTCTCGGTGCTAAAAATGATCAGTCGGCACAGGCGAAAAATCTTTTCTCTGTGCTGAGAAGTGTTGACAAGGCAGGAATAGAGCTTGCGTACGCCCGTTGTCCCCGTCTTGACGGAGTAGGTCTTGCAGTGTATAACCGCCTTATAAGGGCGGCAGGCTTTGAGGTGATAAAACTTGCGTAGCTTTGTTATTTTAGGCCTTACCGGTCCGTCAGGTTCAGGTAAAAGCACCTTTTGTAAGCACTTAACAGACTGTGGCTTTGCCCTTGTTGACGCTGATGCCATAGCAAAGCAGGCACTTATGCCCGGCTCAAGCTGTGTGTTTCAGCTTAAGGCTGTGTTCGGTGACGATATAGCCGACAGTGACGGGGTTGTAAACCGTTCTCTTCTTGCGTCACGTGCGTTTTCATCAAAGCAGAGGACACAGGCACTTAATGATATTACCCATCCATGGGTGTTCTTGCGCTCACTAAAGCTTATCAAACAGCTTGTCGAAAACGGAGAGAGGCTGATTGTATTTGACGCTCCTGTTTTGTTTGAAAGTAACAGCGACGTTATGTGCGACCTTATTGCAAGCGTGATTACAGATAGAGAAACAAGGCTTAAGCGTATAATGAAAAGGGATAATATAACGCAGGAGCTTGCGAATAAACGGTTTGACGCACAGCAAAGCGACAGCTTTTACATTTCAAAAAGCGACTTTGTAATTGACGGTGCAGGGGATGTAGAATACCTTAAAAATATGGCGCTTGAGATAAAACATAAGTCATTGTCACTGAAAGGCGGTGGTTAATATAGCAAGAACAAGAAGAGCAAAATGCCGTGGCGCAGGCTTTTTAGCGGTGATTGTGCTGATTATTTTGTTTGCAGTTTTAGGAACAATTCTTTATTTCAGCAGTTGTAGTATAAATAAGGCGCAATATCAGCTTGAATATCAGGATTTGGTAAATAAATATTCAAAAGAATACAATGTCAGTGACGAGCTTATTTACGCCGTAATAAAAACCGAAAGTAATTTTGACCCAAACGCAGAGTCTGCCGTAGGCGCAATCGGGCTTATGCAGATAATGCCGTATACATTTGAGTGGCTGCAAACATATTATGACGGCGAGGTAACGCTGGATACCGACAGCCTGTACGACCCGGAAACAAGCATAAAATACGGCACGCGTTTTCTTGCTTTTTTGCTTGAAAGATATGAAAACTGCGAGGAAACAGCGGTTGCCGCATATAATGCAGGCTTCGGCGCAGTTGATGAATGGCTCATGGATGAGAACTGTTCAAGCGATGGGGTAACGCTTGATTATATTCCTTACAGCGAAACACGAAATTATGTTGTTAAGGTTGAAAACGCAAAAGAAAATTATAAGGATGTTTACAATCTATAATTTGTGGTAAAATATATACAAGTGAAAGGATGAACGATATGTCAAAGACAAAGGAAAAATCTGAGGCGGCTGTGCTTAAAGAAAAGCTGTTTTGTGACGCCAAAAAGGGGATAGGCACACTTGACGATAATGAGATTGCCGCCGCCGATAAGTTTTGCAAAAAGTATATGAAATTTCTTGATGACGCTAAGATTGAGCGTGAAGCAGTTGCAGTTTCAAGAGAGCTTGCCGAGAAGGCTGGTTTTACAGAGTACAACTTCGGCAAAAAATACGCACCGGGCGACAAGGTTTATTTGGTTAATCGGGGCAAAAACATCATTCTTGCCGTAATCGGCAAAAAGGGTTGCAGCGAGGGAGTAAGGCTGTCAATAGCTCATATTGACTCACCTCGTCTTGACTTAAAGCCAAATCCGCTGTATGAGGCAAATGACCTTGCTCTGTTTAAAACTCATTACTATGGCGGACTTAAAAAATATCAGTGGACTGCAATTCCGCTTGCTTTGCACGGCGTAATTGTTCTGAAAAGCGGAAAGAAGATTACTGTCAAGGTCGGTGAAAAGGAAGATGACCCGTGCTTCTGTGTAACAGACCTGTTGCCGCATCTTGCCAGAGAGCAGATGAAAAAGACCGGCGCAGAAATGTTTACGGGTGAGGATTTGAACGTGCTTATCGGCAGCCGTCCGTTTAAGGATGACAGCGAGTCGGAGCTTGTTAAGCTTAATATTATGAACCTGCTCTTTAAGGAATACGGTATTACAGAAAACGATTTTCTCTCGGCTGATTTGGAGCTTGTTCCTGCTCAAAGGGCAAGGGATGTTGGCTTTGACAGAAGTATGATAGGTGCCTACGGCCACGATGACAGAGTTTGCGCTTATCCTGCTTTGATGGCGGCAATAAACTGTGAGCAACCGGAAAAGACAGCTGTTACGCTGCTTGTTGACAAGGAGGAAATAGGCAGTGACGGTAACACGGGTATGCAAAGCGACTTTATGAAATATTTTATCTTTGATATGGCTAAGAGCGAGGGTCTTGACGAATACAGGGTTATTTCACAGAGCACCTGTCTTTCAGCCGATGTTAACGCCGCATTTGACCCGAATTATCCAAGTGTTTTTGAGGCGAACAACTCAAGCTACATCAATAAGGGTGTTGTTATTACCAAGTACACAGGACACGGCGGTAAATATGATACCTCCGACGCATCGGCGGAGTTTATGGCTGTAATCCGTGAAATGCTTGACAGCGAGAAGGTGCTGTGGCAGACAGGCGAGCTTGGCAAGGTTGACGCAGGCGGCGGCGGTACGATAGCAAAGTATGTTGCAAACCTTAATGTTGATGTTGTTGACCTGGGTGTTCCCGTGCTTTCAATGCACGCACCGTTTGAGGTTGTATCAAAAATTGACGTATATATGGCTTACAGAGCATTCCTTTCGTTCTTTAATAAATAAACTAATCTTAAAAAATCCCATTGCAGAAGCCAAAAGCTCTGTAATGGGATTAATTTTATGCAGTCACATTACTGCGTTTTTATAACTTATTGTAATATGGCAGAATGTGAAAATAACCGACGCAACGATAAGCGGAATATTAAGAGTTATTATGCCGCTGAATATGAACATAACCGATGGCAGAACAGACAGTGCAAGCGACTTGAAAACACAAGATTTACCTCGGAATAACAGCCAGCAAAGGCAGTAAAGGAAACACAAAACAGCGTTTGTGATTATGTAAATTGTTTCCGCATTATTAAAGAAGTATCCAAGGCACAGGTAAGGAATGTTTATTACCATAAGAATAAATGAAGAAAATCGCCCGACCTGCTCAAGCATTATTATCGTTTTATTATTGTATTTGTTTACAAATAAATCCTTGCGCTTTACTGAAACAATAATATTCGGTACCATAATTACTGCCATAAAAATTAAGCCGTAAAGATTAAGCCAATTCATATTATTCCCCCCTTTATTCAGCTATAAGCTTCATGGTAGATTCTGCCTTTTCACGTATTCTGTCCTTGAGTCTTTGCGGAGACAATATCTTTATCCTGTCGCAGTATTGAAACAGCCAGTCGATAAGCCCTGCGCTGTAAAACACAGTTGTTCTCAGGCTGAATTTTTCGCCTAACTCATCAACCGTTACTGCGTCAACGCCGAATTTGTCCACCATCACGTCAAGTAGTCCGTAGTCGCATATAAGCTCCATCTCCGTTTCCTCTCCGTTGTACATCATAATGTTCTTTTTGACATATTCAGTGGTATCAAACACACTGTCCTCACCGCAAATGTCGCTGTATGGTCTTGCGGCTTGTTCAGTTATGCTTATCATCTTCATTTTATCAAGGCGGTAGTTGCTGAGATTGTCATATTTATCATAATTCCCGACAAGATAATATTTGTCGTTCGCCCATACAAGCGCATATGGGCTTATAGCAAAGTGCCTTTGTTTCTTAAGATTCGGCTTGCCGTTTTCAAGTTCGTATTTATAGTAGTCAAATTCAACTTGTCTGCCTGATGCAATCGCCCTGTTAATTTCATCAATTACATAATATATCTGTTCGTTTTGAGATTTAACACGTTCGTGCGGCGATAGCTGAGCCAGAATCTGCTCACGCTGGTGGCGGCTCATAAATTTAAGGAGCTTGTCCCGAAGCTCCCTCGTCTTTTTCTCGGTGATAAACGGGGCTGAGGTTACGGCGTCAACCATTACTCTGACTTCTGAGCTCTGAAAGGTACGCTCAGCAAGAAAGTATCCGTCGTTGCTTGTTGCACCCTTTAGTATTTCATAGCCGAAAAGCTTAAGCGCCGTGATACTGTCATAAACCGTCTTTCTGCCGCATCTGATGCCATTTTCAGCAAGGTATTCTATTATAGTGTTTGAGTTTGCGCAGTGCTCCGAATCTGTGTTTTCTCTGAGATATTCAAGTATATATTCACACCTTAACCTCTTCAATAGAGTTTCTTTATCGTCCATCTTGTTCACCTCTGATAATAGCTTCGGCACATTTAATACCGTCAACTGCCGCTGAAATAATGCCTCCTGCATAGCCTGCACCCTCTCCGCACGGATAAAGCCCCTTACAATTAAGGCTTTGTAAGCTATCGTTCCTGATGATTCTCAGCGGAGCTGAGCTACGTGTTTCCATACCTGTCAGTACTGCGTCAGGGTGGCAAAAGCCCTTTAACCTTTCATCAAACCGAATGATTCCCTGCTTAAGAGAGTCACTCATATATTGCGGCATAATTATGTTTAAATCTGCGCCGGTAACGCCGGGGCGGTAGCTTGGCTTGACCTCGCCGAAGGCGGTGGTTTTTCTGCCGTTTAGAAAATCCTCAACTCTTTGCGCAGGAGCAAAGTAGTTTTCACCGCCAAGCATATAAGCCGCTTTCTCAAACTTCCTTTGCAGTTCAATTCCGGCGAGGACGCTCTCACTGCCGAAATCGTCACAGCCAATTCCTACTAACAGTGCTGAATTTGAGTTTTGCATATCTCTTGCAAAGCGGCTCATACCGTTTGTTACAACAGTCTTAGGCTCGCTTGCCGCTGGAACAACCTCGCCTCCGGGGCACATACAAAATGTGTAAACACCCCTGCCGTTTGGCAAATGTTGTGCAAGCTTATAATCAGCGGCGCCAAGATGCCCTTTTTCTGCAAAAGCACCGTATTGTGAGCAGTCTATCTTTTCTCTGAGATGCTCAATCCTCACGCCGATTGAAAATGGCTTTTGCTCCATAGCGACGCCTAAGT
Source organism: Ruminococcus sp. zg-924 (assembly GCF_024433635.1). Classification (GTDB taxonomy): domain Bacteria; phylum Bacillota; class Clostridia; order Oscillospirales; family Acutalibacteraceae; genus UBA7067. The sequence goes on along the minus strand of NZ_WNJZ01000018.1, from coordinate 47,700 downwards.
CATATAGCCTTTTGTATGTATCTCTGCTGCTGTGACCGAGAGCAAGAATTACGCTGTCTGTCTGTATTTTTTCGCCCTTGTCGGTGATAACAGCGTTAATTACTCCGTCAGAAACAGAGAAATCTGTAACTGTTGTGTTGAATTTAAAACTGCCGCCGAGCGATATTATTTTGTTTCTCAGATTCTTTACGGCTATATGCAGATAATCCGTACCGACGTGCGGCTTTGCTCTGTAAAGTATCTCCTGCGGTGCTCCGGCCAAAACAAACTCCTCAAGTACCTTCCTTGCCCTTGAATCCTTTGTGCCTGTGTTTAGCTTTCCGTCTGAAAATGCTCCTGCACCGCCCTCACCAAACTGAATATTACTGTTTGCGTTAAGCTTACCGCCGTTTGAAAAGCTATCAACAGACTTAATACGCTCGTCTATCGTTCCGCCACGCTCAATTATAATCGGACAACAGCCTGCCTGCGCAAGAATTAAGCCGGCAAACAGTCCGGCAGGGCCTGCCCCGACTATGACGGGTGCATTACTTGGCTTTTTGGCAAGTTTAGGAAGCTCATATCGGTAAGGGGCTGCAATAACAGCGTTCTTGCTTTTGCATCTGTTTATGACCTTGTTCTCAGATATATTCAGCGTAACGTCAACTGTGGCTGTGAAATGCACATTCGATTTTTTTCTTGCGTCTACCGACAGCCTGTGAAGTTTAATTGTGTCAATCGCATGCTTGTCGCATCTAAGCTGCTCACATACTCTTTTTTGTATTGCTCTGTCATCATAATCGACAGGCAGCTTTATATTACTTATTCTTATCATTCAAACACCCCAAAACAGCGCTTTTTGCGCTTACAGCCGCCGACGCCCACGCCCACTGCAAATTAAAGCCGCCGCATGGGGCGTCAATATTGACAATTTCGCCTGCAAAATAAAGCTTGGAAACTTTTTTAGAGGACATATTGCTCAGGTCGATCTCCTCAACATTAACTCCGCCGCCGCTTACCTGTGCTTTGGTAAAATCGAAATTTTGTTTTGCCGTCAGCTTAAAGGATTTAATTTCATTGCATATTTCAATAAGCTCATGCTTGCTAAGTTCACTACACCTTACGGAAGGGGAGAGAGCAGCGGCTTTTTTTATAATATAGCCGCATAGCTTTTTGTTCATAACGCCCGTCAGCACTTCATCTAAAGCAGTATCGCCGTTTGCAAAAACTGTCTTCATAACAAAGCTTTTAAGCTTGTTTATATTGACTGTCGGAAGTAAATCAATAACAATCTCAGGTGCTTTTTCACCCTTGCTGTAAGCAAGATTGACATAGTGCGAGAGATTAAAAACGCAGATTCCCGAAATATTATTCTCGTTAATTTGCAGCTCCCCGTATTCACAAGCAATTACATCGCCGCTTTTCTTAAGCTTGATTTCACAATCGCACCGAACGCCCTTTATTGAGCGCAAATCCTCGCAAACATAAAGAGGAGTAAGGCTTGGGTACGGCTTTATTACAGTGTGACCGAAAGCCTTTGCAAGCGCAAAGCCGCAACCGTCTGAGCCAAACACAGGCGAAGCCGAACCTCCGCATGCCAAGATAACGCAGTGTGCGCAGTGCTCGCCGCTGCTTGTGCTTATAATAAATTTACCGCCGCTTTTTTTTATTGAAAGAACCTTTTCGTCAACACGTTCCTCTATATTATATTTCTTAAGGCTGTTCCTTAAAATGTCGATGACAGAGGATGCGTTTCCGCTTTGCGGATAGGCTCTGCCTGCACTGTCAGTTTTTATCATAAGGCCAAGAGAGCCGAAAAGCTTTTTTGTGTATTCAAATGTAAGGCGTTGCTTTAGCTTGTCAGGAAAGATTGAGCTGTCGCAAAAGTAAGACTCAGCCGAAGAGAGTGTATTGCCAAGGTTGCACCTACCGTTGCCTGTTGCAAGCAGCTTTCTGCCCGATTTGCTGTTGCGCTCAAAGATTGTTATTCTTAGCCTGCCTTGACTTTCCTGCCCTGCTATACAGCCGCACATCAGTCCGGATGCGCCGCCGCCGATTATTGCAATATCAATTATGCTGTTATTTTTCACATTATCACCATAAAAATAGGGCAGCCAACGCTGCCCCGTAATTTATATTATTTTGGAGCAAATATTGCACCGATTGCACCAAACAAGCCTGCGCTTGCAAGACCCATAATTATGCCGGCAAGAACAACACCGCAGAAAACTGCAATCATACTCGACTTGAAGTCCATATCAAGGAAGCTTGCGGCAAGCGTTCCTGTCCATGCACCTGTACCGGGCAGCGGAATACCAACGAATATCATCAGGGCAAAAAACAAGCCCCTGCCTGCTTTTTGTTGCAGCTTTTTGCCGCCCTTTTCGCCCTTCTCAATACAGAACGTGAAGAACTTGCCGATATATTTCTTATCACGGCCCCAAAGAAGTACCTTCCTTGCAAAGAGATAAATAATTGGCATTGGCAGCATATTGCCTATAATAGCAATTATATATGACGGTACAAGGTCAAGTCCCATTCCGACAGCAAAGGGAATTGCGCCCCTTAGCTCAATCAGCGGAACCATGGAAATGAGAAACACAATAAAATAATTTAGCATTTTTACCTCCCAAATTTTGTGTTACCACAATTTTACATCTTATTATACTAAGAATATACGATTAATGCAAGAAAAATATCCTTTAATAATACTGTTATTAAGCGTATTTTGCCAATGCTTTGACAAATATTAGATTTTGAGCTAATATTTATGTAGAAATTAAAGGAGGGTGATTTTGTATGTTAGCTGTGAAGCTGAAAAAATCCTCTATAGTTTTTATAGTTCTTACCGTCTTGTCGGCATTATTCTTTATTTTAAATTCGCTTGCAAGCAGTGAAGCGTCAAATGCCGCAAGCGGCTTTTTTGTCAGCTTGTTTACCAATTATCTTTTTCCTACAAGTGATACTAATACAATTCACATAATTACACTAATAGTAAGAAAGCTTGCGCACTTTACGGAATTTGCAGTTTTTTTCGGATTTTTTAATTCTTTTATGATTAGTCAGAATGCATATAAAAACCGTATGTTTTATTTTTTGACGCTGTTTCTTGTTCTGTGTGTACCGCTTCTTGACGAAACAACACAGTATTTATCGCCCGGCAGAACGCCGATGGTGTACGATGTTTGGATTGATGCCGCAGGCGGCGTTTTCGGTATTATTGCTTCGAGCGCTATTTATAAGCTGGTTCGTAAAAAAATGTTGAAAGATAAGAGAATTTGATGTATACTTAATAAGCATAATATATTTGATTTATTGGCGGAGTTTTCTTCGCCATAAATTTATGTTATGCGGAATTGTAAAGGTTAAGAGGGGATTAATATGGAGAAAGCAAGTCCTAACAAAATGGGCACAGCGCCGATGTTTAGGCTGATTATTTCAATGGCTACGCCTGCAATGTTTTCTATGATAATTCAGGCGCTGTATAATATTGTTGACAGTATTTTTGTGTCGCAGATTAACGAACACGCACTTACTGCCGTTTCGCTTGCATTTCCGATACAAATGCTTATAATTGCTGTGGCTGTCGGTACGGGAGTAGGTATAAACAGCCTTGTTGCAAGAAAGCTCGGAGAGGGAGATATAAAGCAGGCTGAAAGTGCGGCAACACACGGGCTGTTGCTCGGAGTTTTATCGTGGATTGTTTTTGCAATAGCAGGACTTCTGATAACAAAGCCGTTTTTTGCGCTTTATACCGATAACCCTGAAATTTTTGAAATGGGCGTAAGCTACCTCAGCTGCGTTATGATATTTTCCTTTGGCTGTTTTATCGAGGTAAATATGGAAAAAACACTTCAGGCCACGGGAAATATGATTCAGCCTATGATATTTATGCTTATCGGTGCCTTAACAAATATAATTCTTGACCCGATGTTTATTTTCGGAATTGGCTTCTTCCCAAAGCTTGGTGTATTGGGTGCGGCTATTGCAACGGTAATCGGACAGATTCTGTCAATGGTATATGCGCTTATCATAGTATTTTGCAGAAAACACGCAATAAAAATCCGTTTTAAAGGCTTTAAGCCGAGCCTTGGCACAATAAAAAATATTTATGCTGTCGGAGTACCGTCAATCGTTATGCAGTCCATAGGCTCTGTTATGCTTTTGTTTATGAATCAGATACTTGTTGGCTTTTCAACAGCCGCCGTATCGGTTTTGGGAGTGTATTACAAGCTTCAGTCCTTTGTGTTTATGCCGGTGTTTGGCTTGAATCAGGGCGTTATGCCGATAATGGGATATAACTACGGCGCCAAAAATAAAAAGAGACTATTACTTGCGCTTAAATACGGCTGTTTGATTGCGGTTGTAATTATGACTGTCGGTACAATCGTTTTCTGGGCTTTCCCTGAGCTTTTGCTTTCTTTGTTTTCACCAACACAGGAAATGATTAAAATAGGTGTGCCTGCACTCAGGACAATCAGCTTGTGTTTTATTCCGGCAACAATCGGAGTATTGTTCACAACATTATTCCAAGCTGTCGGCAAGGGAATACGAAGCCTGTTTTTGTCTGTTCTGCGTCAGCTTGTTGTTATACTGCCGGTTGCATATGTTTTTTCGTTTATCGGGTTAGACGCTGTTTGGTATGCCTTCCCGATAGCTGAGGTGGTGGCATTATTAACCGCATTGCTGATGTTCAGAAATCTGCTTCACAACGACTTCAAAAAGCTTGACTCTCACGCATAGTAGCATTATTTCCGTATTGCAAACATAATATATACCAAAACAGACTGGGATGTGGCAATATGGAAAAAGATGACTTTGCGTATAATGAGTTTGAGCAGAATGAATTTGAGCAAAACGAATACGATCAGGATTGGCAATCGGTACAGCAGTATCACGCCCTGCCGGTTGGGTATGACGCCGATGAATATAATTCCGAATACGGTGAGGAATCGTCAGAAGATGATGAGAATAAAGCTGTAAAGGAAAAAAGAAAGCTTTCAGGATTTCAGAGAACGGTGAAATATCAGCTTATAATCTGCGCTCTGGCTGTAATCGGAGTTATAGCGGTTAAATTCACCAGTGCGGATTTGTATCAGACGGTAAAAAGCTGGTATTATCAGCAGTTAAATTCTCAGCTCTTTGTTTCCGACGTGTTCAACCGGATAAGCGGTAATGCCAATGAAGTTTAAGCTGTTTAAAACGCCTGTTTACCTTAGCTTTCCGCTTGCGGCTATGCTGTGTATAGTCCTGTGCGTTGACAGCAGTATGACTGCGTTTTGTGCTTTGATAAACGCTGTTTTGCACGAGCTGGGACATATTGCTGTGCTCAGGTTTTACGGGTGCAAAATAAAATCAATAACACTCAGTATGTTTGACATTAATATCAAGAAAACAGAGTGCGCTGTGTCAATCAACAGTGAAATTGCCGTTGCGCTGTCCGGTGCGGCGGCTAATATTTTATTCTCGCTTCTGTTTGGAGTGCTGTATTTTTGTTTTGATTTATATATTCTGAGAATACTTTCGCTTTCAGCCGTTTGCCTTGCCTGTTTTAACCTTCTGCCTGTGGATTCGCTCGACGGCGGCTGTGCGCTGATGCTTTTTATGATGAAACGGCTTGACCTTAATAAAGCCTCAATGATACTGAACATTATTTCAGCGCTTGTTATTATCCCTATGGCTGTGTGCGGAATAATTTTACTTTTGATTTCAAAATATAATTTTACTTTACTGTTTACAAGCTGCTATTTGATAGGTATTATATTAATAAAGAAGAAACGGATAACGGAGATGATAGGATGATAAGCAGGGACGTTGAAAAAATACTGCTGAAGGTTCAAAAGCCGGGCAGATATACCGGCGGAGAGCTTAACAGCGTTGTTAAAGATAAGGATAAGGTCGATGTCAGATTCGCCTTTTGCTTTCCTGATGTTTACGAGGTAGGTATGTCGCACCTTGGAATGAAAATTCTTTACGGTCAGTTTAATGAGCGTGAGGATATATGGTGTGAGCGTGTGTTTGCTCCCTGGACAGATATGGAGGAGCAGATGAGGAAAAATAACATTCCTCTTTATGCGCTTGAAAGCGGCGACAGCCTTGATAAATTCGACTTTATCGGCTTTACCCTGCAATATGAATTGTCCTTTACCAATATTCTCTATATACTGGAGCTTGGCAATATACCGCTTTTGTCTAAGGACAGAACAGACCTTTTCAATATTGTTGTCGCAGGAGGCCCGTGTGCCTGCAACCCTGAGCCACTTGCCGATTTTATTGATTTGTTCTTTATCGGCGAGGGTGAAGAGGTTGACCTTGAGGTAATGGACTTGTACATACAGTGCAAGAAAAATAACGAAACAAAGCAGCAGTTCCTTGAAAAGGCTGCTCAAATTCAGGGCGTGTATGTTCCTGCGCTGTATGATGTAGAATATAACGCTGACGGCACGATAAAATCCTTTATGCCGAAAAATAATGCGCCGGCGACTGTTAAAAAGAGGATAATAACCGACCTTGACAATCTTTACTATCCTGATAATTTTGTAGTGCCGTCTATTGAGATTGTTCACGACAGAGCAATGGCTGAAATTTTCAGGGGCTGTATCAGAGGCTGCCGCTTTTGTCAGGCAGGCTTTTTGTACCGCCCTGTACGTGAAAAATCTCCTGATGTAATAGACAGACAGTGCCATATGCTCTGCAACAACACAGGCTATGACGAGGTGTCGCTCTCATCCTTAAGCTCAAGCGACTACACAAAAATCGGCGAGCTGCTCACAAACCTTACAAAATGGTCTAAGGATGAAAACGTCAGCATATCTTTGCCGTCGCTGAGAGTTGACGGATTCTCGGACGAAATTCTTTCTAAAATAAAAACTGTAAGGAAAAGCGGGCTTACCTTTGCGCCCGAAGCAGGAACACAAAGGCTTCGTGACGTTATCAATAAAAACGTAACTGAACAGGAGCTTATGAGCACTTGCTCAACAGCCTTCAACGGTGGCTGGACAACCGTTAAGCTGTATTTTATGATAGGTTTGCCTACCGAAACCCTTGACGATGTTGCAGGAATTGCACAGCTTGGGCAAAAGGTTGTAAACGCATATTATAATGCAGAAAACAGGCAAAAGGGAAAGAGTGTTAAGGTAACGCTGAGTACAGCAAGCTTTGTGCCAAAGCCGTTTACGCCGTTCCAGTGGTTCCCGCAGGACACAATGGAGTCGCTCAGGGAAAAGCAGATGCATCTTAAGGACTCAATTACCACAAAGAAGATTAACTATAACTATCATGATTCCTCAACAAGCTTTGTTGAAGCTGTTTTTGCACGTGGTGACAGACGTCTGTGCAAGGCTTTGCTCAAGGCGCACGAAAAGGGTATGATTTTTGACGGCTGGGGCGATTTTTTCAGCCTTGACAAATGGCTTGATGTATTTGATGAATGTGGTATTGACCCAGCATTTTACGCTAACAGACAAAGAGAATTCGACGAGCTGCTACCGTGGGATCATATCGACTACGGCATAAAAAAATCGTTTTTAATTGAGGAATGTAAAAAAGCTTACAATAACAAAACAACGCCGAATTGCCGTCAAAAATGCAGCAACTGCGGCGCAGCACAGTGGAAAAGAGGTGTGTGCTTTGAAAAGCGTTAGAATCTGGTTTAAAAAAGATGGACTTTCAAGGTTCATATCTCACCTTGACCTGAACAAGGTTATGACTCTTGCAATTAACCGCAGCCGTATTCCTATCTGGCACACCGAGGGCTTCAATCCTCACCCGTTCTTAACCTTTGCTCTGCCATTGTCATTAGGCTTTTGCGGCGAATGTGAAACTATGGATATTAAAATTGAGGATGACAGCTTTGATATTTCACAAATTCCGGACAAGCTCAATATGGGCTTGCCGGAGGGTATAAGAGCATATAAGGCTGCTGAGCCTGTTATGAAGCCTGCAAAAATTGCGCTTGCAAGCTATAAGCTCAGAATCGGCAGTGACACCCAAAGCGCCGAAGAAATATATAATGATTTTAATTCAATGCTCAGCACCGACAGCATCATAACACAGAAAAAGACGAAAAAGGGCATAAAGGACATAGATATAAAACCGCATTTGTCCGATTATTCACTTGATGTTGACGGCGAGGAGGTTGTGTTCTTTGCAACGCTTCCGGCTGGCAGCACGGTAAATATTAACCCGATACTTTATATCAATGCGCTTACGGAAAAAACGGGAAGAGAGTACTATTACTCGGGTGTAAGAACAAAAATTATGAACGAGGCCGGTGAGAGCTTTGAATAAGCTTGCCGGCATAAAATACATTTTTCTTGATGCAGACGAAACCCTGCTTGACTTTACCTTTGCCGAACATTTTGCATTTAAGTCAACAATGGAGCATTTCTCTATTCCGTATTCCGAAGGCTTGTACGGGGAATACTCGGCTGAGAATCTAAGACTTTGGAAGCTGCTTGAAAAGGGAGAGCTGCAAAAGCAACGCCTGCTTACGCTGAGGTTTGAAAATGTATTCAATAGAAACGGTATTACCATCTCATCAGTAGATGAAGTTAACAATTGCTTTTTTTCGTATATGAAAAAGTGCGGAAAAATTATTGATAATGCAGACAAGCTGTGTGAAAGCCTGCGTCGGGACTATAAGCTTTACATAGCAACAAACGGCTCAAGATATGTTGCTATGGGTCGCCTTGAGCAAAGCGGATTGCTGCCATATATCACTGATGTTTTTATTTCTGACTATGTTGGGTACAACAAACCGTCAAAGAAGTTCTTCGACTATTGCTTTGATAAAATCGGGGACTACGACAGGAGCAGATATATTATCCTCGGCGACTCGTTAAGCTCGGATATGCTCGGCGGCAAAAACGCAGGAATTATAACCTGCCTGTATGACCCAAAAGACAAAACGCAAATGCCAAACGAGCTTTGCAATTATAAAATTGACAGCCTGCTTGATTTCAAAGAGCTTTTAAAGAAGGGTGAAAAACTTGACTAAAAAAAGAATCAGCCTCATAATGTCAGCGGTAATACTATTGCTCTTTCTTGCTTCCTGTGCTCAGAATGAAACGCCGGCAGAATCTATTTACAGCGATAAAAACAACTGGGCTTACTTCGCTCAGGGTGAAAACAAAAACGCTGATTTATTCCTGATTTGCCCAACGGTATATTCCGGCAGTGATGACAGTCATAATATGAGCCTTAACGACGCAAACGTAAGAGCAAGCTTTTACAGTGCGCTGAATATGGAAAAGGGTATATATGAGAATGACTGCCGTATGTTTGCGCCGTATTACCGTCAGGCAGGATTAAACGTATATTTGATGAGTGCGATTGACAGGGAGCAGTATCTTGAAAAGGCATACAAAGACGTTAAAGAAGCGTTTATATATTATATGGAAAACCTAAACGATAACCGTCCGTATATTTTAGCCGGCTTTTCACAGGGCGCGGATATGACTATAAGGCTTATGAAGGATTTATTTGATGATGAAAAATACAGCAAAAACCTTATTGCAAACTATGCAATCGGATGGTACCTTACAAATGAGGAGGTCAAGGAATATCCTCAGCTTAAGCCTGCCCGTGGTGAAACCGATACCGGCGTAATTATAACCTTTAATTCAGAGGACAAGAGTATAAAAACCTCGGTTATAGTTGAGGATAAAACGCTCGGTATAAATCCGCTGAACTGGAAAACCGATTCAACCGCAGCGGATAAATCGCTTAATTTAGGCGCTTGCTTTACAAATTACAACGGTGAGATTATCAAGGAGATAAAGAATTTCACCGGAGCGTATCTTGACCCGGACAGAGGAACGCTTAAGGTAACGGATATTAATAAAGCCGATTACCCGTCCTCAAACTCACTTTTCCCGGACGGCGTATATCATATTTACGATTACCAATTTTTCTATCGTAACCTGCAAAAAAATGTGGGCGATAGGATAGGGGCGTTTTTGGAAAACTAAAATAGCTTGCAAAATATAAAGGGCTGTATCTAAAATCTGCCGTCAGCAGATTTGATACAGCCTTATAATTTTTGCTTTTATTCCTCATTTTTGTAAAATCCATATTTTAAATAATTAATATGCTTGTTGTATTCGTCCGATGCTTCCTGCATTGTTATGCTCCCATCAAAGTATGCTGAAATATATTTGATAGTCAGCATATTCATAAGCATAGCGAGCATCAAAATATCCTCACTGTTGGTTGCTGTAAGATTATCGGTGTTGAAATTTTCAAAGAATTCCGTCATCGGTGGAGCAATATGCTTCATATCGTCTTGAAGATTGAATCTGTTGAACAGAGAAATAGATTTATCCTTGAAAAGTCTTATCAAATCGAACGATACAATATTCTTCATCATCTGCTTTGCCAGCGATTCGTTTTCGGTTCCTTTGATTGCAAGATAGTATTCAAAACGTGCCACAAATACGCTGAAAATATCGTGTTTTTTCTCAATGGAATTCATATACTCGTAAAATTCGTTCTGAAATTTTACAAAATAAACGTAGGAATAAAGGTCAGCCTTATTTTTAAAGTAATAGTAAAATCCGCTTCGTGATATTCCTGCTGAGTGCGCTATCTTAAATACCGATACCTTTTCATACGGCGTTGCTGAGAATTCCTCAACTGCGGCTTCAATAAACCTTTTCTTTTTATCTTCCTTAAGTTGAAAAAAAGCGTCTGTCGGCATATTTATCCCTCCGTTGACACCGTGTCAAATTTATTAAATTATATGATTACAGCTTTTTTATGTCAAGGCAAAAGCAGGAAAATAATTCGAATTTACAGATTGGTAATATAATGTTTTCTTCTGCCTTTGCAAAACCCTTGAAGAAACGACAAATTTGTGATATTATAATCTTTAAGTTTAAAAGAATGGAGTACAAGCGATTTGAGCGAAAAAGATATGTTTCTTGATCTTCAAAATGAATATATAAACCTCGTTGCAGAGATTATGCAGATTAGGGCAATTGGTGAAAAACCTTTGGCTTATATACGCACATACGGCTGTCAGCAGAATGTTGCCGACAGCGAAACAATTAAGGGTATGCTTGCCTTAATGGGCTACGGCTTTACCGATACCCCTGATAACGCTGACTTTATCCTCTTCAACACCTGTGCTGTACGTGAGCACGCAGAGGACCGTGTTTTCGGCAATGTTGGAGCAATCAAGGCAATAAAGAAAAAGCACCCAAGTGTGCTGATTGCGCTGTGCGGCTGTATGATGGAGCAGGAGCATATTGCGCAGAGAATATACAAAAGCTTTCCGTTTGTTGGACTTGTTTTCGGCACACACTGCCTTCACGAATTTCCCAAGCTTTTGTATAACAGCCTGCTTACAGGCAAGCGTCAGTTTATACGTAACAATGATGACTTACTTGTTCATGAGGGTATGCCGAAGCTTCGGGACGGGCAGTTCAAGGGCTGGCTACCTATTATGTACGGCTGTGATAATTTCTGTTCATACTGCATAGTGCCGTATGTCAGGGGCAGGGAAAGAAGCCGCAAGAGCGAAATTATATTACAAGAGGCAAGACAGCTTATTGAAAGCGGATACAAGGATATAACGCTGTTAGGACAAAACGTAAACTCCTACGGCAAGGGTCTTGACGAGGACATAACCTTTGCGCAGCTTCTCAAAAAAATAGACGCAATAGACGGTGACTATACACTGCGCTTTATGACCTCGCACCCAAAAGACTGCACAAAGGAGCTTATTGACACAATAGAGCAAAGCCGCCATATATCAACTCATCTGCATTTGCCGTTCCAGTCGGGCAGCAACAGGATTTTAAAGCAGATGAACAGGCGTTACACAAGGGAGAAATACCTTGAAATTGTAAACTACGCTAAAGCGAAAATTCCAAACCTTTCCCTTACAAGCGATATTATAGTAGGCTTTCCGGGTGAAACTGAGGAGGACTTCCGGGACACACTCTCGCTTATTGAGGAGGTAGGCTTTACATCACTGTTCACCTTTATTTACTCAAAGCGTGTCGGAACGCCCGCCGCAAAAATGGAGGACCCGACAACTGCTGAGGAAAAGTCAGAACGCTTTCAGCGACTGCTTGATTTGCAGGAGAAAATCGCTGCGTGCAGATGTGCTTCAATGGTTGGAACCCGGCAAAAGGTTTTGTTTGAGGAAAAATCAAAGAAAGACGGTGTATTAAATGCAAGAACATCGGGAAATATTGTTGTAGAGGTTCCGGCTGACGAGAGTTTAATCGGCTGTTTCGGAAACGTAGAGATTACAGAAGCAGGAAACTGGATTTTAAGAGGTAAATTAATTTAATTATTATATAAAGATAACTGAAAGGAAGATTAAAATGGATATTATTCAGATGGCAAGAGAGATTGGACACGCAATTCAGAAAGAGGACGCTTATTTAAAGCTTCAGATTGCTCAGCAGAACAGCGACAATGACCGGGAGCTTCAGAATTTGATAGGCGAATTCAACTTAAAGAGGATGTCAATCAACAACGAGGCTCAGAAAAGCGACCGTGACGACCAAAAGCTTCAGCAGCTCAATGTTGAAATGCGTGAGGTTTACGCAAAGATTATGCAAAACGAAAATATGAACGCATACAACGACGCTAAGGAGTCGCTTGATTCAATACTTCAAAGAGTGCTTACTATTATCAGCAACTCCGCAAACGGCGAAGACCCCGACACAACCGATTATTCTCCAAGCTGCACAGGCAGCTGCTCAAGCTGCGGCGGCTGTCACTGATGAGTGCAGCTGACAGCAAAGCATAATGAAGTCGTCCGGTCGTTTTGCTGTTAGCAGTTTCCAAGCTATTGCTTAATATTAATTCTAATTATAACAGAGGTGAATATAATGGCAGAGCTTTCTCCTATGATGAAGCAGTATCTTCAAATTAAAGAGGAGAACAAGGATTGCATCCTGTTTTTTCGCTTAGGCGATTTTTACGAAATGTTCTTTGACGATGCCAAGCTTGCTTCAAAGGAGCTTGAGCTTACTCTTACAGGCAGAGACTGCGGACAGGAGGAGCGTGCGCCAATGTGCGGCGTTCCGTACCACAGCTGCGAAGGCTATATTGCACGCCTTGTAGCAAAGGGCTATAAGGTTGCAATTTGCGAGCAAATGGAGGACCCCTCAACCGCTAAGGGTCTTGTCAAGAGGGATATAGTAAGAATCATCACTCCGGGTACGGTTATGGAGAGCAGTATGCTTGACGAGGCGAAGAATAACTTTATCGCCTGCTGCTATGCCGAGAACACCTCTATTGGCGCTTGCTTTGCTGATATTTCAACAGGCGAGCTGCACTGCACACAGATAAGCGGCGACGGCTCGTTTGACTCGTTTAAAAATGAGCTTTTCCGCTTTGCTCCGAGAGAAATCCTAATCGGCGGCGACATAAGAAGCTTCAGCGGTTTGCCTGCACTTATTCGTGACAAGCTTTCGGCAGGAGTTGAAATGCTGGAGGATGAAAAGTTCGATTACGAAACCGCACTTGAAACAGTAACAAAGCAATTTGGTGAAAAGCAGGCGCAGCAGCTTATCTCTCAGAATTACCGTGTTGTAATTTCATCGCTCGGTGCGCTTGTAAGCTACCTTCTGCTTACGCAGAAAAACGGCCTTGAACGCATAAACAAAATTGATTTTTACCTTGGAAATCAGTTTATGAACCTCGACTTCAATACAAGACGAAACCTTGAGCTTTTGGAAACCATGCGCAGCAAGGAGAAAAAGGGTTCGCTCTTGTGGGTGCTTGACAGAACAAAAACAGCTATGGGCAAGCGTCTTATCAGAAACTGGATTGAAAAGCCGCTTGTAAGCTGTGCCGCAATTATCAAGCGCCAGAACGCTGTGGACGAGCTTTATTCAGATACGCTCAAAAGGCTTGACCTTGTCAATGCCTTAAACGGTGTGTTCGATATTGAAAGACTGATGACAAGAATTGTATACGGCAGTGCTAACGGCAGAGAGCTTCGCAACCTTTGTGCCGCATTGCAGTGTATTCCCGAGATAGTCTCAATTATCGGTGAGGTAAGCTCTCCGCTTTTAAAGGAGCTTTTATCATCAATAGATCAGCTTGAAGATATAACTGCTCTTATCAACAATTCTATTGTTGAAGAACCGCCTTTTTCAGTTCGTGAGGGCGGAATTATTAAAGAGGGATATAGTGAACAGCTCGATATGCTAAGAAACGATATGAACAATTCATCATCAATCTTAGCGCAGATTGAAGCAAGAGAGCGTGAAAAAACATCTATCCCCAAATTAAAGGTAGGCTACAACAGGGTATTCGGCTATTATATTGAGGTGTCAAACTCGTATAAAAACCTTGTACCCGAGGAATATATACGAAAGCAAACGCTTACAAATTGCGAAAGATACATAACGCAGGAGCTTAAGGACTTGGAGGGCAGAATTCTTGGAGCGAAGGAAAGATCCTTCGGCCTTGAATACAAGCTTTTTGAGGAGATAAGAACTAAGGTTGCAGATAACCTTGAGCGTATTCAGACAACGGCTTCGGCTATTGCAAATATTGACGTGCTCGCATCTCTTGCGTCAGTTGCCGCAGATAATCGCTACTGCAAGCCGAATATATCGTTAAGCGGCGGTATTCATCTTAAGGAGAGCCGCCACCCTGTTGTTGAACAGCTTTTGACGGGCGCTCCGTTTGTACCGAATGACGCAGTTCTCGACAGCAATGATAACACAGTTGCAATCATAACAGGACCGAATATGGCGGGTAAATCAACCTATATGCGGCAGGTTGCACTGATTGTGCTTATGGCGCAGATTGGCTCGTTTGTGCCTGCAAGCAGCGCCGATATTGAGATATGCGACAGCATTTTTACCAGAGTAGGCGCATCTGATGACCTTGCAGCAGGACAGTCAACATTTATGGTTGAAATGAGCGAGGTTGCCTCTATTGTTAAAAATGCAACGTCAAAAAGCCTGCTCATTTTAGATGAAATAGGCAGAGGTACATCCACCTTTGACGGTATGAGTATAGCAAGGGCAGTGCTTGAGTACGTCGCAAACAAGAAAAAGCTCGGTGCTAAAACGCTTTTTGCAACTCACTACCATGAGCTTAGCGTAATGGAGGATATTCTTGACGGCGTTAAAAACTACAATATAGCTGTAAAAAAACGTGGCGACGACATAACCTTTTTGCGCCGCATTGTTCCCGGCGGTACAGACGACAGCTACGGAATAGAGGTAGCAAAGCTTGCCGGTGTTCCGGAATGGATAATCAAGCGTGCCAAGCTAATATTAAAGGAGCTTGAAAGCGGCAGTGCAAAGCAGGAACGCAAGCCTCAGCCGAAAAAGGACGAGAAGCTTGAACAGCTTTCTTTCTTCTCCGGCGGCAATCCTGCAATAGAGGAAAAGCTTAAATCAATTGATATAAACACTCTAACCCCAATTGAGTCGATGAATATACTGTTTGAGCTTATAAAAATGTGTAATTAATTACTTGTAGGAGGTGAGCCTGTATGGGCAGAATTAATGTGCTTGATAAGCACACAGCCGAGCTTATTGCAGCCGGTGAGGTTGTTGAAAGACCGGCGTCCGTCATTAAGGAGCTTGTTGAAAATTCTATTGATGCAGGCTCAAAATCAATTACAGTTGAAATAATGCGTGGCGGAGTTTCGTATATTCGTGTTACGGATGATGGATGCGGAATAATGAAAGAGGACATTAGAAATGCCTTTGTACGCCATGCAACAAGCAAGGTTGCAACTGAGGACGATTTGGCTTCAATTTCAACTCTCGGCTTTCGTGGCGAGGCTTTGGCTTCTGTCAGCGCAGTTGCAAAGGTTGAGCTTCTGACGTTGAGCGACAACGAGGAAATCGGAACACGTTTTGTTATTCACGGCGGCGAGGAAATTGAGTTTGACAGTGCAGGGTGTCCTCAGGGCACAACGATAATCGTACGTGATATTTTTTATAACGTGCCTGCAAGAATGAAATTTCTTAAAAAGGACGTTTCCGAGGGCAATGCCGTCACTGCAATAATAGATAAAATCGCACTGTCGCACCCCGAGGTTGCGTTTACATACATTCGTGACGGAAAGCAGGCGCTCAAAACAACAGGAGACGGAAAGCTGCTTTCTGCTGTCTACGCAGTATTCGGCAGGGATTTTGCAAAGGGGCTTATTCCGGTTGACTATTCGCTCGGCGGAGTATCTGTAAGCGGCTATATCTCACAGCCGTACAACGCAAGACCCAACAGAAATATGCAGAATTTCTTTATTAACAACCGTTACGTTCGCTGCCGCACTGCAATGGTAGCTCTTGAGGAAGCCTGCAAAGGCTCTGTTATGGTCGGCAAATTTCCGGCTTGTGTGCTTCAAATTTCCTTGTCTTTTGAGGGTGTTGACGTCAATGTTCACCCTGCAAAAACAGAGATACGCTTTATCAACGAACGACCTGTTTTTGATGCGGTTTATCACGGTGTTAAGTCTGCGCTCAATACAAACCACAGGGAAAAGGAAGTAACGCTCAAAAGCTCTCAGCCGAATGAAAAAACTGTTTATAACGCATCGGGTCAAAAGACCCCGTTCAGCTTTGACAGCCTTAAGCTTATTTATCAAAAGCAGAGCAACACGCAAAACCTAACTGCTCAAGGACAAAACAGCAGCGTTAGTTCGCAGCCGATTGTATCAGTTCCGAGAACAAGCTCATATTCTCAGCCGCATAGGCTTTCCGACAGCACAAGCGACAGAGAATCCGTTGAGGCATATTTGAATATGCTTGACAATGCGAATATCATTGTAAATCAAACTTCGGTAGGGACTGAGAAAAATGATGCTGACAACAGCCGCAATGCTGATAAACTCCGGCAGGGTTCAATTGGAAACAGCACCGAAGAAATAAAAACTGAAGAGTGTAAAAGTGAGGATATTCCGGTCGCTCAGGCTGAAATTTCTTTAACACAAGAGGAGATAGACAGCAGTAATCCGATAACCGAGATTGCAAAGCCTGCGGTGAGGTATATCGGCGAGGTGTTCAATACATATATTCTCGCACAGCGGGGCGACAAGGAAATGTTGATTATTGACAAGCACGCAGCACATGAGAGAATAATATATGAAAGATTAAAGCAGGAAAAGGGAACGGCTTATTCTCAAACATTGCTTGAACCTGTTTCCGTACTGCTCAGCAGCGGCGAATATGACGCTGTTACGAATAATATTGAAGCCTTTACACGCCTTGGATTTGAAATAGACGAATTCGGCAGTTCAACTGTTTTGGTAAGAGCGTATCCGCAGTATCTGAAAATTGAGGATTTAAAATCAACGGTTGAAGAAATGGCAGGGTATCTTCTTGATAACAAAAAGCTTATCGAAAGCGAAAAGATGGATTGGGTCTATCACAATGTAGCCTGCCGTGCGGCTATCAAGGGCGGCAATATCAACAATGAAGCAGAGCTTAAGGAAATACTTCGTATAGTAGAAAACGACGAAAGAATACGCTACTGTCCTCACGGACGTCCGGTATGCACTGTTATAAAGAAAAGTGAATTTGAAAAAATGTTTGGCAGGGTGTAATAAATTGAATGATTTACAAAAAATCCCGCTTGTTGCAGTTGTCGGCCCCACCGCATCCGGCAAAACTTCGCTTGGGATTGAGCTTGCAAAAAAATATAACGGCGAAATAATCTCTGCCGATTCAATGCAGATTTATAAATATATGGATATTGCTACGGCGAAGCCTACCAAGAAAGAAATGCAGGGAATACCGCATCATCTTATAGGCTTTTGTCCGCCCGATACTCCGTTTTCGGTGGCAGATTATGTTGCCGTTGCTAAGGAGAAAATCCTTGACATTCACAGCCGAGAAAAGCTTCCGATAATTGTCGGCGGCACAGGGCTTTACATATCTTCGCTGCTCAATAACATTGAGTTTTCGCAGTCCTCATCAGATGAGAATTTAAGAGAAGAGCTGTTAAGCGTTGCCAAAGCACAGGGTGCAGACAAGCTGCTTGAAATGCTCAGTGAGTTTGACAGTGAAAGTGCTAAAAGATTATCTGAACAAAAAAACGTCAAGCGTATTGTCCGAGCAATTGAAATTTACAAAACAACAGGCGTTACAATGACTGAAAGCATAAAAAATTCCCGTCTTTCACAGCCGCCGTATAATGATGTAAGAATAGGTCTTAAATCTGAAAACAGGCAGTTATTGTATGACAGAGTAAACAAAAGGGTAGATATTATGCTTGAAAGCGGTCTGCTTGACGAAACAAAAAGGATTATGGCTTTAAACCTCGGCAAAACTGCAAAAATGGCGATAGGCTACAAGGAGCTTATACCGTATCTTGAGGGAAGTATGACCCTTGATGACGCCATAGAGAAATTAAAAATGGAAACACGCCGATACGCAAAGCGACAGCTTACTTGGTTTCGGCGTGATGAAAAAATTAATTGGATTGATATTGATAAATTGTCAAATGGTGATATTATTAAAGAAGCCTGCAATATTGTCGAGTGCAGCAGGATTTTAGATTGACAGGTAAGGTGAAAAACATTGGGAAAGTCAACATTTAAAAAGGCTTGTATCATAGCACTGTGCTTTATAGCCTTTTTGTATATTATATATTTGCTCTACGGAGCTAACTTCTCGGTTGTAAAGACTGAAACCGTTGCGCTTTCAACAGCCGCTGATTCCATTTATGCGGACGGTTATATTGTACGCAACGAAACACTTATCACTAACGATACAAACGGCGTTGTTTCCTACGAATATGACGGAAACAGAAAGGTTGCCGCAAACGGAATAATAGCAAAGGTTTATGCAAGCGAGCAGGACGCAAACAACCATAAGCTTATGAATCAGATACAGCAGCGGATAGATAGTTTCCAAAAGCTCAACAAGTCTGCTCAGCGTGAAACATCAGGCCTTGACAGCATAAGAAACCAAATAAATTCACAGATTATGGATATTAGCAAAAACATAGTCAGCGGCAATATGCTAAGCCTTGTTGACAACGATGACAGCCTTCTCTACTCTCTTAACGAAAGTATGCTTGTTGTGGGAGCTGTTAAGGATTATTCCCCAAAGATAGCGTCGCTTCAGCAGGAATACAACACGCTTAAGGGAACAACCGGAGAGGCCATTGCCGAGATAAAGTCACCGGTTGCAGGTTATTTTACAACTACAACAGACGGCTTTGAAAAAAAGTTTGACTACAAAAAAGCAACTGAAACAACGCTTGACCAAGCTAATAAAGAGCTTAAATATGAGGCGGACAAGGTTGCCGATAATGTAATAGGAAAGGTTGTAAGCGAGCTTAACTGGTATATGATTTGTCCTATAAAGGCGGAGGAAAGCCTTGCAATCAACAAAAACCTTGACTCGTCACAGATAAAGGTTAATATGCCCTACGTTTCGGCGCAGAGCGTGCCGGTAAAAATAGCCGCTATGAACCAAGAAACCAAAACCTCCGACGGAGCGCTTGTACTCCAATGCAATTATTTGAGTCCTGTGCTTGCCTCGGTAAGGCAGGAGCAGTTAAGAATTGATATTCAAACCTATGAGGGACTTAAAATAAGCAAGTCGGCTCTTCACGAGGGAACTGTTACAAGAACGGTTACCGATGACAAGGGCAATGAAAAAGAGGAAAGCCGAAAGGTTAAGGGTGTTTACGCTGTCAGCGGAAACGTAATGGAGTTTAAGGAGGTTATTATTCTTTACTCCGACGAGGACTTCGTTATCTGCAAGCAGACAACCGACAATGACGAGGAGCTTTTCAGCGACGAAACAGTTAAGCTCTATGACAGGGTAGTAATAGGAGGTACTGATTTATATGACGGAAAAAGTGTTAGAGTATGATACCAAGAAAATGGAGGACGTTGAATATAACTTCAAGCAGATTGAGGAGAATATTTCTGTTGCCGCACAGAAGGCGGGAAAGAGCAGGAAGGATATAATTTTTCTTGCCGCAACAAAAACTGTTGAGCCTGTATATATTAACCGTGCAATTTCCTGCGGACTAAAATATATAGGCGAAAACAGGGTGCAGGAGCTTCTTGCAAAATATGATTATTACGACCTTGAAAATGCTTCACTTCATTTTATCGGACATTTGCAGAGCAATAAAATCCGCCAGATTGTCGGTAAGGTTGACCTTATCCAGTCGGTTGACAGCTTAAAGCTTGCAACGGAAATATCAAGGCAGGGTCAGCTGAAAAGCACAAAAACAGATATACTTGTTGAGGTAAATATCGGCGGAGAGGAAAATAAATCGGGAGTTGAGCCGGAAAAACTGGAGGAGCTTTTGGGTGAAATAGCCGAGCTTGACAATATTTCCGTCAAGGGATTGATGACAATTCCGCCAATTTGCAGTGAAAAAACAGAGATTAGAAAATATTTTTCAAGAATGAACAAACTATTTATTGACATTAAGGGCAAAAAATTAGATAATGTAGATATGCAGATTTTATCTATGGGTATGTCTTCTGACTATGAGGAGGCTATTTTAGAGGGTGCAAACATGGTCAGAGTTGGCTCTGCACTGTTTGGACCGAGAATATATGTTTAACGGAGGAAAAATAAATGGCAGGTTTAGTAGATAAATTCAAACGTATGTGGGACGTTCCGGATGACGATTACGATAGCTATGACGAGGATTATGATAACTACGATGATTACGATGACGACGAAGAGGATGTAAGCGATTACTCAAGCTCACGCTCAAGCAGCTCTTACTCTTCTTCAAGCTCCTCATCTTCATCATCATCTTCTTTTGCTTCAAGCTACCCGTCCTATTCTTCTTCAACAGGTGAAACAAGAAAGAACAAGGTTGTAAATATCAGCGCCACAGCAAAGCTTCAGGTTGTTCTGTTCCAGCCGGAAACCTTCGGTGCAGAAACAAAGGCTATTGCAGACGAGCTGATAAAATCACATACGGTGGTTTTGAATCTTGAAAAAACAGACCGTGATATTTCAAGAAGAATACTTGATTTCTTAAGCGGCTGTGCATACGGAAGTAACGGCTCAGTTAAGAGAATTGCAACAAGCACCTATCTTATTATTCCGAATAATGTTGACTTAACAGGAGACGAGCTTCTTGACGAGCTTGAAAGTAACGGCTTGTACTTCTGATGAATTCTGAAAATAGTGTTTCCTTGCAGATAAAGGACGCAATTCGCCTTGCTGAGCTTCGGGACAAGCCGCAGTTTGTTGGCTTCCTGAATGAAGAGGAGGCGCAGCAGGCGGTGACCCTACTTAAAGGGCAGAACACTGTAAATTACCTGCTTTGGGGCGGTAATGACAACGCACTGCGAACAATAGCAGGGATTTTTCCCGATGCAATATCACCGCAAGGAAGTTTCTTTCCGATTAAGATAATAAAGGCAGACTATCCGAATCAGTTTAAGCTTTCTCACCGTGATTTTTTAGGTGCATTAATGAGCCTTGGAATCAAGCGAAGCTGTGTAGGAGATATTAAAATATCCGATGGTATAGCCTTGATTTATGTAAAGTCGGAAATATCCGATTACATTATTTCTCAGCTTGAGAAAATCGGCAGAGTAGGTGTAAAGCTTGAATATACCGACGCACAGGATATTCAATTTAAGGACGATACAGAATATTTGAATATCACTGTTTCTTCGCTAAGACTTGACAATGTGGTGTCTGCGGTATTAAACTTAAGCAGAGATAAAAGCTCACAGGCGGTTAAGTCAGGGCTTGTATCGGTTAATCACACAATAAGGCAGTCGCCGTCATATCAGCTTAAACAGGGCGACTCGATTGTGTTCAAGGGGAAAGGCAAGCTTGTTTTAGAGGAGCTTGCCGGCGAAAGTAAAAAAGGAAAGAAAAAACTGATAATAAAAAAATACAGATAGGAGAGAATAATTTATGCTTACAATTGATGAGGTAAAAAATATCAGCTTCAGAAAGGCAAATCTTGGCGGTTTCCGTCCGGATGATGTTGAGGTATTTATTGAAGATGTTGTTGCAACACTTGAGCAGAATAAGAAGGACAAGATTGAACTTGTTAAAAAGCTTGACATACTCGCTAAGAGAATTGAAGAATACCGCCGTGACGAGGAGAACGTAAGGGGTGCTCTTATTAATGCTCAGAAGGTTATGGACGCTACAAAGAAAGAGGCTAACGAGCAGGCTGAAAAGATTGTGAACGATGCTAAGGTTAAGGCTCACGATATTATCGTAAATGCAAATGCAGCCGTTGTTGAGCAGAAAAACAACTATCTCAAGCTTCAGGCTGACGCCGTTGTGTTAAGAGAGCAGCTCCTTGAGATATATAAAAACCACTTGGCTCTTATAGACGAGCTTCCAACTGTTGAGGATATGAGCAAAACTAAGAATGAGCTTGACAGAAAGTACCCTGTTGACGAGAATGCTGTTTACACACCGGTTGCTCATTCAGAGGTTGAAAAAACAGTTAATGAGATTACAAAGGAAACTGCGCCAAAGGATAAGGACGTAGTTGATATTACAACAGAATTCTCAACCGACGCTGTTCAGAAGGCAGCAGAGGAAGCTGTAAGCAACGCTCAAAGCGAGGAATAATCCCTGTTACACCTGTAATAATATACATAACCAATAATCTTGGCGGTGTGTCTGTCGATACGCCGCTATATTATTATTCGGAGAACTGATTATATGAAAAAAATAATGACATTTATCATAGCCGCTGTTGTGGTAGCTGCTGACCAGCTTGTCAAAATACTCGTTATCAATCAATTAAAGCCTATAAGGTCCGTAACAGTTATTGAAGGCCTGCTAAACTTCACATATGTTGAAAACAAAGGTATGGCGTTTGGAATGCTTGCCAATCAGCGTTGGATTTTTATTGCGCTTACATCGGTAGTAATACTTGCGTTGATTGTAGCAGTGCTTAAGCTAAAGAATCAGAGCAATCTGTTTTATATTTCGGCGGCTCTTTTAATAGGCGGCGGTATAGGAAATATGATAGACAGAATACTATACGGATACGTGGTAGATTATATTCAGCTGTCATTTTTTCCGCCGGTGTGCAACTTTGCCGATTACTGTGTTACGGCAGGCGTGATTATATTCCTGATTTATCTGTTCTTCTTTACCGACTTTCTGAAAAGCGATAAGGAGAAAAGGATTGATAAAAATGCAGCAGCTTGACTTTTTGTGTGATGATACCGCCGTCGGAGTAAGACTGGATAAATTTCTTTCTCAGCAGATACCTGACCGGACAAGGAGCTTTTTGTCAAAGCTTATTGAGGACGGACAGGTGCTTATCAGCGGTAAGGTGCAGACAAAAAATTATAAGTTAAGAATCGGCGACAGCGTAACGGTGACAATACCGGACCCTGTTGATGTTTCAGCACAGCCGGAGAATATACCCCTTGACATCGTGTATGAGGACGATGATTTGATTGTGGTAAACAAGCCCAAGGGTATGGTTGTTCATCCTGCTCCAGGTAATTACAGCGGTACGCTTGTAAACGCACTGCTGTATCACTGCAAGGATTCGCTTTCCGGCATAAACGGAGAGCTTCGACCCGGTATAGTTCACAGAATTGACAAAAACACAAGCGGCTTGCTTATAGTGGCAAAAAATGATAACTCACACAAGCACCTTGCATCTCAGATAAAGGAACATTCCTTTACAAGGGAATATATGGCTGTTGTCTGCGGAGGAATATCCGAACACGGTACTGTTGACGCTCCGATAGGGCGACATCATATCGACAGAAAAAGAATGACGGTTACAGACAAAAACTCGAAAAATGCCGTTACTCATTATTTTGTTAAAAAGCAATATAACGGATACACACATATTATATGCCGGCTGGAAACAGGCAGAACGCATCAGATAAGGGTTCATATGTCGTATATCGGGCATCCGGTTGCAGGAGATGACGTTTACGGCGGAGTCAGGCGGGACAACGAAAAATACTTAGTCGGGCAATGTCTGCATGCCTACAAAATAGGCTTTGTTCACCCGTCAAGCGGTAAGTACCTTGAATTTCAGTCGCCAATGCCGCAGTATTTTGAACGCTTTGTTTCTTATCTTGAAAAAAAGGAAAAATAACTCTTGATTTACTTTGCCAAGTGTGATATAATACTTAAGCATTTGAAATCCGTTACCTGCTTAACGGGAGTCAACAGCCCGACTATTGTCGAGATATTGAAGCGGACAGTCCTCTGCGTAAGCATGAATGTCTATAAAACAGGAGGAAAAAATTATGACAGAAGCATTAAAGAAAATTTCAGCTGATTCAATGAAATCTGAAATTCCGCAGTTCAACATCGGTGACACTGTAAGAATCAGTGTAAACATCCGTGAGGGCGAAAGAGAAAGAATCCAGATGTTCGAGGGTACAGTTATTGCAAAAAGAGGTAGCGGCGTAGCCGAAACCTTCACAGTAAGAAGAGTATCCTACGGCGTTGGTGTTGAAAGAGTATTCCCGATTCACTCACCTAACGTAAAGGATGTTAAAATCGTTAGATACGGTAAGGTTCGCAGAAGTAAGCTCTATTATCTTCGTGACAGAGTTGGTAAGGCTGCTAAGGTTAAGGAGCAAATTCGCTGATAATTTTTTAAAGGGACAGTTTTTGTCCCTTTTTTGCTATAACACACGGAGGTATAACATATGACCGACGATTTAGATTTTCTTCATGACGAAAACGAGGACTTTTTGCGTGCCGCACAGGACAGCGAAGCGCCGGCTCCTGTATCAAGGGTAAATACTATTGAGCAGAAAAAGGGTCCGCTTGTATCTGCTTTTGAGTGGATACAGCTCCTGCTACCGCCAATGTTGGTTGTGGTTTTACTGCTCACATTTGTTTTAAGACTTATCCGTGTTGACGGTAGTTCCATGAAGGATACCTTGTTTGACGGCGAGCAGGTTTTTACAACAAATTTGCTTTATGAGCCTGCTGACGGCGATGTTGTTGTTATTAGTCACGGACAGGAATACCCTACGCCGATTATCAAAAGAGTAATTGCCACAGAGGGTCAGTCTGTTAAGATTGATTATGAAAACAACCGTGTTCTTGTTGACGGCGTAGTAATTGACGAGCCTTATCTGCCGGAACCCATGGTTTACAATCAGCTTGATAGCGACCTTGAAATTCCTGATGTAATCCCGGAGGGAAAGGTCTTTGTTATGGGTGACAACAGAAATCACTCCCTTGACAGCCGTTCACAGAAGGTCGGCTTAATAAATAAAACCGATATTATCGGCAAGGCTCAGCTTATTTGGCTGCCATTTAACAGATTCGGTTTTGTCGATTAATTTCGTTAATTACTTATGAATATTAACGGGCGTACACTTCAGTACGCCTGATTTTTTTAGGAGGATAAAATGGCTGATAAACAAAATATACAGTGGTTCCCCGGACATATGACAAAGGCTATACGCCGAATAAAGGAAAGCCTGCGTATGGTAGATCTTGTTGCAGAAATAGTTGACGCAAGGCTCCCTCAAAGCAGTCGCAATCCCGATATTGACGCTCTTGTGAAAAATAAGCCGAGAATAGTCCTGCTCAATAAATGCGATATGGCTAATCCAAACGTTACCGCAATGTGGGTGAATTACTTTAATTCAAAAAATATCAAGGCTATTCCGGTTGACTGCAAAAGCGGTAAGGGTGTTAAGCAGTTTTTGCCTGCGGTTCGTGATATTATGAAGCCGAGCATTGACAAGTGGCAGCAAAGCGGAATGATAGGCAGGGGCATAAGAATAATGATTGTGGGTATTCCAAACGTGGGAAAATCCTCATTTATTAATAAGCTTGCAGGGAAAACAAGAGCAAGGGCAGAGGACAGACCCGGTGTTACAAGGGGAAATCAGTGGTACACAATTGACGGAAATATAGAGCTGTTGGACACGCCGGGTGTTTTATGGCCGAAGTTTGACGATCCGGAGGTGGGCGAAAAGCTTGCTTTCACTGGTGCGGTTAAGGATCAAATCCTTGACATAGAGCTTTTGGCAGTAAGGCTGCTTGAGGTTTTTCAGGAATGTCCCAATCAGTTCTTTATTGAGCGTTTTAAGCTTCAAAACACAAACCTTAACGATTACACGCCGTATGAGCTTTTAGAGCTTGTCGGCAGAAAAAGAGGAATGTTAATTTCGGGCGGAGAGGTTGACACAGAGCGTGCCGCCAATGTGCTTTTGGACGAATACAGGGGAGGAAAACTCGGCAAGGTGAGCCTTGAGCTGCCGCCGAGAGGATAAAATATGGATTGGTTAGAATACGAAAACAAGGTCATTGCAAGCGGCTTCAGCGCAGTCTGCGGAGTTGATGAAGCCGGCAGAGGGCCATTGGCTGGGCCGGTGTGTGCGGCTGCCGTTATTTTGCCGCCGAATACAATAATTGAAGGCGTGAATGACTCAAAGAAGCTAAGCGAAAAAAAGAGGGAAAAGCTTTTTGACGTAATAACCGAGCAGGCGGCGGCATATTGTGTTGCATGGGCAAGCGTTGAGGAAATAGAGGAAATCAATATTTTAAACGCCGCAATGCTTGCTATGAAGCGAGCTGTCGAAGGCTTGCCGATTAAGGCAGATTTTGCGCTGATTGACGGAAATAAAAAGCCGAGCCTTGAAATTCCTGCTTACCCGATTGTAAAGGGTGACGCACTGTCAATGTCGATAGCCTCAGCGTCAATTCTTGCAAAGGTCAGCCGTGACAGACTGATGTATGAATACGATAAAAAATTTCCGCAGTATCAGTTTGCAAAGCACAAGGGCTACGGCACGAAGCTACATAGAGAAATGATTCTCGAATACGGCCCGTGTGAGATACACAGACCGTCTTTTCTGAAAAAAATAACAGGTGGAAAATAAATGACTAAAGAGGAAATCGGGCATCTCGGTGAGGACAGAGCGCAAAAGTATCTGCTCAAAAATCAATACAAAATAGCCGATACAAACTTTACCACAAATCTCGGCGAGATTGACATTATTGCAGTTAAGAACAACATAATAGCCTTTGTCGAGGTCAAGACAAGGGTAGAAGGCTCGCTTGTTCGCCCTGTTGAAGCTGTAAACAGAGCAAAAATAAATAAGATAATCAGAACAGCTCATCTGTATATGGTGCGCAATTATGTTAAATTACAGCCACGCTTTGATATATGCGAGGTTACTTACTTTCAGCAAACGCAGCAGTTCAGAGTAACAAATTATATAAAGAATGCTTTTCAGCAGGAGGGCAGCTATGCAGTATATTGACTTGCATTGCGACACTCTCTACCGTGCGGTGACGGAAAATAAAAATCTGTACGATAACGATTTCCATATTTCGCTCGGAGACAAAGATTCCTTTAAAATATGGGTTCAGTGCTTTGCAGTGTGGATTCCGGACGATATAACGCTTGAGCAGGCGCAAAGCTTGTATCAAAAAGCAGTACAAAGGTTAAATACAGATGCATATGATAATTCTTTTGATATTTATAAAGGTAACGGCTTTGGCGGAAAATACACCGCCGTTCTGACCGTAGAGGGCGGCAGACTTATTGGTAGTGATTTAAGCAATATCAAGCGGCTTGCCGATGATAATGTTAAGATACTGACTCTTACGTGGAACGGCGACAATCAAATAGCCTGCGGTGCGCAAACTAATAATGATACAGGACTTACAGATTTCGGCAAGGCGGCAGTGCGGGAGCTGGAGAGAAATAAAATTGTTGTTGACGTTTCCCACCTGAGCGACCGCTCGTTTTATGATACTGCCGAGAATTCAACTGCTCCGTTTGTTGCAACACATTCAAACTCAAGGACAATTTGCAACCACAGGCGAAACCTCACCGACGAGCAGTTTAAAATAATCAGGGACACAGGCGGAATAATCGGACTAAATTTTTACCGTGACTTTTTGTCCTGTGGAAAAGCCGGAATTAAGGACATAGTGAAGCACTGCGAGCATTTTCTGTCGCTCGGCGGAGAGGACACAGTTGCAATTGGCAGTGACTTTGACGGCAGTGATATGCCCGACGATATATGCGGCATAGCTGATGTGCCGAAAATATATAATGAATTTTTGCGGCTGAATTACAGCGAAACACTTGTAAATAAGATATTTTGGGCAAATGCTCACAATTTTTTTGAAACCTTTGACAATACGTGAATTTTGTTATAGAATAGGGTGTAATATACCGTAAACCTGAGGTTTTGCGGCTTTATGGGAAAGGATGATTACTATGTTGTATAACAGCACAACAAATAAGGCTGTGTCTGTTTCGGCTGCTCAGGCTATTGCACAGGGTATTTCTGCTGACGGCGGATTGTTTGTACCCTGCGAAATTCCAAGCTACAGCTTAAATGATATTGCAGAGCTTACAAAGCTTGACTATTGCGGCAGAGCCAAGAAAATCCTGAGCGACTATCTTGAGGATTTCACACAGGAAGAAATTGACGAGTGTGTAACTAAGGCTTATACAAAGGAAAAATTCGGCGGCGATAATCCTGCTCCGGTTGTTTTTAAAACTTGCAACGGCGCACAGATGAATATTCTTGAGCTTTGGCACGGACCAACCTGTGCATTCAAGGATATGGCGCTTCAGATTTTGCCGCATCTTCTTACAAAATCTCTCAAAAAGACCTCTGAGGGCAAAGAGGCTGTTATACTTGTTGCAACCTCAGGCGATACAGGTAAGGCGGCTCTTGAGGGCTTTAAGGATGTTGACGGCACAAGGATAATCGTCTTTTATCCGGAAAAGGGCGTTAGTCCGATGCAAAAGCATCAGATGAACACTCAGCTTGGCAACAACGTAAACGTATGCGCTATTGAGGGTAACTTTGACGACGCTCAGACAGGCGTTAAGAACATCTTCACAACCTCTCAGATTATAGAAAAGCTCCACGATAACAATATGCTTTTCTCAAGCGCAAACTCAATCAACTGGGGCAGACTCCTGCCGCAGATTGTATATTATTTCTCAGCCTACTGCGATATGGTAAACAGCGGAAGAATTAACCTTGGCGACAAAATCAACGTATGCGTGCCGACAGGTAACTTCGGAAACATTCTCGCTTCATACTATGCTATGAGAATGGGTCTGCCTATAAATAAATTTATCTGTGCATCTAACTCTAACAATGTTTTAACCAACTTTATCCGTTCAGGTGAGTACAATAAAAACAGAAGCTTCTACACAACAATTTCTCCTTCAATGGATATACTTGTTTCAAGCAATCTTGAAAGACTTCTGTATCATCTCTCCGGCAGCAACGATAAGCAGGTTAAGGAATGGATGACTGCGCTGAAATCAAACGGCAGCTACACTGTTCCTGCTGAGGTTAAGGACAAGGTGTCTGCTCTGTTCTACGGCGGTTGCTGTGACGACAAGGGTACAAAGGAAACCATAAGGCAGATGTTTACTGAGTGCTCATACCTTTGTGACACTCACACAGCAGTTGCAGTTAATGTATATGAGAATTACGTTAAGGAAACAGGCGATACAACACCGTCGGTTGTTGTTTCAACTGCAAGCCCATATAAGTTCTCAAAGTCTGTTTTAGAGGCTGTGGACAGCGACAGCACTCTTCCTGAGAATGAGTTTGATATGGTTGACGAGCTTAACAGGGTAACGGCTCAGCCTGTTCCGGCTCCGCTTTCAGCTTTAAAGGACCGTGAGGTTCGTTTTAAGAATGTTATAGCTGTCGGCGATATGCCAACATACGTACTTAATTCTTTGGGTATTGAATAAATGTCTTTGTTTGCCATTGCAGATTTGCACCTGTCGCTTGGTACAAACAAGCCAATGGATATTTTCAGAGGCTGGACAGATTATGTATCTCGCCTTGAGAGCAACTGGAAAAAGCTTGTAACCGATAACGACACCGTTATTATCGGCGGTGATATTTCTTGGGCGATGAAGCTTGAGGAAACCTATGAGGACTTCAAGTTTATAAATGAGCTTCCCGGCAGAAAAATATTCATTAAGGGCAACCACGACTATTGGTGGCAGACAAAAAAGAAAATCGAGGATTATCTAAAGCAAAACTGCTTCGATACAATTTCAATTATGTTTAACAACGCATATGAGCTTGATAATTACGCCGTCTGCGGCACAAGAGGATGGTTCTATGACGCCGAGGCTGACGCTGATAAAAAGATTATCAACCGTGAAGCAGGCAGGCTTAGAACGTCTATTGAGGCGGCGCTGAAAACAGGAAAGGTGCCTGTGGCGTTCCTGCATTATCCGCCTGTATATCAGGGTCGGGAATGTGAAGAGCTGATGAATATTCTGCTTGAATATAAAATCGGCAAATGCTACTACGGGCATCTTCACGGCTCAAACGCTTTTAAGTATGCCGTAACGGGCGACTACAAGGGTGTTGAAATGCATCTGGTTTCCTGTGATTATCTTCGCTTTATCCCTAACCTGATAAGATAAAAAGTTTATAAAATATTTACACATTAAGCTATGGCAATCTACGTTAATGTGTGATACAATATGAGATACACTGTTATTATGGAGGAAATGTAAAATGAGTTTGAAGTCAACTAAAGAGGTAGAAACAAATCGCCATGAGCTTGAGGTTCAGATTGACGGCGAAACCTTTCAAAAGGCAATTAACAATGTTTTCCGTAAAAAGAGCAAAAATATAAACGTTCCGGGCTTCCGTAAGGGAAAGGCACCGAAGAGCATTATTGAGAAAATGTATGGCAAAGAGGTTTTCTATGAGGACGCTATGCAGGATTTATATCCGGAAGCACTCGAAGAAGCCGCTAAGGAAGCAGGTCTTGAGATAATAAATGACAAAATCGACCTTGATGTTGTTGAGGTAGGTGATGACGGCTTTACATTCATGGCTGTTGTTACAGTTAAGCCGACAATTGATGTAAACAACTATAAGGGTATTGAGGTTACTGCAAAATCAACTGAGGTTACTGATGAAATCCTTGAGCAGGAAATTCAAAATGTCAGAGAGCGCAACAGCCGCCTTGTAACAGTAGAGAACAGACCGGTTCAGAACGATGACCTCACTGTAATTGACTTTGAGGGCTTTGTTGACGGTGTAGCATTTGAGGGCGGCAAGGCAGAGAATTACAACCTCAAAATCGGCAGCGGCAGCTTTATCCCCGGTTTTGAGGAGCAGATTATCGGCCACAACACAAACGACGAATTTACAATCACAGTTAAGTTCCCTGAGGATTATCAGGTTGACGACCTTAAGGGCAAGGACGCTGAGTTTAAGATTGTTCTCCATGAAATCAAGGAAAGACAGCTTCCGGACTTTGACGACGAGTTTGTTAAGGACGTAAGCGACAAGGAAACAATAGACGAGTACAAGGAAGAGCTTAAGGGCGAGGTTGCCCAAAGACTTCAGAGAGAGTCTGAAAACGATGTTGAAAACCAGCTCACTGACAAGCTGGTTGAGCTTCTTGAGGGTGAGGTTCCTCAGGCTATGTACAATAACGAAGTGAACGAGATGCTCAGAGAGTTTGATATGCGTTTGCGTCAGCAGGGAATGGACCTCGAAACATATATGCAGTACACAGGTATGAATGTTGAAACTCTTGCAGGCGGATACAGAGAGCAGGCTGAAAAAAGAGTTAAGCTCCGCCTTATTCTTGAGAAGATTGCCGAGAAGGAAGCAATCGAGGTTGCAGACGAGGATGTTGAGAACGAGTACAACAGACTTGCCGAAGCATACAGCATGGAGGCTGACAAGGTTAAGAACGCTATTCCGGCTGATGCTCTTGCAAAGGATCTTGCCGTTGAAAAGGCAATGCAGCTTGTTAAGGACAGTGCAAAAATCGCTTAATTTTGAATACATAGCTTAATTTTTGACTATCCTCTGATTTGTATATTAAATATAAAGGGATGATTTCTTATGAGTTTAGTTCCATATGTAGTTGAGCAGGACGGCAGAGGCGAGCGTTCTTACGACATCTTCTCACGTTTGCTCAAGGACAGAATCATTATGCTCAATGATGAAGTAAACAGCGCCACAGCAAGCCTTGTTGTTGCTCAGCTTCTGTTTTTAGAGGGACAGGATCCGTCAAAGGATATTTCCCTTTATATCAACAGTCCCGGCGGCAGCGTAACAGACGGTCTTGCAATTTTCGATACAATGAATTACATCAAGTGTGATGTATCAACAATTTGTATGGGTATGGCGGCAAGTATGGGCGCATTCCTGCTTGCAGCGGGAACAAAGGGCAAAAGACTTGCCCTGCCTAACAGCGATATTATGATTCACCAGCCAAGCGGCGGTGCTAAGGGTCAGGCAACTGATATTATGATTCACGCTGACCATATTTTGCAGACAAAGAAAAAGCTCAACACAATTTTGTCTGAAAAAACAGGTCAGCCGTACGATGTAATCGCACGTGACACCGAAAGAGATAACTTTATGACAGCTCAGCAGGCGCTTGAATACGGTCTGATTGATAAGGTTATCGAGAAGAGATAAATCTTGATTGTTTAAGATAGGAGCTTAATTTCAATGGCGAACAAAGATGACTCAAGCAGAGAGAGAAACATTCACTGCTCTTTTTGTGGAAAGCCACAGGAGTTGGCAGGAAGATTAATAGCCGGCAACGGTGTTTACATCTGTGATGAATGTATTGAGCTTTGTAACTCAATATTGCAGGATGAAAAATCCAATGCCAAAGGCAAAAAGAAAAAAAAGAATATTGCTTTTGATAATTTGCTTAAGCCCGAAGAAATTAAAGCAAAGCTTGATGAATACGTTATCGGACAGGACAGTGCTAAAATTACCTTGAGCGTAGCAGTTTATAACCACTATAAAAGGGTAACGCACGGCAGCGACGATGTGGATTTTGTCAAGAGCAACGTGCTTATGCTCGGTCCTACAGGTACAGGCAAAACTTATCTTGCACAAACGCTTGCAAAGATTCTTGATGTTCCGTTTGCTATTGCAGACGCAACTACTCTTACGCAGGCAGGTTATGTCGGAGAGGATGTAGAAAACATTCTTCTTCGTTTGATTCAGGCTGCGGATATGGACATTGAGCGTGCTGAGATGGGTATTATCTATATTGACGAAATAGACAAGATTTCAAGAAAGTCCGAGAATCCGTCCATCACACGTGACGTAAGCGGAGAGGGCGTTCAGCAGGCGCTGCTTAAAATTCTTGAGGGTACTGTTTCAAATGTTCCGCCACAGGGCGGCAGAAAGCATCCTCAGCAGGAGTTTTTGCAGATTAACACGAAGAACATTCTCTTTATATGCGGCGGTGCTTTTGACGGACTTGAAAAGGTTGTTGAAAAGAGAACAGGCTCGTCAAGCCTTGGCTTCGGTGCTGAGGTTATGAGCAAGACAGAGCTTAACGAAATCTCTTGGATGAGCAATGTTATCTCGCATGACCTTGTTAAATTCGGCCTTATTCCTGAGCTTGTCGGCAGACTGCCTGTAATCACTGCACTTAACGGCCTTGACAAGGCTTCTCTCGTCAGAATACTTAAGGAGCCTAAAAATGCACTTATTAAGCAGTATCAGCGGCTTTTTGCCCTTGACGATGTAGTGCTTGAGTTTGAAGATAAGGCGCTTGAGGCTATTGCGGATAAAGCGATAGACGAAAAGACAGGCGCAAGAGGACTTCGTTCAATCCTTGAGAGTATCCTCAAGGACTTGATGTTCAAGGTGCCGTCTGATTCTACTATTGAAAAGGTTATCATTTCAGCCGAAACCGTTAAGAATCCCGAAAACGTAACAATAATTCATAATCAAGGCAAAGTACCGGCTCCGCTGAGTATCAATGATGATGAAATAAAAAGCCCAAGGAAACCCAACGCATCTTAAATTTGATTTTTCTTATACGAGCTGTAACTGATTCCACGGTTGCAGCTCTTTGTCTTTAACACATATTTAAAATTGAGGTTGTGGGTAAAACCCGCCAACAACCTGTCAAAATGGCAAAATTTTATTACAATGCGGTTAATTTTACAACTTTGTGTGCACAGGGAGGGATAAAATGAGTAAAACTTTGACTGAAACCACAGAGCTTACGTTGCCAATGCTGCCGCTTCGTGGCTTGGTTCTTTTTCCGAAAATGAAGCTTCATTTTGATATAGGTAGAAAAAAGTCTGCTAAAGCGATTGAAGTGGCTATGAAAAGTGACCAAGTTATTTTTATTGCAACACAGAAAAATATAAATTGCTTAGAGCCTAAGCAGAATGATATATATTCAGTCGGCGTAATTGCACAGGTAGTGCAGGTTATAAAGCAGCCTGATGAAACAGTGAGAGTAATTGTTGAGGGAATGTGCCGTGCAAGCGTTGAAAACGTGATAAACGCACCGTCATATATGTCTGCTACTGTTACTAATATTCAGCCGGATTATTATGACCAGCCGACTTCATACGATATAGCGATAATCAGAAGCGCAAAGGATATATTTGAAAGATACCTAATGTACGCCCCAAAACCACCGGCAGAGCTTTTGTATAAGCTAAACGTTATTACGGCTACTGAGGATTTAGCAAACTTCATTGCAGCAAATTCAAATCTTCCTTATCAGAAAAAGCAGGAAATTCTTGAAATAGACGAGCCGACTAAGCGTCTTGAAACGCTTGTTGACTGTCTGACGCAGGAGCTTTACATACTGAGCATTCAGGAGAACATAGCGAAGCAAGCCAAAGAAAAAATAGATGAATCCCAGCGTGAATACTATCTTCGTGAACAGCTTAAGGTGATTGAGTCTGAAATAGGTGCCGAGGACGAGGACTACGCTGAGATTGAGGATTTGCGCTCAAAGATTTTAGAGCTTCACCTGAGCGAGGAAAATGAAAAGACGCTTTTAAAGGAATGTGATAGATTAGAGAGAATGCCATACGGCTCACAGGAAGCAACCGTAATGCGCACATATATTGATACTTGCCTTGAACTGCCGTGGAACACAAGCACCGAGGAGAAGATAGATATCTTGTCGGCACGTGAGGTACTTGATGAAAATCATTACGGGCTTAAGAAGGTTAAGGAAAATATCCTTGAAAACCTTGCAATCCGAAAGCTGTCACCTGATATAAAGGGTCAGATTCTCTGCCTTGTAGGCCCTCCGGGAGTCGGCAAAACCTCAATCGCACAATCGGTAGCTCAGGCTATAAACAGAAAGTGCCAGAGAATCGCTCTTGGCGGTGTTCGTGATGAATCCGAAATCCGAGGTCACAGGAGAACCTATATCGCCTCTATGCCGGGCAGAATAATAAATGCAATAAAAGCAGCAGGGGTAAATAACCCCGTTCTTGTCCTTGATGAAATTGATAAGCTTGGTAACGACTACAAGGGCGACCCAACCTCTGCATTGCTTGAGGTGCTTGACAGCGAGCAGAACAATAAATTCTATGACCACTATATAGATATGCCTTTTGATTTGAGCAAGGTTCTGTTCATTACAACTGCAAACGATCAGTCAATGATTCCGGCACCTCTGCTTGACCGAATGGACGTAATCACCCTTGACAGCTACACAAGGGAAGAGAAGTTCCATATTGCAAAGGATCATCTTATCCCAAAGCAGATGAAGAATTGCCGGATAACAAAAAAGATGTTTAAAATCAGTGACGAGGCAATTTACACTTTGATTGACGGCTACACAAGAGAAGCCGGCGTCCGCAGCTTAGAGCGCAGAATAGTTGAGCTTTTAAGAAAGGCGGCTATAATGTTTGTTGAGGGTGAGGCAAAATCCTTGACAGTTACTCCGAAAAAGATTGAAAAGCTTATCGGTCCGATAAAGTATAAGACGGAAAAGGCTCAAAAAAATTCCGAGGTCGGTGTTGTCACAGGTCTTGCTTGGACGTCTGTCGGCGGAGAAACGCTGCCGATTGAGGTTGCGGTGATGAACGGCTCAGGTAAAATCGAGCTTACCGGTTCTCTCGGTGATGTAATGCAGGAATCGGCAAAGACTGCCGTTACCTGTATACGCACAATGGCGGATACACTGCACATTGAACAGGACTTCTATAAAAAATACGATATTCATATTCATGCCCCTGAAGGAGCAGTTCCAAAGGACGGTCCGTCAGCGGGTATCACAATGGCGACAGCTGTTGCCTCAGCTTTGACAAAACGCCCTGTCAAGCCGAATATAGCAATGACAGGCGAGATTACTCTGCGTGGCAGAGTGCTGCCGATTGGAGGTCTAAAGGAAAAATCAATGGCTGCGTACCGCTACGGTGTTGACACAGTGATTTTCCCTGAGGACAATGTGTCCGATATTTCTGAAATTGACGAGCAGGTGAGAAGCTCAATAAACTTTGTGCCTGTCAACTCAATTTCACAGGTAATAAAGCTTGCGCTTGAAAGCGGCAAAACGGGCAAAATCTCAAAAGCCGCTGCTAAGCAATAGGAGGGATATTTTGATTAACCTTAATAATTCCGTCTTTGAGGCGGCTTACGGTACTTCAAAGCAGCTGCCGCCGTCTGAATTGCCGGAGATTATCTTTTCCGGCAGGTCAAACGTAGGTAAGTCATCGCTTATAAACAAGCTGCTTAATCGAAAAGCCCTCGCCAGAGTAAGCGCAACTCCTGGCAAAACGGCGACAATAAACTTTTTTGATATTGATAAAAAGGCGAAGTTTGTCGATTTACCCGGCTACGGCTATGCAAAGGTTTCGCAGTCTGAAAAGCAACGCTGGGCAGACCTTGTTGAGGGCTATTTTGCAGGAGAGAGAAAGTTCTGCGTTGTAGTGCAGATTATTGATATGCGGCACAAGCCGACAGCAGACGATATGAATATGCTTGATTTTCTTAGCCATAACCGTCTGCCGTTCATAGTTGTGTTGACTAAAAGGGACAAGCTGAATAAAACCGAGCAACAAAAACAGACGGAACTGTTCGGCGAGATTTTCAGCGACTTCGGAAGCGTACCTGTATTTCCTTTTTCGGCACTTAAAGGGGATGGGAAAGAGGAAATACTGCAATATCTTCAAGAGAAAATTGAAGAATATATCTGATAAGGAGATGTAGAAAATGTTTGTTAATGACTGTTTAAACACAAATGAAAAGGGTCACCTTACTATCGGCGGCTGTGATACCGTGGAGCTTGCAAAGAAGTACGGCACACCGCTGTATGTACTTGACGAAAATGTAATCCGCAACACATGCAAGTCCTATGTTGATTCCTTCAAAAGGCACTACAACGGCAACGGTCTTGCTCTTTACGCAAGCAAGGCTCTCAGCTGTAAGGCTTTGTGCCAGATTGCAAAGGAAGAGAATATGGGTCTTGACGTTGTGTCGGGCGGCGAGCTTTACACAGCTTTAAAAGCAGGCTTTCCGGTTGAGAATATCCACTTTCACGGCAACAACAAAACCTATGACGAGCTGTGCTTTGCTGTTGACAGTAATATTGGCAAAATAGTTGTTGACAACCTGACAGAGCTTGAAACACTTGACAGAATATGCGCTGAAAAGGGCAAGGTTCAGAAGATTTCAATGAGAATTAAGCCGGGTGTTGACGCTCATACACATAACTTTATCAGAACAGGTCAAATTGACTCTAAGTTTGGCTTTGCTCTTGAAACAGGCGAGGCTATGAACGCTGTTAAGGAAGCGATTGAGCTTAAGAATGTTGAGCTTACAGAGCTTCACTGCCATATTGGCTCACAGATTTTTGACATAGACCCGTTTGTTACTGCCGCTGAAATTATGATGGATTTCATCGGCGCTATAAAGAACGAAACAGGCCACGTTGTAACCGAGCTTAACCTCGGCGGCGGCTTCGGCATAAAGTATACAGATAATGACAACCCAACTGCATATGACAACTATATGAACTCTGTTTCAAAGGCTGTTCATTCAAAGGCAGAGCACTACGGTTTGCCGGTGCCGTTTGTATATATAGAGCCGGGCAGATCAATTGTAGGCGAGGCCGGAATTACGCTTTACACAGTAGGCGCCGTTAAGACTATTCCTAATGTCAGAACCTATGTTTCTATTGACGGCGGTATGTGCGACAACATAAGATATGCGCTTTATCAGTCGGAGTACACTGTTGTAACAGCTAACAAGGCTGATAAAGAGGCTGACACGGTTGTAACAATAGCAGGCAAGTGCTGTGAAAGCGGCGACCTTATTCAGGAAAACACAAAGATTGCAAAGGCTGAGCCGGGCGACACAATAGCAGTTCTTTCAACCGGAGCATATAACTACTCAATGGCTTCAAACTACAACAGAATCCCAAAGCCGCCTATCGTGCTTGTAAACAACGGCACAGACAAGCTTATAGTAAACAGGGAAAGCTATGACGACTTAATTAAGAACGATTTGGATTTGTAATTCATTATTGACGAATTTGTAGTCTAAACCCACGCAGTTCAGAGCAAAACGGCGTGGGTTTGTTTTATTGTGATAAAAGAAAAATATATGAATAACAGAAACAATAATAATTTGTAATTCCGCAAATTTTAACATTTCACAATAAATTCCTGCAAAAAAATTATTTACTTTATTACGCTGATGTGTTATCATATTAGAGTAAAATTTATTGAAACGAGGGACTCAAAATGAACAAAAAATCATTTTCAAAACTACCAAAAAGACTTTTAATGCTTGTGTTAGCATTTGCTTTGGCTCTTCCGCTTATTTCCTGCGGCGGCAGCACAAGTTCACAGGCTGACGCTAAAAAAACCTTTACAGTTGGCTTTGACGCAAGCTTTCCTCCGTACGGTTACAGAGATGACAACGGTGAGTATGTAGGCTTTGACCTTGACCTTGCACAGGAGGTCTGCAACAGACGTGGCTGGACTCTTGTAAAGCAGCCGATTGATTGGGACTCAAAGGATATGGAGCTTAGCTCAAAGACAATCGACTGTATCTGGAACGGCTTCACAATGAGCGAGGACAGAATTGATAAGTACACATGGACAGATCCGTATGTTGACAACAGCCAGGTTTTTGTAGTTGCCAAGGATTCAGGCATTAAAACCTTTGATGACCTTGAAGGAAAAACAGTAGCTGTTCAGGCTGCATCATCAGCTCTTGAGGCACTTGAGGGCGACGATTGCAAGGAGCTTACAGCTTCATTCAAAAGCCTTGAGCAAATTCCTGAGTACAACACCGCATTTATGAACCTTGAGGCTAAGTCAGTCGACGCTATCGCAATGGACATCGGCGTTGCTAAATATCAGATTGAGAGCCGTGGCGACAAATTTGTAATGCTCTCAGAACCAATTATTACAGAAAAGTACGGCGTTGCATTCTTAAAGGGCAACGAATCTCTTCGTGACGAGGTTCAGAGCACACTTTATGAAATGCTTGATGACGGTAAGTTTGACGAGATAGCTAAGAAATGGGAGCTTAGCGACAGCGTAATCTTCGGCAGTGAGAAGAGCGCTGAGAAATAAAAAATAACAGAGCTTTACTATTAGGATGCTGTATAGTACTGATTTCCGAAAAGGGCGATTGGTATAAAATA
This sequence comes from Ruminococcus sp. zg-924, assembly GCF_024433635.1. GTDB lineage: Bacteria > Bacillota > Clostridia > Oscillospirales > Acutalibacteraceae > UBA7067. The sequence goes on along the minus strand of NZ_WNJZ01000018.1, from coordinate 8,398 downwards.
GCATCCTAATTTGCTATTAATGAAAAAGGAGTGTTCTATTAATGAGCATTTGGGATATGCTGCTGCAGATGACGTCCGGTATGCTTGAAACAATCAAAATATTTGCGATAACGCTTATCCTCACTTTGCCGCTTGGGCTTGTAGTAACCTTTGGCAGAATGTCAAGGTTCAGAATAATCAGATACATAACTCAGCTTTATATCGCAATAATGAGAGGTACTCCTCTTATGCTTCAACTGCTTGTTGTGTACTTTGGACCGTATTACCTGTTCGGTATTTCGCTTTCGCTTGAATACCGCCTTGTTGCAGTTATCATCGGCTTTGTATTAAACTACGCCGCATATTTTGCAGAGATTTACCGCTCAGGTATAGAGTCAATGCCGGTGGGTCAGTATGAGGCGGCAAAGATTCTCGGCTACACAAGAGCGCAAACCTTCTTTAAGATAATTTTTCCGCAGGTTGTCAAGCGCATTTTGCCGTCTGTAACCAATGAGATTATTACACTTGTCAAGGATACATCACTTGCCTTCTCAATAGCGTATGTTGAGCTGTTCTCACTTGCAAAGGCGATTGCAGCCGCTCAGACAACAATGATGCCGTTCGTAATTGCCGGCGTGTTCTACTTTGTGTTCAACTTCATTGTTGCCTTTGTTATGAATAAGATAGAGAAGAGATTCAGCTATTATGATATAAAATGATTGTGAAAGGATTTCGTGGTCATAAAATGAAACTGCTTGAAATTAACAATATAAAAAAGAGCTTCGGTGAAAACGAGGTTTTGAAAAATATCTCCGTGTCAGTTAGCCAGGGAGAGGTTGTGTCAATTATAGGGCCGTCCGGTTCTGGCAAATCAACTCTTTTAAGATGTGCTACAATGCTTGAAAAGATGGACAGCGGCGAGCTTATTTACTTTGGTAAAAAAGCGGCTTGGAATGATAAAAACGGAAAATCTGTTTATGCTGCAAAGCCTCAGCTCAGGGAAATTCAAGGTTACTTCAGCCTTGTTTTCCAAAACTTTAATTTGTTCCCTCACTTTACTGTGCTAAAAAACCTTGCGCATGCGCCGATAAATGTTCAAAAAAGAAACAAGGAGGAGGTCTACGCAAGCTGCCGTGAGCTTTTAAAGCGTATAGGACTTGCCGATAAGGAAAACGCCTATCCATGCCAGCTTTCCGGAGGACAGCAGCAGCGTGTGTCAATAGCACGTGCGCTTGCTATGAACCCGCAGATACTCTTCTTTGACGAGCCTACTTCGGCTCTTGACCCTGAGCTTACAAATGAAATACTAACCGTAATCAAGGAGCTTGCAAAGGAGCATATGACTATGGTAATTGTAACACATGAAATGAACTTTGCAAGAGATGTGTCCAACCGCATCATCTTTATGGAGGACGGTTATATTGTTGAGGAAGGCTCTGCGCAGCAGGTTATCAACAATCCTAAGAGTGTAAGGACAAAGGAGTTTATCAATAAGTTTGATTGACAAAACAACGGTATTCGTGTAAACTATATACTTAGCAGATGTTACAAAAAATCTAATGCTAAGAGGATAGTATATATGGATATTATAGTTGGTTACACAGGCTTTGTCGGCTCAAATATTGCAGCTGAGCATACATTTGATTATTACTTTAATTCTAAAAACATACAGGACGCTTTTGGGCTTAACCCCGATTTGTGCGTTTACAGCGGTGTGCGTGCCGAGAAATTCTTGGCTAATAATGACCCCGACGGCGATATGGCAATTATAAATAATGCCATTGATAATATCAAAAAAATCAACCCCAAAAGACTTGTTTTGATTTCGACAATTGACGTTTACAAAAACCCTAACGGCGCTGATGAGGACGTTTTGATTGATACGGACAACCTGCACCCATACGGGCTCAACAGATATCGCCTTGAGCAGTGGGTGAGCGAAAATATTGAGAATTATCATATTATCCGTCTGCCCGGACTTTTTGGCAAAAACATAAAGAAGAATTTCATCTTTGATTTAATTAATATTATTCCGTCAATGCTGAACGAGAAAAAGTATAGTGAGCTGTCGGCAAAAAGCGAGCTTATCCGCTGCTGTTACAAAAAACAGGACAACGGTTTTTATAAGTTTTGTGACAGCAGCCAATGCACTAAGTCGGCACTTAAGCAGGAATTTTTAAGTATTGGCTTTTCTGCGCTTAATTTTACCGACAGCCGTGGTGTGTACCAGTTTTATAATCTGTCAAGGCTTTGGGAGCATATTGAGATTGTTATTAAAAACGATGTAAGGCTTGTAAATATGGCGGTTGAGCCTGTTTGCACTGCTGATATATACAGGAGGATTACAGGCAAAGAGTTTGTAAACGAGGTTGCACAGACCCCGCCGCTTTATGACTTTAAAACGAAGCATTATTCACTTTTCGGCGGTAAGGACGGATATATTTTTGATAAGAATCAGGTAAGCTGTGATATAGAGAATTTTGTTAAATCTCAGCTTAATGAAGCTTAAGGAGGCGGCTTTATGAAGCTCTCAATTTCAAATATTGCGTGGGGTAAGGAGTTCGACACAGATATGTATGCCTTTTTGTGTAAAGCCGGCTATTGCGGTCTTGAAATTGCCCCAACACGTCTTTTCCCCGAAAACCCCTATGATAAAATTCAAGATATAAAAGACTTTGCACGCTCTATCTACGAGCAATACGGTTTTGTTATTTCTTCAATGCAGTCAATCTGGTACGGCAAAACGCAGAGTATTTTCGGCTCTCAGCAGGAAAGACAGCAGCTTATCGACTACACGAAGAAAGCTGTTGATTTTGCCTATGCCGCAGGTTGTCACAATCTTGTGTTCGGATGCCCAAAAAACAGGGTAATTCCCGACAGCACATATATCCCTGAGGCAATAGAGTTTTTTAACATAATAGGCGACTATGCCGCTTCAAGCGATACTGTAATTGCGCTTGAGGCAAATCCGCCGATATATAACACCAACTTTATGAACACAACGCACGACGCTTTTGAAATTTGCAGAAAGTGTGCAAACAAGGGCGTTATGGTTAACCTTGACCTCGGAACAGTAATTTATAACAATGAAACTCTTGATGAAGTCAAGGAGAATACGGCTCTTGTTAATCATATTCATATATCCGAGCCGTATCTTGCGCCGATTGAAAAAAGACAGCTTCACTCGCAGCTTAAAACGCTCGATTACGATAAATTTATTTCAATTGAAATGGGCAATAAGGATAACATTGAGCAGGTTAAGAATGCCGTTAAATATGTTGCGGAGGTTTTACTTTGATTTTTGAAAATATAGACGGCGTGCCGAAATTCCAATGTGACGAATACGCCGAAAAAAACAGCAAATACTGCGTTTTAATTCCCATCATTAATGAGGGTGAGAGAATTAAGAAGGAGCTTTTAAAGGCGCAGGAAAACAATATAGACAAGCTTTGCGACATTATTATTTGTGACGGCGGCTCTAAGGACGGCTGTACAGATGAAGCACTGTTAAAATCCCTTGGAGTAAACACTCTGCTGACAAAGCAGGATATAGGCAAGCAGGGAGCACAGCTGAGAATGGGTTTTTACTGGGCGCAGCAAAGAGGCTATGAAGGCTTTATTACAATAGACGGCAACAACAAGGACTCTATCGAGGACATTCCTAGATTTATTGAAAAGCTTGAAGAGGGTTACGATTTTATCCAAGGCTCACGCTTTGTCAAGGGCGGCAAGGCAATTAACACTCCGCTTATGCGCCTTGTATCAGTCAGATTAATCCATGCACCGGTTATTTCACTTACGGCTCATCAGTGGTTTACAGACACAACAAACGCTTACCGAGCCTACTCAAGACAATACATAACTCATCCCGATGTTCAGATTTACAGGGACGTGTTTATGACATACGAGCTTTTGGCTTATTTGTCCGTTAGATGCTCACAGCTTAAGCTAAAAGCCTGTGAAATTCCCGTTACAAGGCAGTACCCGAAAAACGAGAAAACGCCGACAAAAATCAGTCCGCTCAAGGGAAATGCCGAGCTTATGAAGATACTGTTCAAGAATCTTTTTGGCTCTTATAAGCCGAAAAATAATGGAAAGTAAAATGGTAAATAAAATGGAAAAAGTAAAATCAAACAAGAAAATAGATTTCAGCGCATTGAACTCGCTAAACGTGTTGGAAAAAATAATGTATATTGCAATTGTGCTGATGCCTGCATTTGTTCTAACGTCGCTTCAGGCTTATGTTGCAAATCCTGTATACATACCCACAAGTATTCTTTTAGGAATCGGATTCGGCGTTATTGCTCTTTTGCTTTGCAAATTTCTTATACCTTCTGCACTTAAGGGAAACGAGATTTTAAAAATTATTGCTCTGTTCTTACCGTCAGTTCTATTGGTGAGCTTCGCCATTGATCTGCGTCAGTCGACGCCGTTCTTTTGCATATCGTTTATTGCAATTTTTGTGCTGATGTACTTCGGCTTTGTATTTCCGATAAAAGACAGGGGAAAGCACATTTGTGCGGCGATAATACTTATTGCTATGCTTTTTGCAATCGAGTACAGTCTGTATGTATATGACCTGTTTTCACCGGACTCATACTCATACTACGACATAAGCCGCACTATTTTCGGTAACTTTTACAATGTAGCAACTCAGCGTCAGTATATTGTTGATACTGAGCTTGGAATATCCTTTCCATATCTTTATCCAACCCTTGTTGCGGTAGTTGACTCTCTTACCGGACTTAAAATTTACAGCGGCACAATTTTGAATATTGTTATTACCTGCATAAGCTGTTTAATGCTCTACAAAATCTCTACCAAGCATTTTAATAACCCATACGCAGGTACAATAGCGGCTGTGTTTATGGTGACAAACGATCCGTATCTCACAGAGATGCGTGTAACAAGAAGCGTTCCGCTTGCTATTTTGTCTATTCTTATTCTCACCTACTATATTCTTGATTTGCCAAGTATCAAAACAAAGAGCTGTATTTTGGCAGGAGTAGGGGCAGGCTGTGCAATGGTTTGCCGCTTTGATGCGCTTGTTGCCGCAGGACTGTGCCTTATAGTAATGCTAATATTCTCGGAAAAAGGCAATCGCATAAAGAATTCGGCTAAATACGCAGGCGGTCTGCTTATTCCAACTGCGCCTTGGATTATCTTTTCGCTTGTCAACTTCGGTAAGCCGTGGATAAGCGACAACGGCGGAACAATGTGGCTGGTAACGCCGTCTATACCTCAAAGATATTATTCAAGCACATATGTGCCGCAGACAATTTTCAATAATTTTGACGCATGGTTCAAGTGCCTTTTTGATGTCAAGCTGAGAGGAATACTCGACAGAATAGGCTCTCAGATACTGCCGACAGCCGTGTTGATAATTCTTGCTGTATGGATTGTAGTAATGCTTTTGCGCTTTATGAATTGCAGGAAGATAGGCTTGTACTTCTCATCTCACATAAAGCTTTTAATCAGCACAGGAGTGTGTGTGTTGGTTTACTTAGCAAAATTCTGCGGAATCTGGGTTGTTGGCTTTGCTGATTCAAGATACCACACAGAAACCTTTGTTATGCTCATTTTGTTTTTATTTTCTGTTGTTTACAGTATATCTGCATTTACAAAGGTCAGAGATACCGTTGGGAAAAAGAAGAAGTCAAAAGCCTTGTCTGCTTCTGTGCAATACGCTGAAAGCTATGAAAAAACCTCGAAAAGCTGGGTTGTTAACATTACAACTGTGCTTGTTTGCCTTGCGCTTATCGTTACGGCAGGTTCAACATATTTAAGCCGCTACACACCGTATGTTATGCTTCAATCGCTCCTTGACAAGCCTGCGGCGGCAGCTGAGATTGAAAGCGTTGTTACAGCTAAAAACGATAATCCACGAGTATTTTTCAGCGGCATAAACGAGGGTGACCCGTTCTCCTTTGGAGCTTATACAGGAATAAAAACCTTCGGACCGCCATGGTCAAAGCCAAGCGACCCGAACGCTCTTATTGAGCTTACCGATAATTTTGTAACGCCGGACTATGTTGTGTGCAAGGCAGAGAATATAAGACCTGATTTTGTTTCACGCTACGGTCTTATTCCAATACACACCTGTCAAGGTAATATTACAATTTATGAGGTAACAAATAAATCAACATTTGCAAGCGAAAGAAAATTATTCCCATACGGCGAGAGAAAGTGACAGCAGGGGAGGCAGTGTAATTGATTTATGATAAAATAATAATCGGAGCAGGACTTTACGGACTTTATTCCGCTTTGTTTTGCGGTAAGCTCGGTCAAAAGGTTCTTGTTCTTGAATGTGACGATGCACCTTTTAAACGTGCTACATATATAAATCAGGCGAGAGTTCATATGGGGTATCACTATCCCCGTTCTATTTCAACAGCAGTGAAGTCAAGGGGATATTTTGACAGGTTCAACAAGGATTACGGCTTTTGTGTTCACAGTGAATTTGATCAGGTTTATGCAACAAGCGCTAATTTCAGTTGGACGAATGCAGAGCAATTCAAAAAGTTCTGCAAAGACGCAAACATAATGTGCGAAGACGAGCCGGTTTCCCGCTATTTCAAGGAGGGTATGTGTGACGGCGCATTTCTGACTAAGGAATACACCTACGATGCGCAGATACTCAAGGATTATTTCCTTTCAGAGCTTGAAAAATACAAGGGAGTTACAATAAAATACAGCGCAGTGATTGAAAGCATTGAAAACACAGGCGCAGCTTACAGTGTTAGGCTTAAGGATTCATCAGAGGTTTCTGCTCCGTTTATTCTTAATGCAACGTATGCAGGAGTTAACCAGATACTTGATATGATGGGATTTGAGCCGTTTGGAATAAAATATGAGCTTTGCGAGATTATCCTCTGTACGGTGTCGGACAAGCTCAAGAACACAGGAATAACGGTAATGGACGGACCGTTCTTCTCAATAATGCCGTTTGGCAAAACGGGGCTTCATTCGCTTACCTCGGTTACGTTTACTCCGCATATGACAAGCTATGACTCTGTTCCGCATTTCCCGTGTCAGGCAAAAAGCGGCGGTTTCTGTACACCGCAAAGACTTGGAAACTGCAACGACTGTCCCGCAAAGCCGCAGAGTGCGTGGCCGTTTATGTCTAATCTTGCAAGAAAATATCTTAAGGACAGCTTAGGCTTTGAATATGTTTCTTCTTTGTATTCAATGAAGCCGATTTTAAAGGCGTCTGAAATAGACGATTCAAGACCGACAGTTATTAAAAAATTCAGTGAAAATCCAACCTTTGTATCTGTGTTGTCGGGCAAAATCAATACTGTATACGATTTGGACGAGGTGTTGAAAAATGGTTAAAGATAAAGAAAAAAACTTTGTTTCCGCTGTTGTGTATGTCCGCAACAGGGAAAATACTGTTGTGGATTTTTTAAAAAAAATTAACGGCGTTTTTCAGGAGCATTTTCTTAAATATGAAATTATCTGTGTGAATGATGCTTCATATGATGAAAGTGCAAAAAAAATAAAGGAGTTTGGCGAGAAGTACCTTGAATGTCCGTTAAGCATTGTCAATATGGGATTTTTCCAAGGGCTTGAAATGTCTATGAACGCAGGCGTTGACCTTTCAATAGGCGACTTTGTGTTTGAGTTTGACAGCGATATTATTGACTTTGACCCGTCCCTGATTATGGATGTATACAATCACTCGCTTAAAGGCTTTGATATTGTTTCAACAGCCGCAAATGGCAAAAAGAGATTAACCTCAAAACTGTTTTACAAGCTGTTTAACAAAAGCGCCAAAACACAGTATAAGCTCTCCACAGAGTCTTTTAGAATACTATCTCGTCGAGCAATAAACCGTGTTCACGCATTGAGCAAAACTATACCGTACAGAAAGGCGTTGTACGCAAATTGCGGACTTAAAATGGATACTATTCAATATGAGCCGCTAAACAACGCAAGGCTTGAGTCTGCCAATAAGCCGTCAGATGCACGTCTTGAAACTGCACTTGACAGCCTTATGCTCTTTACTAATATCGGCTATCGTGCATCAATGATATTGACGGTAATTATGATACTTGCAACAATAGGCATAGGGATATACACAATCCTTGTGTTTGCGCTGGGTCATCCTGTTCCGGGCTTTACCACTACAATGCTTGTGATAACAGGCTCCTTCTTTGGTGTTTTTGCAATTCTGACAATCATAATAAAATACCTCTCATTGCTTGTAAATCTCATATTCAAAAAGCAGAGATATCTTGTTGAATCAATTGAAAAGATAAGCAAATAAAGAAAAAATAAACGGGCGAGATTTTGATATGCACCCCAAAAGTTAGACACTTTTGGAGGTGCATATTTTTATGGGTAAAACAGGAAGAAAAAACAAAGTATATAGTGCAGAATTCAAAATAGGTGTTATAATGGATATGCGAGAACACCA
>NZ_WNJZ01000017.1 GCF_024433635.1 Ruminococcus sp. zg-924 | reverse complement strand
CAGCTCGTTATGAGAAGGTATACACAGGCGTTGCAGCAGAAGCAATCAACGGCTATGAATACAAGATCACAGTAGACGGCGCAAAGTGGATTCCGGACGGCATGGGCAACAACCCTGTTGTTTATGTAGAAAACGACAACTCAACAGTTACAATCTGGTATGATGAAGTAACAGGCGAGTGGGGCGCAGACGTAGAGTCAACAATCGAAACTGAGACTGAGACAGAAACAGAGACAGAAACAGAGACAGAGACAGAGACAGAAACAGAGACTGAGACAGAAACAGAGACAGAAACAGAGACAGAAACAGAGACAGAAACAGAGACAGAGACAGAAACAGAGACAGAAACAGAGACAGAAACAGAGACAGAAACAGAGACAGAAACAGAGACAGAGACAGAAACAGAGACAGAGACAGAGACAGAGACAGAGACAGAGACAGAAACAGAGACAGAGACAGAGACAGAAACAGAGACAGAGACTGAGACAGAAACAGAGACAGAGACTGAATCAGAGTCTGAGACAGAAACTGAGTCTGAGTCCGGCACAGACAAGCCGACAACAGGCGGCAACAACGGCGGTAACAACGGCGGTAACAACGGCGGCAACAATGGCAGCAGTTCAACAGGTAAGGTTGCAACAGGCGACAGCACAAACATTGCTATGCTTCTTCTTATCCTTGCAGCTGCAGCAGGCGTTGTAGTATTTGCACGCAAGAGAATTAAAGAAAACTAATTTCGATTAACACATTTTATTAAAAACTTTTATGCCAAAACGTGCTGGATATATGCAAGAATATTCAGTATATGAAAAAATAGCAAAGGAACGCCCTCCGATTATCGGAGGGCGTTTTTCTGCGCTAATCATATGTAACCGGGAATGAATAAAAAATACACCAAGAAAAGCTTGACGTTACTTTTTTTTGCTATTATAATAAATTTGGTACATAGTGACACTTAATAAATTCTAATGTCGTTGCCATTTGGATAAGCCATTAATTGCTTTATAGTTGTTATATATTTTGAAAAGGAGTACAGATTATATGGAAGCTAAATTAGTTGAAACAGCAGCCCGAATACGAGGACTGCGAGAGATTATGGACATTTCCCCCAAGGAAATGGCAGTTGCTACCGGCACAACAGAAGAGGAGTACTTAAAGCTTGAAAGCGGTGAGTGCGATTTTGGCTTTACATTCCTCAACAACTGCGCAGGCAAGCTTGGCGTTGATATTGTTGAACTGCTTACAGGCGAAAATCCTCATCTTTCACATTATTCCATTGTTCGCTGTGGCAAGGGTCTTGACATTAAGCGTCGTGCAGGCTTTAAATATCAGCATCTCGGCTATCGCTTCAGGAATAAGCTTGCTGAGGTGTTCTACGTAACTGCGCCGTATATAGAAGATGAGCAGGATAACCCCATTACCCTCTCTGTTCACGAGGGACAGGAGTTTGACTATATAATCAAGGGCAAGCTTAAAGTTGCGCTTGAGGATCATATTGAGATTTTGTCTGAGGGCGACTCAATTTACTATGACTCAAGCAGAGGTCACGGTATGATAGCAACCGGAGGAGAGGACTGCGAATTTTTAGCAGTTACAATCCACTCTCAGAAGAAATAATTAATGTTAAGGGGTAAAATTATATGTTAAACATTCATCAGAAATTTTGCAAAGAAACCTTCCATGACGGCAAGTTGGTCGATTTTAAGCCGGTTTATGAGGATAACTTCAATTTTTCATATGACGTTATAGACGAGATTGCAAAGGCTGAGCCTGACCGACGTGCGATGGTTTGGTGTGACTCCCACGGCAACGAGAGAACCTTTACTTTCGGAGATATTTCACGATACAGCAGCAAGGCTGCTAACCTTTTCAAGTCCGTTGGCATCAAAAAAGGCGATACGGTTGTGCTTGTTATGAAGCGTCACTACCAGTTCTGGTTTTCCTGCCTTGCTCTGCACAAGATTGGCGCAGTTGGTATTCCTGCAACAAATCTTTTGACAAAGAAGGACTATGTTTACCGTTTTAATGCAGCGCACGTTACCGCTGTTGTTGCAACCTCAGACGGTGAGGTTCAGGAGCATATAGCTGCCGCTGAGCCTGAATCGCCGTCACTCAAATTTAAGTTTTCCGTTAAGGGAAAGGGTCTTGACGACAGTTGGATAGATTTTGACGGGGAAATTGAGAAGCAGAGCGATGTTTTCCCTCGCGAGAATATTCTTGCAACAGACCCAATGCTGCTTTATTTTACATCCGGCACAACGGGTATGCCTAAAATGGTTTACCATGATAACACCTATCCGCTTGGTCACATCATCACCGCTAAGTATTGGCACAATGTCGACCCTGACGGACTTCACCTTACAATTTCAGACACAGGCTGGATGAAGGCTATGTGGGGTAAACTGTACGGTCAGTGGCTTATGGAGGCGGCTATCTTTGTCTGCGACTTTGATAAATTCACTCCGTCCGACTTATTACCGCTTTTTGCAAAGTATAATATTACTACATTCTGTGCACCACCGACAATTTATCGTTTCTTTATTCAGGAAGATCTCTCTAAGTATGATCTTACAAGTCTTAAGTATGTTACAACCGCCGGAGAGGCGTTGAACCCTGAGGTTTACAACAGAATTTACGAGGCTACCGGCTTAAAGCTGATGGAAGCGTTCGGCCAGACCGAAACTACTCTAACACTTGGAAATCTTGTCGGTTCAACTCCCAAGCCGGGTTCAATGGGCAAGCCGTCACCCGGATATGAGGTTGAGCTTGTTGATGCCGAGGGTAATCCTGTTGAAACAGGCGTTGTAGGAGAGGTTGTGCTTAAGACAGAGCATGGCAAGCCGTGCGGTATGTTCAACGGCTATTATCAGAATCCTGAGCTTACAAAGAGCGTATGGTACAATAACCTCTACCACACAGGCGATACAGCGTGGAAAGATGAGGATGGATATTACTGGTACGTTGGCAGAACAGATGATATTATTAAGTCCTCAGGCTACCGTATCGGACCGTTTGAGATTGAGAGCGTAATTATGGAGATGCCATGCTGTGCCGAGTGCGCAATAACAGGTGTGCCTGATCCGATAAGAGGACAGGTTGTTAAGGCTACAATCGTGCTTGCAAACGGCTTTGAGCCGAGCGAGGAGCTGAAAAAGGAAATTCAGACCTATGTTAAAAAGCAGACAGCGCCGTATAAATACCCAAGAGTTGTTGAGTTTGTGGACGAGCTTCCAAAGACAATAAGCGGCAAAATCAGACGTGTTGAAATTCGTGGCGACGAAAAGAAAAATTAACAGCATAAAATAAAGAAGAGTGCTCCAAAAGGAGCGCTCTTCTTTTTATATAGTGGCTAAAAATTTTGGTAAAATTAAATTTGACACGAGATTATAGCAATAGAAAAAGAGCTTTCTATGACCGGTAAGCTATAACGGAATTCTTGCTTTTAATAAAACAAAATGGGCGGCACAATGTGCCGCCCAAAATATTTCAGTTAACTCTGAATTAATAGCAATTAATTAAAGCTCTGCGAAATATTTAATTGTTCTAACCATCTGGCTTGTGTAGCTGTTCTCGTTGTCATACCAAGAAACAACCTGTACCTCATAAAGATCGTCAGCAATCTTTGAAACCATTGTCTGTGTAGCGTCAAAGAGTGAGCCGTATCTCATGCCGATAACGTCAGAAGAAACGATAGGATCCTCGTTGTAGCCGAAGGACTCAGAAGCAGCAGCCTTCATAGCAGCGTTGATGCCCTCAACTGTAACGTCAGAACCCTTAACAACAGCTGTAAGAATTGTTGTTGAACCTGTTGGTACAGGAACTCTCTGTGCAGAACCGATAAGCTTGCCGTTAAGCTCAGGAATAACAAGGCCGATAGCCTTAGCAGCGCCTGTTGAATTCGGAACAATGTTAGCAGCGCCGGCTCTTGCTCTTCTGAGGTCGCCCTTTCTGTGCGGACCGTCAAGAATCATCTGGTCGCCTGTGTAAGCGTGAATTGTGCTCATAATACCGCTTTGAATTTCAGCATACTTGTTAAGAGTATCAGCCATCGGAGCAAGGCAGTTTGTTGTGCATGATGCAGCAGAAATGATTGTATCGTCAGCTGTAAGAGTCTTCTCGTTTACGCTGAATACAATTGTCTTGAGGTCGTTGCCTGCCGGAGCAGAAATAACAACCTTCTTAGCGCCTGCGTCAATGTGAGCCTGGCTCTTAGCCTTTGAGCAGTAGAAGCCTGTGCACTCAAGTACAACGTCTACGCCGATTTCACCCCAAGGAAGCTCAGCAGCGTTTGGCTTTGCATAAATTGTAATCTCTTTGCCGTCAACAATGATTGAGTTCTCGCCGGCCTCAACAGTGTGAAGGTTCTCGCCGATTCTTCCGCAATAACCGCCCTGTGCTGTGTCGTACTTAAGAAGGTCTGCAAGCATCTTAGGATCTGTAAGATCGTTGATTGCAACTACCTCATAACCTTCTGCACCAAACATCTGTCTGAATGCAAGACGACCGATGCGGCCGAAACCGTTAATAGCAACTTTAACTGACATAATGATTTACCTCCTGTGTTTTGCAAAACTTTTTAATAGTATTGCTATCTATAAATCATAGCAATACTATGATAAAGCATTTTAAGGAAGAATACAAGGGTTTGACAAAAATTTAACAAAAAATTTTTCCATTATTTTCAAATTATCCGTCTGTGCCACGCTATTATTCTGCTGTGGAATAATAGCATTTGACATAGAGGACTTTTGTTTCCCTGCTTCTGCAATATTTTTCCCGATATTTTAAAAGACATTCAAAGCAGTTCAATTTTTATGATTTTTCTGTGTTATCATATATAATGTATAAGTTAAAAAATGCCAAAGCTTTTGTTTGATTTAGTATAATTTTTACCAAATAATACTTTAGCTTGCTTGACTTTTTGCCCAATAGAGGTTAAAATATAAAAGGATATATTATACGTATCAGGTATCAAAAACAGATACAAAAGGATAATCCAAACCGCACTGCGGTATATCATTTTTGCTCGGCTCTTTTAGGCGCCGTTATTATATAGATAAACTAATTATAGTTTTGAAAAATCCATAATATAGCAAGTAGTCTGTAATATAGGATGGGTCTTATTTTTTTAAACCGTTTTGAGTTTATTTAGTATATTTACAATTGAATATGAGTAATAACGGCATCTTCAGGGCTGTTGAACTTTGAATTAACTTTTAAAAATCAACAAAACTTAAGGAGGTGTCACTCAGATGGAAATATGGTTAGCAATACTGCTTTTAGTGGTTGCCGCTGTTGTATGCGGAGCAGTAGGCTTTTTTATGGGCATCAACCACAGAAAAAAGATTGCCGAGGCTGAAATCGGTTCTGCAGAGCAGGAAGCAAAGCGCATTATCAGCGAAGCTATGAAAACCGCCGAGGCAAAGAAAAAGGAAACCATATTAGAAGGTAAAGACGAGCTTCATCGTCTTAGAAACGAATCTGAAAAAGAGCTTGCCGAAAGAAGAAGAGAGGTTCAGCGTCAGGAGAGAAGAATGCAGAACAAGGAAGAAACTCTTGACAGAAAACTGGAAAATCTTGAGGCAAAGGAAGAAAATGTTGCAAAAAGGCAAAAAGCAGCCGATGAACGCTTTGCAGAAGCGGAAAAGGTTAAAAAGAGCCAGTTTGAGGTTCTTGAAAAAATTTCCGGTTTTACTGCCGAGCAGGCAAAGGCTCATTTGTTAAGCCAGCTTGATGATGAGCTGACACATGAAAAGGCGACAAAGATTCTTGAATATGAGCAGCAGCTCAAAGAGGAATCTGATAAAATGGCGAGAAAGGTTATTTCTCTTGCCATTCAGCGCTGTGCCGCCGATCAGGTTGCCGAGGCAACCGTATCCGTTGTTCCACTGCCGAATGACGAAATGAAGGGACGTATTATCGGTCGTGAGGGTCGTAATATACGTACTATAGAAACGCTTACAGGCGTTGACCTTATTATTGATGATACGCCGGAGGCTATTACGCTGTCGTGCTTTGAGCCTGTAAGAAGAGAAATTGCAAGAGTTGCGCTTGAAAAGCTCATTACAGACGGTCGAATTCACCCGGCTCGCATTGAGGAAATGGTTGAAAAGGCAAGACGTGATGTTGAGCATACAATCAAACAGGAAGGCGAAAGAACAGTTATTGAGGCAGGCGTTAATGGTGTTCACCCGGAGCTTATTAAGCTTTTGGGCAGACTGCGTTATCGCACAAGCTACGGTCAGAATGTTTTGAATCACTCACTTGAGGTTTCATACATTGCCGGTATGATGGCAAGCGAATTGGGGCTTGACCCGACCATAGCTAAACGTGCAGGTCTTTTGCACGATATAGGCAAGGCTCTCGACCACGAAATGGAAGGCTCGCATATTGAGCTTGGTGTTGAGGTTTGCCGCAAATACAAGGAAAGTGAAGCTGTTATTCACGCTATTCACGCTCACCACGGTGACGTTGAGGCTAAAACAGTTGTTGCCTGCTTGGTTCAGGCTGCCGACGCAATATCGGCTGCAAGACCGGGGGCAAGGCGTGAAAACCTTGAAAATTACATAAAGCGTTTGCAAAAGCTTGAGGAGGTTGCCTCCTCATTTGAGGGCGTTGAAAGCTGCTACGCTATTCAGGCGGGACGAGAAATCAGAGTTCTTGTTAAGCCTGAGGTTATCAATGACGAGAGAATGGTACCTCTGTCAAGGGAGATTTGCCAGAAGATTGAGTCTGATCTTGAATATCCGGGTCAGATTAAGGTGAATATTATACGTGAGAGCAGAGCAGTTCATTTTGCAAAATAAAAAATATGCCGAACGAGGGTTACTTCGTTCGGCTTTTATTTTGCATTGAGCTTAAATTTATCTTCCTTGGGGAAATATATGAGCGAAAATCAAGCTCGCCTTTGCTTACTGCTCCAACGGCGCATATAAGCACAAGATATAGCAAAAGGCTGATTATCAGGAAAATAACGGTAAAAAGGCTGTTTTGAAAAAGCGGCATAATGCGCTGAAGCATAGATAGAATTATGCAGGGCAATGCGGCACAGGCAATCGGCTTTACTACCCAATCAACTATTTTAAAATCTACGTATGCAACCCTGATAAGCCGCATAAGGCTAAGCCCTGTGTTTAATATGCCGCTGATGAAATAAACCGCAATTAGACCCTTAATTCCGAAAATCGGCAAAAGCAGAGTAATCAGCCCAACACGAACGGCGGAGTCGATAATATTGTATGTAAGATAGTGAAGCTGCTCGTTAAGACCTTTAAGCATACCGTCTATTACTGAGTCGAGATAGAACAGCGGCACAATAGGCGCAAGTATTCGGATATAAGCGGTGACCTCGCTTTCATTAAAAAGCATTGTGCCGATATTGTCGGCAAATAAGAAGAATATCACAGAGGCAGGCGCCGAAAAGAGAAAGGCAAATCGCAGCACCTTTTCCGTCATATGGCGTATGGAGCTTTTTCGCACAGTAGCGGCGGCGTCAGCAAGCTCCGGTATCATCAGCGTTGAAAAAGAGAGCAAAAAGGCTGATGGAAATGTCAGAAGAGGCATAGCCATACCTGCTATTATGCCGTACTTAGACAGTGAATCGTTGACTGAGTGACCATAGCCGACAAGTCCCCTTGGAATAAGCACATTTTCTGCGGCTGCAAGTCCTGTCCGCACAGTTGATGAGAGCGTAACGGGAACTCCGATTGATAAAGCCTTGCTGAAAAAACCTGCTCCACTGTTTTTTTGCGGCTTGATTTTTCTTACGTCACGGCGGTAGAGAATATATGTGTATACAAATGACAGCACCTCTGCTCCTGTTGCTCCGAGTGCAACGGCACAGCAGGCGTACTCTATACCGAGTGGTGCAAGCGTTCCTGCAAGTGCGGCAAATATTACTATCTCGGCTATCTGCTCTAAAAGCTGCTCGCTCGCCGTTATATATGCCTTTCGTCTTGCATAGAAATAACCTCTAAAGCAGGCTGAAAGCGCCAAAAACGGAAGTCCAAGCGCCATAACACGCAGTGAAAGTGCAGCCCTTGTGTCACCAAGGATGCTGTCACAAATCGGAACAGAAAAAACATACAGAATAATTGAGGCAGTCAGGCTTAATGCTAATGCTGAGTACAGGCACAACGATGTAAATCGCCTGCCCTTTGCATTTTCACCTCTTGCAAAGCATTCTGTAACGGTGCGTGTCGCTATAAGCGTAATTCCGGAGGTGGAAAAGGTTACGCAGAAAAAATAAATTGAACAGATAAGTTGAAACAGGCCTATTCCATTTGCGCCTATCGTATTCGACATATACACACGAAAGCCCATTCCCAGTGTTCTTGACAACAGTGCCGAGCCTGTCATTATTGCGGCGTTGATAAAAAATCTTCTCTTTCTCACATTCCGTTCTCCTTTGTGTCTTTTTATATTTATATGAAGGACATATGAGATGTTTTACGGTTATTTTACGAGAGAGGAAAAAATTAAGAAAAAATAATCTTGAAAGCCTTAATAAATTGTATTAGTATAGTGTTGTCAGAATTTTGCTCCTTTCGGGAATTATTATTTTGATGAATGAGATTTTGAGTTTTGTGTGGAAAATTAGAGTTTTTTGATTGCACCGCTAAACTCTAATTTACTGTCCCAAGGGATAGCCGAATTACAATTTATATTTAGTTAGGGTTGAGTTAATGTTTAAATTGCTTAAATATCTAAAGGATTACAAGTTGCAGCTTACAATAGGCCCTGCCTGCAAGCTTTTGGAGGCAATTTTTGAGCTTATTGTGCCGCTTGTTATGGCTGATATAATCGACATAGGTGTAAGCAGCGGCGACGCAGGGTATGTGCTTAGACAGGGTGGCGTAATGATTCTGCTCGGTGCTGTCGGTTTGTGCAGTGCGCTTGTTTGCCAAAAAAGTGCGTCAATAGCATCGCAGGGCAGTGGAACTAAGCTGAGAAATGAGCTTTTCCACCATATCAACACTTTGTCCTTTACAGAGATAGACAGGATAGGTACTCCTTCACTTATTACAAGAATGACGAATGACATAAACCAGCTTCAATATGCTGTGGCTATGCTTATTCGCCTTGTTATCCGTGCGCCGTTCCTTGTTGTAGGTGCTATGATTATGGCTACTACAATTAATCTTAAGCTTTCGCTTATCTTCTTAGTTGCATCTCCGCTTATCGCACTTGTTCTGTACTTTATAATGAGTAAAAGTGTTCCGCTTTTTAAGCTTATTCAAAAGCGTCTTGACAGGCTTTCGCTTATCTCAAGAGAGGGTCTTTCCGGTGCAAGGGTTATAAGGGCATTTCACAAGGAGGACAAGGAGCAGCAAAGATTTAATGATGCAAATGAAGAGCTTGCAAAAACAGCGCAGAATGTTGGTGTGCTGTCAGCTCTTTTAAGCCCTCTTACCTATGCGATAACAAACCTTGCTATTGTTGCAATAGTATGGTTCGGAGGCGGCCTTGTTGATACAGGTCAGTTGCAAACCGGCGATATTATTGCTCTTGTAAGCTATATGACGCAGATTCTTCTTGCTATGGTTGTTGTTGCGAATCTTGTGGTTGTGTTCACAAAGGCGTCTGCCAGCGCTGCAAGGGTCAATGAGGTGTTTGAGCTTGAACCGTCAATCAAGAGTGGCTCGGAGAGTGAGCTTACACTCGACAGTGATAAGGACTTCATCAGGTTCGACAACGTCAGCTTTGGCTACGGTGGCGGTGATGTACTGAAAAATATAAGCTTCGCTGTGCAAAAGGGTGAAACCGTAGGCGTTATTGGTACAACGGGCAGCGGCAAGTCAAGCCTTGTAAATCTCATTCCAAGGTACTATGACACTACAAGCGGAAGCGTAAGCATAGGCGGAAATAATGTTAAGAATTATCCGCTGTTGCAGCTTAGAAAGCTATGCTCGGTTGTAATGCAGAAGGCTGTGCTGTTTTCCGGCACAATTGAATCAAACCTTAAATGGGGAAAACAGGACGCAACTGACGAGCAGATGAACCGTGCGCTTGAAATAGCGCAGGCTAAGGAGTTTGTGGACAAGCTACCTAATAAAATAGAAACTCAGGTTGCTCAGGGCGGCAAGAATTTTTCCGGCGGTCAAAAGCAAAGGTTGACTATTGCACGGGCGATTATTGCAGGTGCACCGATACTGATTCTTGACGACAGTGCAAGCGCATTAGACTTTGCGACCGATTATGCCCTTAGAAGCGCTATAAAGAAAAACACTGAGGGAACAACGGTGTTTATAGTTTCTCAGCGTGTTGCTACCGTAAAGGACGCTGATAGGATACTTGTGCTTGATGACGGCGAGCTTGTTGGATATGGCGTGCATAAGGAGCTTTTTGAGCGGTGCAGCGAATACAGAGAGATTTGTCTTTCTCAGCTTAGCGCAGAGGAGGTGCAGGCGTAATGAACAGGGGTGTAGTAAAGAGAATTTTAGGCTATACATCAAAGTACAAGAGCTATCTTATTGGTGCGTTTTTGTTTGCTGTTATCAGCGTTTGTCTTACGCTTTTAGGGCCTGTGCTTACAGGTCAGGCAATAGACTATATTATTGGAAAGGGAAATGTCGATTTTGTTTCTGTCGCAAAAATTCTTATAGGGCTTATCTGCACAACCGCAGGTGTTTCGCTTTTTCAGTGGCTTATGAGTTTGTGTATCAACAGGGTGAGCTACTATACGGTGCGTGATATGCGAATTGACGCATATAAAAAGCTCAACAACGTGCCGCTTGCATATATTGACACAAACGCTCACGGCGATATTATAAGCCGCATTATTAATGATATTGACGCTGTCGGCGACGGACTTTTGCAGGGTGTAACTCAGCTTTTTTCGGGAATTATTACCATTGTAGGCACATTAGGCTTTATGGTTGCAATAAACTTTAAAATTGCCGTTGTAGTTGTGCTTGTAACGCCTCTGTCGCTTTTTGTTGCAGCAGGCATAGCTCGATTATCGGCGAAAATGTTTTCAAAGCAGCAGCGCACTCAGGGCGAGATAAGCGGCTTTGTTGAAGAGATGATAGGAAATCAGAAGGTTGTTTCGTCATTTTCAATGGAGGAGAAAAACGAGCAGGAATTCAAAAGGCTCAATGACGAGCTTTATATCTGCGGCAAAAATGCGCAGTTCGCTTCATCTCTTGCAAACCCGTCAACACGCTTTGTAAACGGCATAGTGTATGCCGCAGTAGGCGTTATAGGTGCTCTCAGCGCAATAGCAGGAGGACTTACTGTCGGTCAGATTTCCTGCTTTTTAACCTACGCAAATCAATACACCAAGCCGTTCAACGAGGTTACAGGCGTTATTTCACAAATCCAGACCGCCATTGCAGGCGGCGCAAGGTTGTTTGAGCTTATGGACAGTCCAAACAAAACGCCCGACAGCGAAAACGCAAAAGAGCTTGAAAACGTCAAGGGAGATATTGAGTTTGATAATGTCAGCTTTTCATATACGCCGGACAGACCGCTTATAAAAAGCTTTAACCTAAAGGTAAAGCAGGGCCAGCGTGTTGCCATTGTCGGTCCCACAGGCTGCGGAAAAACAACGCTTATTAATCTTTTGATGCGTTTTTATGATGTTTGCAGCGGAGAAATTAAAATTGACGGAGAGCCTGTTGAAAGGCTCACAACCGAGAGTATACGCCAAAGCTTTGGTATGGTGCTTCAGGACAGTTGGTTGTTCAACGGTACGGTGAGGGAGAACATTGCCTACGGACGGGAGGACGCAACTGACGAGGAGATTATTGCGGCTGCCAAGGCGGCGTATGCACATTCATTTATTATGCACCTGCCAAACGGCTATGACACGGTAATTACCGAGGACGGCGGTAATTTGTCACAGGGGCAAAACCAACTTTTGTGCATTGCAAGGGTAATGTTGTCAAATCCTCCTATGCTGATACTTGACGAGGCGACAAGCAGTATTGATACGCTTACAGAGCAGAGGGTTCAGCTTGCGTTTAATAAGATGATGCAGGGCAAGACAAGCTTTGTTGTTGCTCACAGGCTGTCAACGATAAAAGAGGCTGACATAATACTTGTGATGAAGGACGGAAATGTGATAGAGCAGGGCAAACATTCGCAGCTTTTGAGGCAAAACGGATTTTACGCTCAGCTTTATAACAGCCAGTTTGCTAAATCGTAACAAAGTTGTAATTCAGTGTGGTAAAGCGTATTGTGAAAAGATTAACAAACCGCCTGTTATATGAACAAAATAACAAAAAACCACATATAATTATGTTAGTATTGCACAAATAACTGTGCTTTTCGGATTTTGGCTATTTTCACAAATGATTACGTGTCTGTAACCTAATTATAGGGAAAATTCATTAAAATTAAAGGAAAATGTTTGAAAAAACCGCTGTTTTAGGCGGTTTTTTCTCTTTGGACAACTTTTTTTAAAACTTTACAAACTTGTTACAATCGGTTACAATATATACCGTTGACTGTTGTTAACAACGAAAACACGATTTTAAAGGAGGCAAAGAGAGCTTGCTCTCTGACTTTTTATGATTAAAAAAACCAAGAAAATCACATTTGCGGTATGTTGTGCAGTGCTGTGTGCGATAATCGCAGTTTCAACAATATATGCGTCAGCCGCTTCTGACAATAAATTAACCGTTGTGACCGACGAACTTGAAAATTATGACGGAATTGCAGCAACAACCCCGACATATGAAGTAAGCGGTGTGAATTACACAGGTGTAGTAAAAATCAGCCGTGCTACCCTTACATTAGGTGTAGGCGAGGACTTCACCCTCAGCGCTGGAATAACTCAAACAAACAATGCAAATCAGACAGTAACATGGAGCAGCAGTTCAAAAAGTGTTGCTACGGTAGATACAAATGGCAAAGTTTATGCTGTAAAACCGGGAACAACAGTTATTACTGCTTCACTTGCAAACGGCAGCAAATCTGAGTGTACAGTAACAGTAAAGAAAGCTCCGACAAAGCTTTCACTTAACAAAACAAGCCTTACGCTTGGTATTGGTGAGCAGTACGACTTAAACAGCTCGCTCAAAAGCGATGAGGGTGCGTACAGCATTGTTTATTCAAGCAACAACTCCTCTGTTGCCTCTGTAAAGGCGGCAGGCGGTTTTGTTACTGCTAAAAAGGTAGGTACTGCTACAATTACAGCTACAACGTACAACGGCAAAAAAGTTACTTGCAAAGTTACAGTAAAGAAAGCACCAACAAAGGTTTCTCTTAACAAAACGAGCCTTACACTCGGTATCGGTGAGCAGTACGACTTAAACAGCTCACTCAAAAGCGGTGAGGGTGCTTACAGCATTGTTTATTCAAGCGATAACTCCTCTGTTGCCTCTGTAAAGGCGGCAGGCGGCTTGGTAACTGCCAATAAGGTAGGTACAGCGACAATAACAGCAACAGCCTACAACGGTAAAAAGGTTACTTGCAAAGTTACAGTAAAGAAAGCACCAACAAAGGTTTCACTGAACAAAACAAGTCTTAACTTGACTTTGGGCGAGCAGTTTGACTTGAACAGTTCACTCAAAAGCGGCGAGGCGGCTCGCAGCATTGTATACACAAGCAATAACTCCGCTGTTGCGTCGGTAAAGGCAGCAGGCGGTCTTGTAACTGCTAATAAGGAAGGCACAGCGACAATAACAGCAACAGCGTACAACGGAGTAAAGGTTACTTGTAAAGTAACAGTAAGTGCTCGCAGCTATACAGATGACGATTTATACTGCCTTGCAGCCGTTATTTGGCAGGAGTCGGGTTCATACTGGCTGAGCGACAGATGCCAGCTTATGGTTGGTAACGTTGTTTTGAACCGTGTTGCAAGCTCACGCTTCCCGAATACTATAAGAGGATGTCTGCAAAGTCCGGGTCAGTACGGACCGATGGCATGGAACATCAGCATTCCGAGCGGTTCTAATTCAATAGAGAAGAAAGCAATTGAAAGATGCTTTAAAAACGCAAAGAAGCTTCTTGAGGGTCACAGAGAGCTTCCTTCAAACGTAGTGTTCCAGGCGAATTTCCCACAGGGTTCAGGCACATATGCTTATGAAGGCGGACTTTACTTCTGCTATTTGTAAAATTTAGTTGATAATAAAACAGCTGTAAAACAGAGCGTTAAGGCTTTGCTTTACAGCTGTTTTTTGTTTGTGTCAGGAAACGACTTTTACCATTTTGCGTTGAACCAATGTTAAGCGGAATATTACTGTATTTTTGTGCATATAAAATACAGGGAGGGGTAAGAATGAAGCTTTTGATACTGACAAGGAAGAAGCTAATTGTAATGGCGTGCTGTGTGATTATGGCGGTGATAACGCTTTTTGTTTCGCTTGGCAGTTACGGCAGGGCGATTGAAGCGTCTACCACAGAGCGAAAAATACCTATTTACAATGTTGATAAAACAGAAAAGGTGTGCAGTATTTCATTTGACGCGGCATGGGGCAATGAACAGACCCAAAGCCTGCTTGATATACTTGATAA
This sequence comes from Ruminococcus sp. zg-924, assembly GCF_024433635.1. Lineage (GTDB taxonomy): Bacteria > Bacillota > Clostridia > Oscillospirales > Acutalibacteraceae > UBA7067. The sequence goes on along the minus strand of NZ_WNJZ01000017.1, from coordinate 43,201 downwards.
ATATAAGGTGAAATCAACCTTTTTTCTTGTAGGAGAATGGGTTGACAAATATCCCGATGATGTAAAAAAAATAAGCGATAAGGGGCATGATGTGGGTAATCATTCCGACACACACGCACATTTGCCGCAGCTTGGCAATGACGGTATTCTTAAGGAGCTTCAAGGCTGTAACGAAAAAATAGAAGCGATAACAGGCAAGTGCCCTACTCTGTTCAGACCGCCATACGGCGATTATAACAATGCCGTTGTTGAAGTAACAAACAGTATAGATATGTACTGCGTGCAGTGGAATATTGACAGTCTTGACTGGAAGGACCCGTCACCGCAGGATATGGTATCACGCATAAAAAACAATCTTTGTTCCGGCAGTATAATCCTTATGCACAACGGTGCAAAGAATACGCCCGAAGCGCTGCCTATGATAATTGAAATGATACAGAGCGAGGGGTATAAGATTGTACCGATTTCAGAGATTCTGCTCAAGGGTGAATACAAAACTGACGTTCAGGGCAAGATGATTGCCGTAAACTCCAAGAGTGAAGAAACAACTAAGGCTAATTAATATAAATTTATGAAAAATTAGAGGAGTACATATCAACAAGGCGAGCATAAGTTGAGCCTGAGAGTAAAATTACAACAGCTAAAGAGCCACAGCGCTTTCGCTGTGGCTCTTTATAATGCCGGTTAAGTTTTGCGATAATCAATTACTTGATATAGTTGATAAGACCGCCTTTTGCGATTATGTGCTGTATAAATTCCGGGAATGGCTCAGCTTTGTATGTTTTTCCTGTTGTTTCGTTTGTTATAATGCCTGTGTTGAAATCAACGCTAACCTCGTCGCCATTTTTGATGTCACGAGCCGCCTCGTCGCACTCCATAATCGGAAGGCCGATATTGATGGCGTTTCTGTAGAAAATTCTTGCAAAGGTTGAAGCAATAACGCATGAAATGCCTGAAGCCTTAATCGCAATCGGTGCGTGCTCTCTTGACGAGCCGCAACCGAAGTTTTTCTCGGCAACCATAATGTCGCCGCTTTTTACGTTGTTGACAAATTCCTTGTCAATATCCTCCATACAGTGAGCTGCAAGCTCCTTGTGAGAGGCGGTGTTCAAATATCTTGCAGGGATAATAACGTCTGTGTCAACATTATCGCCGTACTTGTGTACTCTGCCCTTAACACTTTCCATTTATATTCACTCCTTTCAAAAATCAAACCTTAGCCGGGTCAGTTATGTAGCCGGTTATTGCCGAAGCAGCGGCAACAGCCGGGCTTGCAAGGTAAATCTCGGAGTCAACGTGGCCCATTCTGCCGACAAAGTTGCGGTTTGTTGTGGATACTGCACGCTCACCCTGAGCCAAAATACCCATATGACCGCCAAGGCACGGACCGCAGGTTGGTGTGGAAACAACTGCGCCTGCGTTTACGAATATGTCGAACAGACCCTCGTGCATAGCGTCAAGCCAAATCTGCTGTGTGCCGGGCAGGATTATGCATCTTACGCCCTTTGCTAGCTTCTTGCCCTTTAATACACTTGCGGCAATTCTCAAGTCGGTGAGTCTGCCGTTTGTGCAGGAACCTATAACAACCTGGTCAATTTTAATCTCACCTACGTTGTCGATAGTCTTTGTGTTTTCCGGAAGATGCGGAAATGCTACTGTCGGACGGAGTGTTGAAAGATCAATTGTATAGGTTTCGTCATATACTGCGTCTTCATCGGCTGTGTATTCAACCGGAGTGCCCTGGAACCTGCCGTTGCAGTATTCACGTGTTACATTGTCAACAGGGAAAATGCCGTTTTTAGCGCCTGCCTCAATTGCCATGTTTGCAATGCAAAGTCTGTCGTCGATGCTTAAGTAGTCAAGACCGTCGCCTACAAACTCCATTGATTTGTAAAGTGCGCCGTCAACGCCGATTTTGCCAATGATGTGAAGAATAATGTCCTTGCCGCTTACCCACGGAGCGGGCTTGCCTGTTAAAATAAACTTAATTGCGCTCGGAACCTTGAACCATGCCTTGCCGGAAATCATACCTGCTGCCATATCGGTTGAGCCAACGCCTGTCGAAAATGCGCCAAGTGCGCCGTATGTACAGGTGTGTGAGTCTGCGCCGATAACAAGGCTGCCCGGTCCTACAAGACCCTTTTCAGGCAGTAGTGCGTGTTCAATGCCCATTTCGCCAACGTCAAAGTAATTTTTAATCTCATATTTGTCTGCAAAATTTCTTACTTGCAGGCAGTGCTGTGCGGATTTAATATCCTTGTTCGGTGTGAAGTGGTCCATAACCATTGCGATTTTTGTTTTGTCGAAAACGCTGTCAGCATTGCAGCCCTCAAAAACATTGATTGCAACCGGAGAGGTAACATCGTTGCCGAGAACCATATCGAGCTTTGCCTCGATAAGCTGTCCTGCCTTGACTTCATCAAGCCCTGCGTGTGCGGCAAGAATCTTTTGGGACATAGTCATACCCATAGTGAATTCCTCCTGTCAAATTATCTTGAAATGATTATCGCATAAGGCTTGATAAAAGAATGTAAACTATGCTACAATTAGTTCAGCTTAACTGATAAGGCGGCGATTTTATGGAACAAAACACCATATATTACGGCAATAATTACGCAAATTTGCCGGATGACGTAAGGGGTATTTTTGAGAGTCTGAGTATTCCGAAGCGTTTCACAAAAAATCAAATGATTTATATGCAGGGTGAGAGAGCCGACTGCTTTTATTATTTAAAGTCGGGCAAGGCAAGAATTTACTTTTCCTCGCCGGAGGGAGATGAAAAAACGCTTGCGAATGTTGAGGACGGGTCAATACTCGGCGAGGCAGCGTTCTTTGACGGAATGCCGAGGGTTTCGTCTGCCGTTGCCTTAAGCGAAAGCAGGATAATTCCGGTTACGGAAAAAATACTTATAGAGCATTTCCGCAAAGACCCAAGCTTTGCAATAACTCTGCTGAATTTGCAGGCGAGGTCAATAAGGATGCTGTCATCACAGGTGAGCAGTATTACATTTTTACAGGCGAACTGCCGCATTGCAAGACTGCTTATTCAGGTGCGTGAGCCTTTGGGCGGCGAGAGATACAGTGTTCATCTGACGCACGAGGAGATTGGCAACATTATTGGTGTTTCCCGTGTGACTGTGAGCAAGCTGCTCAATTCAATGAGAAACAGCGGCATTATCAAAACAGAGTACCGCAGGATTATTATAGAGGATTTAAACGAGCTTTTCCGCATTGCAGAGTTTGAATAACAAAGCGCCCGACGGCACAAACCGTCGGGCGTTGTCGAGTTAGTATAAAAATTTTTACCATATACCGAGAACGTGCTGCATTAACAGGCTTACTACCGATATGCCTATCCAGCAGCACAATCCCATAAATATTGGCTTTGCACCTGATTTTATAAGCTTGACTATATTTGTGTTCAAGCCAATTGCCGACATAGCCATTATAATAAAGAACTTGCTAAGCTCCTTAAGTGGGGAGAAAAAGCTGTTTGGAACGCCGAACGAAACGGCAAATGTTGTTATGACAGACGCTAGAACAAAAAAGATAATAAAAAACGGGAAAATCTTTTTTAGGCTGACCTTAGCGCCGGCGCCTGATGACTGCTTTTTAGCCTTTCTTGTTCTGTAAAGAGCAAGGCAAAGCGTTATGGGGATAATGGCGAGTGTTCGTGTCAGCTTTACAATAGTTGCGCTGTCAAGCGTATTTGCACCGGGATGTATACCGTCCCAAGACGATGCAGCGGCTGTAACCGATGAGGTGTCGTTTATTGCTGTTCCTGCAAATAGCGCAAAGCCCTCGTTTGACAGTCCGAGTACGCCGCCCAAGGTAGGAAAAATTAAAGCGGCAAGTATGTTGAACAGGAATATTACGGATATTGACTGTGCAATTTCCTCGTCATCAGCATCAATAACAGGTGCAGTTGCCGCTATTGCCGAGCCGCCGCAGATTGACGAACCAACGCCGATAAGCGTTGAGATTTTCGCAGGGGCTTTCATAAGCTTGTAAAGCATAAAGGAAATAACAAGCGAGGTTGTAATTGTTGCTAAAATTATTGGCAGTGATTGTGCGCCAACCTGAACAATGCTTGTAAGATTAAGCCCAAAGCCGAGCAAAATGACGGCGTACTGGAGTATTTTTTTAGATGTAAAGGTAACGCCGCCGCTTATATAATCTCTGAATTTGCCCTTGATAAACAGTGTGATTATCATACCAAGCAGTATCGCAAACACAGGGCCGCCGACAATGGGGAAGAGCTTGCCAAGGAAAAATGACGGCACAGCGATTATAAGGCACAGCAATATGCCAACGGAGTTCTTTTTGATAAATTCCATTTTAAGCTATCCTCAATTCGTTTTCTTATTTATTATGCACAGGTGTATGTAAGCTACACAAGTCTTTGCTTTTTTAATCTTTAAAAGCGACCGCAACCCAATTAAGGTGCGGTCGCTTTGTTTTAGGCTTCAGCGATTATTTAAAGTAATTTACGCCGCTTTCAAACAGCTTTTGATCCTTCTCAAACGGAACGTTTGAATACAGGTTTTCGCCTTTTCTTTCTGAATGTCCCATCTTGCCAAGAATTCTGCCGTCGGGGCTTGTGATGCCCTCAATAGCGCATACGGAACCGTTTACGTTCCACTTAATGCTGTCGCTCGGATTGCCGCTTAAATCAACATACTGCGTTGCAATCTGTCCGTTTTGAGCAAGCGCTTTTATTGTTTCGTCGCTTGCAACAAATCTTCCCTCGCCGTGCGAGATAGGAACAGCAAATACTTCGCCTGCGTCTACGCCTGAGAACCACGGAGATTTAACCGAGGTAACTCTTGTGTAAGCCATGTGTGAAATATGTCTGCCGATTGTGTTGAAGGTAAGGGTCGGGTTGCCGTCCTTGATGTCGGTAATCTTGCCGTTTGGCACAAGTCCGAGCTTGATAAGAGCCTGAAAACCGTTGCAGATACCGAGCATAAGTCCGTCACGGGTGTCGAGCAAGTCTGTTACAGCCTGTGCAATTCTTGGGTTGCGGAAGGTTGTGGCTATGAACTTGCCTGAACCGTCAGGCTCGTCACCTCCGCTGAAGCCGCCCGGGAACATAATAATCTGAGCTCGTCTTATAATCTTTTCCATTTCTTCAATGGTCTGTTCAATGTCAGACGGCTTTAAGTTCTTAACTATAAGAAGCTCAGGGTTTGCGCCTGCCTTTGCAAAGGCTCTTGCTGTGTCAACCTCACAGTTTGTTCCGGGGAATACCGGAATAAATACTGTTGGCTTTGCTGTCTTTATTGCAGGAGCTTTTGCGCTTCTTTCGGTGTAAAGCTCAGTTTTAACTGAAATTTTCGGGCATTCTGCCTCTGTTGGGAATACCTTTTCAAGCTTGCTTGTCCAAACGCCGATAAGACCGTCAATGTCAAACTTTGCCGATACTGTGTCGATTATCGGCTCCTCTGTTGTTGTACCGAGGTTATAGTACAGGAAGCCGTCAGCCTCGTCATTATCTGCCATTTCAAGAATGAGTGAGCCGCTGAGCGGTGCGAAAAGCTCCTTAGCTGTAAGCTCGTGGTCAAACTTGAAGCCAAGCTTGTTTCCGAAGCACATCTTGCATATTTGTGCCGCTGCGCCGCCTTCCTTGACAACGCCTGCACTCAATACTCTGCCCTGCTCCATAAGTTCGTAAACCTTTTGGTACATCTCTTTTACCTGACACCAAATAGGCATTGCTGTTTTATTATCCTCCGGCAGCGGTACATAGATTACTCTTGAGCCTACATTCTTGAACTCGGAGGAGATTGTCTTCGACGCTTTTGTCATTGCTACGGCAAAGCTTACAAGTGTCGGCGGAACGTCAAGCTGTTCAAACGAGCCGCTCATACTGTCTTTGCCACCGATTGACGGTACACCCATTTCAAGCTGTGCTGTCATTGCGCCCAGCAGAGCTGCCGCAGGCTTGCCCCAACGCTCAGGCTTATCGTGCAGACGCTCAAAGTATTCCTGGAATGTGAGTCTTGCCTTAAGCGGATTTGCGCCGATTGCAAGCAGCTTTGACATTGACTCAAGCACAGCGTAAGCAGAGCCGTGGAACGGACTCCAGCGTGATGTGCCCGGAATATAGCCGAAGCTCATTGCTGTGGCGTCGTCTGTTTCGCCCTGCTCAAGCGGAATCTTTGCAGCCATTGCCTCAGTTGGCGTGAGCTGATACTTACCGCCGAAAGGCATATTTACTGTTGCTGCGCCGATACTTGCGTCAAAGCGCTCAGAAAGTCCTATTTGTGAGCAAACTTCAAGTCTTGAAAGGTTTAGCTTAAATGCTTCCTCCAAGGGTCTGTTCTCAAGTACCTTCGGAACCTGTGTTCTGTATGACTTTTTCGGGTCGGGTGCTGTAATATATGCGCTTGCCGTTTGTGTTACGCCGTTAGTATTTAAGAATTCACGGCTGAGGCTTACTATGGTGTCGCCTCTCCAGTTCATTGTAAGACGAGGGTTCTCGGAAACAACCGCAACCGCTGTTGCTTCAAGATTTTCATCTCCTGCAAGAGCGATGAATTTTTCAACGTCATTTGGGTCAAGCACAACTGCCATTCTTTCCTGTGATTCGGAGATTGCAAGCTCTGTGCCGTCAAGACCCTCATATTTCTTTGTTACCTTGTCAAGGTCAATGTCAAGACCGTCTGCAAGCTCGCCTATTGCAACGCAAACGCCGCCTGCACCGAAGTCATTGCAGCGCTTAATCATATTGGCAACCTTTTTATCTCTGAAAAGGCGCTGAATTTTTCTCTCTGTCGGCGGATTGCCCTTTTGAACCTCAGCACCGCAGGTTTCAATTGACTGTTCTGTGTGAGCCTTAGATGAGCCTGTTGCACCGCCGCAGCCGTCACGACCTGTTGCGCCGCCAAGCAGAACAATGATGTCGCCGGGAGATGGAACCTCTCTTATTACATTTTCCTTTGGGGAAGCGCCTATAACTGCGCCGATTTCCAATCTCTTTGCAGCATAGCCGGGGTCGTAAAGCTCTGTTACCTGACCTGTTGCCAGACCAATCTGGTTGCCGTAGGAGCTGTATCCTGATGCTGCACCGGTTGTAATCTTTCTTGTAGGCAGCTTTCCGTGCATTGTGTCCTTAAACGGAATTGTAGGGTCGCCTGAGCCTGTTACACGCATAGCCTGATATACATATGCTCTGCCTGAAAGCGGGTCACGTATTGCACCGCCGAGGCAGGTTGCTGCACCGCCGAAAGGCTCAATCTCTGTCGGGTGGTTGTGGGTTTCGTTCTTAAACTGAACAAGCCATTTTTCTGTTTTGCCGTCTATTGTTACAGGAACCTCAATTGAGCAGGCGTTGATTTCCTCACTCTCGTCAAGGTCGGGAATTAAACCTCTCTTTTTGAGCAGCTTCATTCCGCAAAGAGCCATATCCATAAGGGATACGTCCCTTGTGCTGTCCTTACCGTAAAGCTCCTCTCTTGCGTCATAATATGCCTTTAAAGCATCCTCAATAACGCCTGTTAAAGCGCCCTTTTCGATCTCTATATTTTCAAGTCTTGTGAGGAAGGTAGTGTGGCGGCAGTGGTCTGACCAATATGTGTCGATAACTCTAAGCTCTGTTACGGTCGGGTCACGCTGTTCGTCGTTTTTAAAGTAATCACGGCAGAATTTAAGGTCAGAGAGAGTCATGGCAAAGCCCATTGAGTTATAATACTCCTCCATCTGCTCATCATCAAAACCGATAAAGCCTTCGATTACAGCTACGTTCTCAGGCATTGTAACGGGAATGTCAAGGCTTTCGGGCTTATCCATTGAAGCAACTCTTGATTCAACCGGGTTTACAAGATAGCTCTTAACCTTTTCAAATTCCTCGTCTGAAATATCGCCCGATAGAACAACAACCTTTGCACTTAAAACCTTAGGTCTTTCCTGCTGTGTTAAAAGCTGAGTACACTGTGCGGCACTGTCGGCACGCTGGTCATACTGACCCGGCAGGTATTCCATTGCAAATACCTTGGAGCTGTCCTCATAGGAAAATTCCTCATCATAAATATTGTCCTGGTTAGGCTCGGAAAAAACAGTTTTCTTAGCCATTTCAAACTGTTCCTTTGTAAGACCCGAAACATCGTATCTGTTCAGCAGCCTTAGTCCGTTAATCTGCTTAAGTCCGAGATTATGGCGCAAATCCCAAAGCATTTGCTTTGCTTCAACGTCAAATCCCGGCTTTTTTTCAACAAAAACTCTGGTTACCTCTGACATCTGATTACCTCCTGTTTTAAGCTTTCGCTGTCGGAATGTGTTTTAGTTTGTCTATATTTTAACATACAGTGGCGTATTTTACAACGATGTATCGGCTCTTTCAAAAATATTTTTAGCCGTTTGACCGTCCTTGAGTATCGCCGCCTGAAGCTGTGTAATTCCCGAAAATTTCTGTTCGGGTCTTATGAACTGTACAAGCTCTATTTTGGGACGGCAGCCGTAGAGTGAACCGATTTCTCTGTCTAAAATCCATGTTTCGGAAAGGGGACAGGGACTTCCGACAGTTGGCTTTACGCCAATATTTGTTACCGCTTTTTGTGTTATTCCGTCAATTGTTGCATAGGTGGCGTACACGCCGAACCTTGGCAGGATAAAATCACACGGAATCGGCTGGTTGATTGTTGGGGTTTCCATTTTGCGCCCAAGCTCGTTGCCGTGACTTACGGTAAAGTCAAAAGAAAAACGCCTGCCGAGCATTTTGTTTGCCTTTTCGACTTCTCCGCTTGCAAGAGCATTCCTTATCCTTGTTGAGCTTATAGCCTCGCTTCCAAAAATAACGGGTGGAAGTGTTACAGCCTCAATGCTGTTATTGGCGCATAAGGTGTGAAGCATTTTTTCATCTCCTGCGCCTGCCTTGCCGAAATGATAATTAAAGCCGCAGAAAACTTTTTTGGCGCCGAGAGCCTTGCAAAGAATGTTTTGGACAAAATCCTGCGGCGAAATGTTCCTGATGCTTTCAAAGTCAAGCTCATATAAAACCTCAATGCCAAGACTTTCTAAAAGCTCATATCTGCTCTGCCTTGTCATAAGCCGAGGTACTGCTCTTTTAGAAATTAATCTCTGGGGACTTTCCTTAAAGGTAAGCATTGCAGGGATAAGACCACAATTTTTCTGCTCGACTGCGGCGTTTATTACACTTTGATGACCTCTGTGCAGACCGTCAAAAAAGCCGAGCGCAAGCGACAGCTCGCCGTCGGAGCGTTCGATGTTTTGGTATATTTTCATATTACTCCTTTGCTTCTTCCTTTTTCTTTGCCTGCTCGTCACTCTTTTTAGGCGATATGGTAAATATGCTGCGAACCTCGACAATAAGCGACACAATGCACAGCACTATAAGCCCGATATCAATATACATATACAGATTAAACGCCTGTTCAAGTGTTGCGGTGTTAGGTGAGTCCTGAGCCGTTAAAAAGCCGACCATTGCGTTTACAAAGCCCTGCGGAAGTGTAATTATCGTTGGCGTTGACAATCCCATATTGATAAGCTCAGTCGCAATAAGAAAAAATATAAGAATAATCAGTGTTGTCCCTGTGAACAGCGGTTTTTTCGGCTTGTTCACAAGGCAGAAAACAAGCGCAAGCGCAAGCACTGCACCTGCTGCAAAAAGAAAAACTAAATTTACCGCCATATTAATCTCTCCTTAAATTTTGCCGAGGCTCTTAAGCATTGCGGTTTTAAGCACCGCAGTTTGCGTTTTAGCGTCGGGAATTTGGTTGTTAAGCACCATTTCAACAGCCTTGTCAAGCGGAATTTTCTCTATCTTTAAAAATTCGTCCTCATCGGGGTTCGTGCTGCCGAATTCCTTAACACGGCAGAAATAAAGGTGTATAATCTCGGCGCAGTAGCCGGGCGAGGGATAAAGCTTGCCAAGCGAGCAATATGATGTGCCGATTGCGCCTGTTTCCTCCATAAGTTCTCTCTTGCCGTTTTCAAGTGGATTTTGGCCTTTTTCAAGCTTGCCTGCCGGAAGCTCCAGCACAACCTCCTTATACGGGTAGCGAAACTGTCTTACAAACAAAAGCTCGTCACTGTCGGTAAGTGCGGCAATGCAGACTCCACCCGGATGACCGACAACCTCTCGGCTTGACTTATGGCCGTTTTCAAGCTCAATTTCGTCAACAGTAACGTGGATAACTCTGCCGTCAAAGATTTCACGGCTGCTCAAGGTTTTTTCAAATAACTCCATTTTATTTCCCCCATTCATAAATTTTGAAAAAATAACATAACTTTATTTTGAAAACAAACCACGAAAGGATTTGAGGGTATTGGTAAAAACAAAATACTATGACACACCTGCGGATGAACAGAACCGTGCAAGAATAACAAAAATGCTTACAGAGCAGTTCCCGTTTTTAAAGCGTGAGCAGATAGGCGTCAGCCGCTGTGGAAGAAGCATTGACGCATTCTCACTGGGTAACGAGGACGAGCAGGTTTTAATGTGCGGTGCATTTCACGGTATGGAATGGCTGACAAGCCTTTTGCTGTTTCGCTTTTTAAAGGAGGTGTGCCGCTGTGTTAAGTCGGGCGGCAGTATAAGAGGTATTAACATTGACCGCTTTTTGAACCGCCGAGGACTGATTGTTGTGCCTTGTGTAAATCCTGACGGCGTTGAAATATCTCTAAACGGCGAATGTGCCGCAGGTAGATATGAGCGACGTGTCAGCGAAATTGCAAACGGCAAGGCTCACAGGTGGCAGGCAAACGCATTTGGCGTTGACATAAACCACAACTTTTCCGCAGGCTGGCGTGAGCTTAAGCAACGTGAGAAAAGCAGCGGAATTACAGCTCCGTCCATAACCCAGTACGGCGGCGAAATGCCCGAAAGCGAGCCTGAAACAAAGGCGCTTACTAAGCTTTGCCGCAGCAGGAACATACGCCACGCCACAGCCTTTCACAGTCAGGGCGAGGAGATATACTGGAGCTACGGCAGCAACACACCGAAAAAATCTCGGCTTATGGCGGAGGTTATGGCACGCACAAGCGGATATGCTCTGTCAAGTCCAAGCGGACTTGCGGTGGGCGGCGGCTTTAAGGATTGGTTTATTGAGGAACTTTCAAAGCCTGCGTTTACCGTTGAGATTGGCTGCGGCAGAAACCCGCTGCCTGCATCAAAGCTTGATGAAATATACAACCGCCTTGAGGAAATGCTTGCACTGTGTGTAATTATGTGAATGTACAGTATTATTATAACAAGAGGATGGTGATAATGCAACGATTTGTAATTTTATTGCAGAAGAGTTTAGCATAAAAACAAAACAAATGTTTGACTATTTCTGCATTGCTTGATATAATAGGATTGTAAAATTATAGTAGATAGTGCCGTAGGCAAAATTTCATTGCGATGCCGTTAATTTGACGACATTGCTTTAATATGGGGTGGTTGCTATGAAGCCTTTATCACAAAGCCAACAGAAGATACTTAAATATATTACAGAGTGTACGCAAAACGGACATTCCCCGTCCGTTAGGGATATTTGCGCCGCAACAGGACTGCGGTCAACCTCAACCGTTCATTCACATTTGAAAACGCTTAAGAACCTCGGCTTTATAGACAAGGAGGAAAAGCTTAACCGCACCATACGGCTGACAAACAGTGACCCGTCGTCGTCAGTGCCGATTATGGGCAAGGTTACGGCAGGGTTGCCGATTGAAGCGATTGAGGACATTGAGGGTTATGTGCCTGTAAGCGAGGGTGTTCGCCGAGGCAGAGAGCTTTTTGCGCTGAGGATTGTAGGCGACAGTATGATAAATGCTGGAATACTTGACGGAGATATTGTTGTTGTTAATAGGGAACAGACGGCGGAAAACGGCGAGATTGTGGTGGCTCTTATTGATGACGAGGCAACCGTAAAGCGGTTTTACAAAGAAAACGGTCATTTTCGCTTACAGCCGGAAAACCCGAATTACGAGCCGATAATTGTTCCTGAGTGTTCTGTACTTGGCAAGGTTATTGAAGTTATAAGATATTATTAAATTAACAGACAAAATTAATCGGGCGTACATCTTGCGGTGTGCGCCCGATAGCTGTTTTTATACGGTTTATTCTCCGAAAAAGTCCCTTGCCGCATCAACGCTTTCCTTTGCGTCCTTGCAGTAGTAGTCTGCGCCGATTTTCATGGCGTAATCGTAAGTAAGCACTGCGCCGCCGACAAAGGTTTTGCAGTCGATTTTCTGTTCGTGCAGAAGCTTTATGGTTTCCTCCATTGACTTGAGCGTTGTTGTCATAAGTGCAGAAAGACCAATGAAGTGTATATCGTTCTCCCTTGCTGTTTCAACCACCTTTTCAGGGGGAACATCACGCCCAAGATCAAATACGGTGTAGCCGTAGTTTTCAAGAAGAACCTTGACAATGTTCTTGCCTATATCGTGAATGTCGCCCTTGACGGTAGCAAGAATTATCTTTCCTCGGCTTACCGGTGTGCCGCTTGTTGAGGTGAGCTTTTGTTTAATTACATCAAAGCAGCCCTGTGCGGCTGTGGCGGCTTGAATAAGCTGCGGCAGGAAGATTGTACCCTTTTCAAAGCCCGCACCTACCTTGTCAAGAGCAGGAATAAGCTTTTGATTCACAATGTTCATAGGTTCGGTGGTGGCTAAAAGCTCCGTTGTTGCCTTTGCAGCCTCTTTTTTTAGACCGTGCTCAATGGCGTATTCTATGTTCAGTGCAGAGCTTTGCGGTGCGCTTGCAGAAGCGGCGGTATGATTGTTATATGCCGAGATAAACTCGACCGAGTTTTTATCTATATTTGCAAGCAGGTTATAAGCCTTAACTGTGCCTGTCATAGCCTCAACATTCGGGTTGATAATCGGTAAGTCAAGACCCTTCTGGAGCGCCATTGTCAGGAAGGTGCGGTTGACAAGCTCTCGGTTTGGCAGTCCGAAGGATATGTTTGAAACACCGAGTACCGTTTTAACGCCAAGCTCTGCTTTAACACGCTCTAAGGCGTTCAGTGTTTCAAGAACACCCTCCTGCTCAGCCGAGGCAGTAAGCGTCAGACAGTCAATATAAATATCCTTACGTTCTATGCCGAGCTTTAATGCACACTCAACAATCTTCTTTGCAATGTCGAATCTGCCCTGAGCTGTTTTTGGAATTCCGTTTTCGTCAAGAGTAAGTCCGACAACCGCCGCACCGTACTTTTTAACAAGCGGCAAAACGGTTGAAAGTGATTTTTCCTCGCCGTTTACGGAGTTTACTATCGGCTTGCCGTTATACACCCTGAGTCCTGCCTCTAAAACATCGGGCTCGGTTGTGTCTATTTGCAAAGGAACGCCGGTAACACCTTGAAGTGACTTCACAACGGTTATCATCATTTCCTTTTCATCAATTTCGGGAAGTCCCACGTTTACGTCAAGAATATCTGCTCCTGCGCTTACCTGCTCTATTCCCTGCGTGAGAATGTAATCTATATTGTGGCTTTTTAATGCTTCCTTAAAAAGCTTTTTGCCTGTTGGGTTTATTCGCTCGCCTATGATTCTCGGACGGTCAATAAGCACAACGCTCTCGCCGCTTGTAACTGCGCTGAAGCTGACGGGTGTGCGTGGTACGAATTTTTTATCACTAAGCATAGCTTTGGTGCTTGCAATAAATTGCGGAGTTGTTCCGCAGCAGCCGCCGATAATTTTTACGCCGTAGGGTATTAGCTTTTCAATACTCTTTGCGAAGTCGTCGGGTCCTACGCTGTATGTGTTGCTGTTTGGGTCCGGCAGACCTGCGTTTGGTTTAACGACAATCGGCAGGTTTGTCCACCTTACAAGCTCATCAATAATCGGCGGAAGGTCGTCTGGACCGAGCGAGCAGTTCACGCCTATTGCATCAATTCCAAGACCCTCAAGAGTTACAGCCATTGCGCCGATTGAAACGCCCGTAAAGGTACGGTGATTTTGCTCAAAGGTCATAGTGCAGACTATTGGCAAATTGCTGTTTTCCTTAGCGGCAAGCACAGCCGCCTTAAGCTCAGACAAGTCTGTCATTGTTTCAAATACAATCAGGTCGGCGTCATTGCCGGCTGTTATCTGCTCCTTGTAGTAATTATAGGCATCATCAAAACTCATATCGCCGTTTGGCTCCATAAGCCTGCCTATCGGCCCCAAGTCGAGGGCAACAAGCGTGTTTGTTCCTTTTGCGGCGGCTCTTGCGCAGATTATTGCGGCGGTGATAACCTGCTGAGGCGTATAGCCGCTGCCGTTAAGCTTGTAGCTGTTTGCGCCGAAGGTACAGGAGTAAATTACATTTGAGCCTGCGTTAATATATTGTTTGTGAATATCTGTTATCAGTTTCGGGTTGGAGATTGTCAGAAGCTCCGGAATTTCGCCTGCTTCAAGACCGCTTGCTTGAAGCATTGTGCCCATTCCGCCGTCAAACAGAATAAATTCCTTTTCATTTAATAATTTACTAAACACAGCGTTCACCTGCTTTTCTGAATTTGCAGGTTGCTCTCATTGTGCAGCCTGCGCAGCCTCTTTTTCGTTTCGGAAGCTCGTCCTTTGAAATACCTATAAGAGCCGTTACCGATTTTGTCGGGATAAGTATTGTGCTTTTGCCGAGAGTAAGACCTATCATTTTCTGAGCGTTTAGCACACGCAGAAAGTCGCGCTGTAAATCAAGCGGCAAATCACCGTAACCGGGGCTGAATCTCCACGTTTTGTATTCGTCGGGAAAGCGGCGGTTAATTTCTTCGTCCGCAACATCACATACCTGCTCAATAGCGGCGCTTGCCAATGCGTCGGTGATAACTGCCCTTGTCATATCGGTAGCCTGATAGCGGCGTATGAGTCTGTCAACACCCGATGAAATTGTAGCGCACATCAAAACAACTGACCGGCATCCGTCAAGGTGTGCGGATATGCTTTTGCCTGTAAGATTTATCCCTGTGCCACAGACCTCAATGCCGTTTTCATTAAAGCTTAATTCAAAGCGGCGGTATAGGTATTTCGCAACGGCGGCTTCAAGCAGAGAGCGTTCGCAGTCGGCTAAAATATCAAGTGTTCTTTCGTCCGGTGTGCTGCCCTTGTAGCCTAAGTATCGCAGAGCCTCACTGCGGTTGATTTTTTCTAATATAAACAATTAATTCACCTTAAAGAAGATTTTTTATTGCGTCACAGATTGCCGTTGCAACATACGGGTTGTTCATTGTGTAAATATGTATGCCATCAACGCCGTTGGAAATCAAATCGACAATCTGGTTTATTGCGTAGGCAATTCCTGCGTCACGCATAGCCTCTGGGTTGTCGCCGTATTTCTGCATAACCTTTACGAATTTAGGAGGCAAACTTGCTCCGCACAGCGAAACCATTCGTTCAATCTGCTTTTTGTTAACAACAGGCATAATACCTGCGGAGATTGGCACGCTTATTCCGGCAATTCTTACCTTTTGCAGGAAGCCGTAGTAAATCTGATTGTCGAAGAAAAGCTGCGATATAAGGTGCGAAGCGCCTGCGTCGACTTTTTTCTTGAGATTTAATATGTCCTCAATCTCGCTGCTGCTTTCCATATGAACCTCCGGGTAGCAGGCTCCGCAAACGTCAAATTCAGGGTTCTGCTCCTTTATAAAGGCTGTTAGGTCGCTTGCATATGTGAAATCGTGGCATACGGGCTGCCCGGGAACAATGTCGCCCCTGAGAGCGAGAATATTCTCAATGCCGTTTGCCTGAAAGTCGTCAAGCACCGCTTTAATCTCCTGCTTAGTGTTGCCGACACAGGTAAGGTGAGCTACCGGCTCAATTCCGTGAACATTTTTTATTCTTGACGCTATTTCGCAGCAGTGCGATTTTGCTCCGCCGGCAGCGCCGTAGGTAACGCTGATATATGCAGGATTAAGAGCGCACAGCTGTTCAAGCGGTTTATAGACTGATTCTATGGGGCTTGTTGCCTTTGGAGGGAAAACCTCAAAGGATAAAACGGTTTTGCCCTCAACAAATGTATCTGATACTTTCATATTCTTCTCCTGTTTCATAAGATATAAACTTATATTTCTCATATAATATAACAAATTCGGACAGCGTGTCAAGAATGCTGCCCGACTGTTATTAAATCTTTCGTATTATAGTATTATATTGGTTAATCGTTTATAACAATACCTCTGTTGTCAATAACTGTGTTGGAATTTACCGTGTTTATATTTGACAGAACCCAGTCAAAGTCGCTTTGCGTTATAATTCCGCCGCAGTATTCGCATTTACTGCTGTTTGACATACTGAGCACCGCTCCGCAGTTTGGACAGCTTTTTGACATTGTTTTGTTGCATTCGCCATTGCTCAGAACACCTCTTCTTCTCATAAAGGTAAGCAGGTATGGGGTATTGCCTATGGTGGAAGGGTTGCCCGTTAACACATTTCTTGTATCAGCGTCGACGATATAGTTAGACATTCGGACGTCCATATATACCGTCAGATATTCATATTGTCGGTCACGCTCATACTTATGCAGGTACGATGTGGTAATTTTGATGTTGTCAATTACGTTTATCTGTCGGCGGTTTATGTAATTTTGAAGCTGCTTGCTGTGCTGCTCAAAAAGTTCCTCCTTTTCAAACGGTCTTATACTACTCAGATTTCTTGCTGTCCATGCTCTTTGAAGACCAATAAAAACATTGTTTGCAAAGGTCAAAAATGCCTCGCCCATAAAGTCGCTGTCGATAAGGCGAATCGCCGAAATAATCTTTATCGTGTTGTCATTCGGATGTGTGTCGGTGGAAAAATCCTTTTCGTTGTGCGTTTGGTTTTGTGATGATGATTTATTGTTTATCAGTGAATTGATAAGCGAGAATAGAGAGGAGGAAGCGTGTATCGAAGCGTTTCTGACTACTTTTCTTAAAATACATATAACCACAATAAGTGCAATACAACCGAGCAATGCAGGAAGTGCGCGAAAAACAATTGTCAGAAAACTCGACGAAAATATGTCTGAGCTTGCAGTAAGGGTTTCGGCAGCTGACGCTGTAATGCAGCTTGAAGAACTAAGAATAATCAGAGCAAGAAACTTGAGGATTAATGCTTTCTTTTTCATATATTTCTCCCGGTATGAAAAACAAAGACGGGCAGAGTGTTAACGCTGTCCGTCTGTTGTTTTTCGGTTAATTTTTTATTTTTGACGGATTAGTTTTTGTCACCGTTCATCATATCGTCAAAGCTTACGTCGCCGTCACCATTGCCGCTATTGTCGCTGTTGTTATTGTTGTTATCTTCATTTGTTCCGTCATTTAGGATAACGCCACGGTTGTCAATAACAGTGTTTGCCTTAACAGCGTCCATCTTAGCAAGTACCCAGTCGAAGTCGCCTGTTGTGATTATGCTTCCGCAGTATTCGCACTTGCCGCTGCTTGTAATGCTCAGAGGTGCGCCGCAGTTCGGGCAGCTCTTGGATACGGTTCTGTCTGTTCCCTCATGGCTCTTAACGCCTGTTTTACGCATAAATGTAAGCAGGTAGTTCATATAGCAGTCGGTATTCGGGTCGCCCTTTAGAACCTTGCGTGTTTGCTCGTCGATAATATAGTCAACCATTCTTGTTGCCATATAAACGGTGAGGTATTCGTACTGAGCGTCACGCTCGTATTTGTGCAGGTGAGTCTGACCTACATTTATTCTCTCAATAATATTAATTTTCTTGTTCGCTATGTATTCGTCAAGCTGGCGTTTATGCTGCTCAAAAAGCTCTTCCTTTTCAAGAGGACGTATTGTGCTCCAATCCCTTGCAGTCCATGCCTGCTGTAAGGTTATGAATACATCCTTAGACCAGGTGATGAATGCATCGGATGAGAAATTCGGGTCAATTTGACGTATTGCCTCCGAGATTCTGTCGGTAAAGTCCATAGGCATAACAGGCGGATTGTAGGCTTGCGTTGTGCCGCCGGTGGTGGGTGCTGATTTCTTTATCTTTGTTGCTAATAAATAGCAAACTAAAAATATGACAAGGATTATAATAATGGCTATAGGATTTCTCACCAAAAACATCAGAAACCATGCTATATCTCCGCTACTGCTACTGCTGCCGCCGCCTGAGTAGCCACCGCCGGAGTAGCCTCCTCCGCCGCCGCCGTAGTCATTATAATTTCCGACATCCCATTGACTATCCGGAAACACCGCAGAAGCACTGAAAATTCCTATGCTAAGAAGTGAAAAAACTAAGAGTACGCAGGTAAGAATTGCAAATAATCTTTTTCTCATATAAATTCTCCTCAAACTTAATAAAAATATTTTATCACGAAAAAATGCATTTTTCAACAAATTATTGCATTTGACGGTGATAATATTATAATGAAAAGATTTATTAACAGGTAATGTGAAAAAATTACAAATTTTTTACAAAACTTTGGCGATTATTCCGAATTGTAAAAATCACTGATTGGTGTTATGGTATATAAGAGGATTTTTACGAAATTCCCGATTAATGATACTTAACAAAAATTAAATTTAATCTTGTTTTCAATCGGCGTTAAGTATTGAATTAGCATTTATAAACAAGGAGGAAACAAAATGGGAAAACAAAAATTTGGAAAGAAAATTCTTAGCCTTGTAGTGGCAATTTGCCTTGCGGCTTCAGTATTTTCTATACCGGTTGTCGGAAGTGCAGTGACAACCGACGAGGTGAGCTCACAAGCCACAAGCTACGGCCTTGTTGACAATGTTCAGCAGGGGCAGATTCTTCAGTGCTGGAACTGGTCCTATAACGGCATTAAGAGCAATATGAAAAAAATTGCGGAGCAGGGCTTCTCTGCAATTCAGACCTCGCCTATTCAGACCATAAAAGAAACAACACAGAACAGACAGTATTCAGGTAGCTGGTGGGTTTACTATCAGCCGTCAAATTTCAAGATTGACTCATCTTCACAGAATGCGCTTGGAACTAAGGCAGATTTTCAGGCTATGTGCGCTGAGGCCCACAAGTACGGAGTAAAGGTTATTGTTGACGCAGTTTTAAACCACATGGCAAACAACGGCGACAATTCTCTTTCGCCGACAATTCCTGATGATATCAGGAACGATTCAAGCTGCTGGCACAGCATTAAAACTAATACTTCAAACTGGGACAGCCGCTGGGATATTACACACAACTGCATGGGCGGCTTGCCTGACTTGAACACAGGTAATTCAAAGGTTCAGAAATATGAAAAGGAGTTTATGAAGGAGTGTATCGACGCAGGTGCGGACGGATTCCGTTTTGACGGAGCTAAACACCTTGAGGTTCCGAATGACCTTGAAAACTCATCGAGCAACTTCTGGAGCGAGATTCTCGGATATACAACATCATATGCAAAAAGCTCAAGAGGCTTTACTCCGTATTACTACGGTGAAATCCTTGACAAAACCGGCGGCGGACAGACAATCGTAAACGAGTACACTAAGTATATGAGCATTACGGTCAACTCTACCAGTAACGATATCCGCAGCAAGGTTAACAGCGGCAATGCAAACGGTGCAAAGAGATCTGATTATACATTTGATGACGGTTCGTCTCCGGCAGCGGCAAAGGCTGTGCTTTGGAACGAGTCGCACGATACATACGCTGATGGTTCTTCAAGAGGACAGAGCGATTCGACAATGAACAAGACATGGGGTCTTGTAGGCTCAAGAGCTGAGTCTTGCGGAATGTATTTGGCACGTCCGGCAAACTACTCTCAGAGCATCGGCACAGCAAGCGTAACAGCTTGGGCAAATAAAGAGGTTCAGGCTGTAAACCGGTTTAAAAACTACTTTGCAGGCCAGTCAGAATATTTGTCAGCAAGCGGCTCTATTGCTTATAACGAGAGAGGTACAAGCGGCGTTGTTCTTGTTAACTGCTCAGGTACGTCAACATCTGTAAGCGTTAAGGCTAACAAAATGAAGGATGGAACATATACAGATCAGGTAACAGGCAATACATTTACAGTATCAGGTGGTCAAATTAAGGGTCAAATTGGCTCGTCAGGCGTTGCTGTTGTTTATAACGCAGTTACAACGCCGTCTGTAAAGGTTTCAAAACCCAGCGGAACATACAGCGCTTCTCAAAGCGAAGGCATCAGCGTTGACCTTTCACTTGTAAACGCTACATCAGGTACATACAGCATAAACGGCGGCACTGCTCAGACCTTCACTGGCGACAAGACAATTTCAGTTGGCGAGGGTGTTGGCTACGGCGTGGATATTAAACTTACAGTAACCGCAACAGACGGCAAAACAACCTCAGCGGCGCAAACATATACATATCAGAAGAGGGATCCAAGCCAAACTCAGAGAGTATACTTTGACAATTCTTCATATAATTGGAAAGCGGTTTACTGCTATATGTATAATGTCGGAGACAGTTCGACAGACCCGACAGGCTCGACAGACCCGACAGGTTCGACAGACCCAATTTCCGACGGAACAATTAAATTTACAGACAGCCTCGGATGGGGTACGGTTAAGGCGTATTTCTTTAACGATAACGGCACCTGCGGTGCCGGCTGGCCGGGCACAGCCATGACAAAGTATGAAACAAACTTTGAGGGCAAGGGTAACTATACTATTGATATTCCGTCAGGCGCAACTGGTGTTGTATTCAATAACGGCAATGGTGTACAGACAGTTGACCTTCCGCTTGCCGGCGTTACAGGCTATTGGCTTGACGGTACTCAGACCAATGGCAAATACAACGGCACTGCGTGGGATGCGTCAGCAATGTCATCAAGCGCTAAAGCGCCTTCCTTGGCAAGCGGTGCTGTAATTCGTGACATAGCGTCGTCCGCAGACAGTGTAGACGTAGGATACGAGAAGTGGCCTGGTACGTTAATGACTCTTGACAGCGAAACGGGATATTATGTAATGGACGTTCCTGCCGGTTATGAAAATGCTGTTGTAATGTTTACCGAGAGCAGCGACGCAACAACAAACAGATATCCTGCTGACGGAGCAGACGGCTTGCCGCTTAACGGAAAATCAATGCTGTTGTCGGCCGGCAATAGCTGGAAAGAATATGTGGTTGTTAAACCAACAGACCCGACAATCCCGTCGGTTACAATTATTATCGGTGATGTAAACGAAAACGGAAAGGTTACCCTTTCTGACGCTGTTTTGATTCAGAAAGCCGGGGTAGGCCTTTATAGCTTGACAGATAAACAGATTGCCGAAGGCGACGTTGATTCCAACGGAAAGGTTAATCTTGGTGACGCTGTTATAGTTCAGAAGTATTCGCTTCAGCTTAGCGTAAATTATCCGGTAGGAAAGACAAAGGAATATGTTGCCGGAAATTGAGTAAAATAATATATAGAATCGGGAGGGTGCGAAAGCACCCTCTTATGTTTAGGAGTCAGGTGATAATAAATGAATAACGTACCGCTTGAGATTGAGAGAAAATATCTTATAAGAATGCCGAGCCTTGATTTGCTCCAAAAGCAGAACGGCTACAAGGACACTGAAATGCTTCAAATGTATCTCTCACAGAACAGTGATTATGCAGGTATGAGAATAAGGAAAAGCGTAATGGATGGGGTTGTTTCCTGCAAGAGAACCTACAAAAGAGATATAACACCGCTTAAGCGTGTTGAAATTGAGGAGGATATAACCTTAGAGGAGTTTAACAGCTTGACGGCATATCGGGATTTAAAGTATTCACCAATTCATAAGCACAGGCACAGCTTTGAGTATAAGGGTCAAACGGTGGAGCTTGATATATATGACTTTTGGCAGGACAGGGCAACGGTGGAAGTTGAAATGAGAGATGAAGCTCAGCAGGTTGAACTGCCGCCGTTTTTAGAAGTTATCAAAGAGGTGACAGAAGATTTGCGTTATCGCAACCGTTCTCTCGCAAAATCTGCTATTACTGAGGAAATTAACTAAAAATATGTCTGTACACAGAGTTAAGTATGGAAGTAACGCCGCTGTAACTGTTCTTGACAAATTGTAATTATTTTGTTACAATTCTTGTTAAGAAATAAAGATTGGAGTTTATTCTATGAGAAAACCAAGAAAAATACTCTCTGTTATAGCGGCATCGTCCGTTGCCCTTACCAGTCTGTTTTGTGTTACAGCTGTTGAAACTACGGACGTTTCGTCATCGGCTGTTGCAAAGACGGTTTACGGCGATGTTGACCACAACGGTTATGTTTCAACGTTAGATGCAATACTGGTTATGAAATGCGCACTCGGCGAGAATGCTGTAAAGGCTGAAAATCTTACGGCAGCAGGAATGCCGAAAAGCGGCTTAAAGCTTAATGACGCCATTTCGGTTATGGAAATTACTCTCAAAGGCTCACCGGTAAGGGTAAAGGGCGTTGCTGTTTCCGCAAAATCAAAAACACTTGAGGTCGGCAAGACCTTTGCAGTCGGCGCAAGTGTGAATCCTTCAAATGCTACCAATAAATATCTTGCTTATTCTACCTCAAACAGTAAGGTTGCAACCGTTAATTCAAACGGTACGGTAACTGCTAAGGCGGCAGGTACTGCGGAAATAAAAGCGACCTCAGTTGACGGAGGCTATACTGCAAAGTGCAAAGTCACAGTTAAAGCTCCTCAGCCGAAAGGTACAATAAAGGTAAGCGGCGTTACATATAAGGTGTGTGATAATTACTCAAGCTCTTATCTGTATGATCAGCGCAATTACAGTAAGTTCAACGAGGGCAGCACAAATGTAGGGTGCAGCGCAACCGCTGAGGCTATCGGCGCATCAATGTATTTCGGCAAGAAAATTGCTCCGGACGATCCCAAGATAATCTGGACAGCATGGGGTGCAGGCTTTGGGCTTGCTAAGGTTCGTTATTACAACAACAGCGTTTCCAGCAAGCTAAAGGTTGCGTACACACAGCTTCAAAAGGGCAACCCGACTATAATAAACACGGCGAGCTACGGCAGCGACCACTGGCTTACCATCGTCGGTGTAAAACCGGGCGCAAGCTCATCAAACCTTAAAACCTCTGACTTCCTTGTTGCCAACCCTTGGGGAGGCGTGCTTTCTAACCTTGAAACCTACCTTAACAACACAGGAAGATGGATACCATATGATTATTCCGTGAGGGCATATGAATAACACGGATTAAGCCGTAATAACAAAAGCGATGCAAAGTTATGATAAACTACGCATCGCTTTTAATTATTTGTTATATAAAAATATCTGTGTTGAATTTTTGAGTATAACCATAGAATGTTAACTATTGTGTTAAGTAATCAAAGAAAAAATTAAAATCAACTCCGAAAATCAAACTCGGTGCAATAAGCTTGCTGACACAAATATTGATTCGATTCGTTTCAATTTACGCATAGGTGCGTCGAGAAACATCAATTCACATCAGTTTCATCTTGTATGTTTACCTAAAAATAACAATGTTATATGTTAGCGTTAGTATTCAATTCCCCTGCGAGGCTTAACGCCGCAATCATACGGGTGCTTTTTACAGTCGAAGCAGGTTGCGTAGTCGGCAAACTCAATAAATCGGCAGTCAACACTGTGACCTGTCAGAATAACTTCTTTTTTATCATATATAGATGTAATATAGGAGAGAAGAAAATCGGTATTAAAAAAACCACAGTCTGCAAGTGTGAAAAACTCATCTATTACAATCATATTATAGTCGGGTAACTTCTCAACAATTTCATTAAGCAGATTTTTGTATCTTTGCTTTTCAAGCGCAAGCTCCTCACCGTTCATCTGAAAGGTGAACTTGAGTTTGTCGGGGCAGGGTGTAAGGTCAATTCCGCTCGTTGCTCTCAAAACGGCTCTCTCACCGCTTTGCTCTGTTTTGAAAAGCTGTACAAACAAAACCTTAAAGCCTTGTCCTGCGGCACGAACAGCAGAGCCAACCGCACAGGTTGTTTTTCCCTTGCCGGTGCCGTAGTAAATATGAAGCATAGTATCATCTCCAATACCTATATTGTGCTAATAAAATTTCAAATTTGCATTGCAATATTATTTGCTATATCTTATTATATATGTAATCAAGAAAAAAGGAAGTGTTTTTTGTATGGCTGATAAAAATAAGAACACAAGAAAGAAAAAGGCGGATAAGCGTACAATATTCGTCAGAGTTGTGGCTTTAAGCGTTGCAGGCTTGATGGTTGCGTCTGTTTTTGCCGTATTGCTGAGCATACAGTACTGAGTTGACATATTGCACAAAAATTGTTTAAAATTTCTACAATACTTCTAAATATAAAGTTTCGCCGTTGGGATTGTTAAAATGGTGTTTTTATGTTATAATACACCTTGCGTGACTGCAACAGATATGCGTTGAAGCGGGAGGTTGCGGCTGAAAATGCCGGTTTTTCCGTGGAGTATGTCCGATTTTAAACCGGGCGAAGAAATAATCGTAAGCGTGATGCACCATTGGGTTGCGGTGTAGCTGTGCTTGCATGCTTTTTGTCCCGGGGTGACGTATGTCAGTCCGGTTTTTAAACGGTGGTTTACGAAACACCCGGAGCGGTGTGACGAAAAGCACGCCCGCCACTAATATTAAGGAGGCGATTTTCGTGGCAGTCAAGGAAAAAATAAGGATAAGATTAAAGGGTTATGATCATCAGCTTGTTGATCAGTCTGCTGAAAGAATTGTTCAGACAGCAAAGCGCACAGGCGCAAGGGTTTCCGGTCCGGTGCCGCTCCCGACAGAGAAGCAGGTTATCACAATCCTCCGTGCTGTTCATAAGTATAAGGACAGCCGTGAGCAGTTCGAAATGAGAACTCACAAAAGACTTATCGATATTTTAAGACCGTCAAACAAGACAGTCGAGGCTCTTATGAGCTTAGAGCTCCCTGCCGGTGTTGAAATTGAAATTAAATTATAATTCTCAACCAACCGCAGACAGGGTCATGTTGGGAAATCCCAACCAATAACCTTACAGGAGGCATAATAGATATGCAAAAGGCAATCATCGGTAAGAAAATCGGTATGACACAGATTTTCGACGAAAAGGGAAACGTCGTTCCCGTAACAGTTGTGGAAGCAGGTCCATGCGTTGTTTCTCAGAAAAAGACTGTTGAAAACGACGGTTACGCTGCAGTGCAGCTTGGCTTTGGCGATTTAAGAGCAAGCCAGGTAAACAAGCCAATGAAGGGTCACTTCGACAAGGCAGGCGTAGCACCAAAGAGAACTTTAAGAGAGTTCCGCTTTGAAAACACAGACGCTTACAATGTAGGCGACATTGTAAAGGCTGACACATTTGCAGCAGGTGACAAGGTTGACGTTACCGGCACAAGCAAAGGTAAGGGCTTTGCAGGCGTTATTAAGCGCTGGAACTTCCAGAGACTCAAGGAAACACACGGTACCGGCCCCTGCGTACGCACAGGCGGTTCAATCGGTTCATGTTCTTCCCCTTCAAGAGTTTGGAAGGGCAAAAAGATGGCAGGTCATCTTGGAGCAGAAAAGGTTACAGTACAGAACTTAAGGGTTGTTAAGGTTGACGCCGAAAGCAATCTTATCGCTATCAAGGGTGCTGTTCCCGGTCCTAACGGCGGTACGGTAGTAATCCGTGACTCCGTTAAGGCTTAATGAGAGGAGGAATTTAAATGCCTAATGTAGCAGTATTAGATATGGCAGGCAACAAGGTTTCTGAAATCACCTTGAGCGACGCTATTTTCGCAATTGAGCCTAACGCAGCAGTTATGCATCAGATGGTTGTAAACTATCTTGCAAACCAGCGTCAGGGCACACAGTCAGCTCTTACACGTGCAGAGGTTTCCGGCGGCGGTAAAAAGCCTTGGAGACAGAAGGGCACAGGCCACGCAAGACAGGGCTCAACAAGAGCTCCGCAGTGGACTCACGGCGGCGTTGTTTTCGCACCAAAGCCGAGAAGCTACAGATTCTCTGTAAACAAGAAGGTTAGAAGACTGGCTATGAAATCAGCTTTCTCGTCAAAGGCAGCAGCAGACGAAATTATTGTTCTTGATTCTTTGACAATGGACACCTACAAGACAAAGACTATCGCAGATATGCTTAAGGCAGTAGGTTCTGAAAAGAAGGCACTTATCGTTCTTCCTGAGGTTGACAGCAAGGTTATTGCTTCGGCAAGAAATATTCCGGGCGTTAAGACAGCTCAGGTAAACACACTTAACGTTTACGATATGTTAAACGCAGATAAGCTCATCATCGTTAAGGATGCAGTAGCAAAGATTGAGGAGGTGTACGCATAATGGCAGCACAGGATATTATCATCCGTCCGGTTGTAACCGAAAAGAGCATGGCCGGCATTGCCGAGAAAAAGTACACTTTCGAGGTTGCTAAAAATGCCGGAAAGATTGAAATTGCAAAAGCAGTTGAAGAGCTTTTCAAGGTTAAGGTTAAAAAGGTAAACACTGTTAACGTAAGAGGTCAGTTCCGCCGTCAGGGCAGAAACGAAGGTTACACATCAAGCTGGAAAAAGGCTTATGTAACTCTTACAGAGGACAGCAAAACTATTGAATTTTTTGAAGGCATGATGTAAGCCTGTAAAAAAATATAAACAGGCAGAAAGTATGGGGAAAGCCATATCCCCGCAAAGCCATCATGAGGAGAGTGAAATCGAATGGCCATTAAAGTATTTAAGCCGACTACAAACGCAAGAAGAAATATGTCGGTTACAGATTATTCGGTTCTTTCAAAGGTTGCTCCCGAAAAAAGCTTGCTTGCTCCGCTTAAGAAAAAGTCAGGCCGCAACAGCTACGGAAGAATCACCGTTCGTCACAGAGGCGGCGGTAACCGCAGAAAGTACCGTATCATTGATTTTAAACGTCAGAAGTTTGATGTTCCCGGAAAGATTGCAACACTTGAGTACGACCCAAACCGTAGCGCTTTCATCGCACTTGTTGAGTACGAAGACGGCGACAAGAGCTACATCATTGCTCCTAACGGCGTAAAGGTTGGCGACACAGTTGTTGCAGGCGCAACAGCAGATATCAAGCCGGGTAACGCACTTCCGCTTACAAACATTCCGACCGGTACATTTATCCATAACGTAGAGCTTTATCCGGGCAGAGGTGCTCAGCTTGCTCGTGCAGCAGGTAACATGGCTCAGCTTATGGCTAAGGAAAACGGAATGGCTCTTTTAAGACTTCCTTCGGGCGAGCTTAGAAACGTTCCTGCAACCTGTATGGCAACAATCGGTCAGGTTTCAAACACCGACCACGAAAATGTTAAAATCGGTAAAGCAGGTCGTAAGAGAAATATGGGCTGGAGACCGACAGTAAGAGGTTCTGTAATGAACCCGAATGACCACCCACACGGTGGTGGTGAAGGTAAGAGCCCGGTTGGACGTCCGGGTCCTTGCACACCATGGGGCAAGCCTGCTCTTGGTTACAAGACAAGAAAGCATCATAACCGTTCAGACAAGTACATTGTCAGACGCAGAAACGGTAAGTAATAGGCAGCGAAAGGAGCTTAAATTATGGGCAGAAGCATTAAAAAGGGTCCTTACGTGCAGCCTGTGCTGCTTAAGAGGATTCAGGCAATGAACGAAGCAGGAGAGAAGAGAATTCTCAAAACCTGGAGCAGATCTTCAACAATTTTCCCTGACTTCGTAGGTCATACATTTGCAGTCCATGACGGACGCAAGCACGTTCCGGTGTATGTTACAGAGGATATGGTAGGTCACAAGCTCGGCGAGTTTGCACCGACCAGAACCTTCAGAGGTCACGCCGGTTCTAAGACAAGCAGATAAACGGAAGGAGAGTTTTGCAATGGAATCAAAGGCATATTTAAACTATGTCCGTATTGCGCCGAGAAAGGTTTCAGTTGTGCTTGATCTTATAAGAAACAAGCCGGCAGACCTTGCAATGGCAATTCTTCAGCATACTCCTAAGGCTGCTTGTGAGCCGCTTTCAAAGCTGCTCAAGTCCGCTATGGCAAATGCTGAGAACAACCACAATATGGATGTTTCAAAGCTTTACGTTGCTTCATGCAGCGTAAGTCAGGGTCCAACCCTCAAGCGTATCCGTCCGAGAGCACAGGGACGTGCATACAGAATTAACAAGAAAACTTCACACATCACACTTGTTCTCAAGGAAATGGAATAATCAAAGGAGGTAAAGTAAATGGGCCAAAAGGTTAATCCGCACGGTCTCCGTGTTGGCGTAATTAAAGATTGGGAATCACGTTGGTTCGCAAATAAAAAAGACTTTGGCGACACACTTGTTGAGGACTATAACCTCCGTAAAACTTTGAAGAAGCAGCTTGCAGCAGCAGGCGTTCCAAAGATTGAAATCGAGCGTGACGCATCAAAGGTTAGAATTCACATTCACTGCGCTAAGCCGGGTATGGTTATCGGCAAAGGTGGCAGCGAAATAGAGAAGCTTCGTCTTCAGTGTGAGAAAATGCTTGGCAAGCACGTTGCAATCAATATCGTAGAGGTTAAATCTCCTGATATGAATGCACAGCTTGTTGCAGAGAGCATTGCTCAGCAGCTTGAGAAGAGAATTTCTTTCCGCCGTGCTATGAAGCAGGCTATCGGTCGTGCTATGAGATTCGGCGCAAAGGGTATCAAGACACAGTGCAGCGGTCGTCTTGGCGGTGCAGAAATTGCCCGCAGCGAAAGCTACCACGAGGGTACAATTCCGCTTCAGACACTCAGAGCTGACATTGATTACGGTTTTGCAGAGGCAGCCACAACCTACGGCATCATCGGCGTTAAGGTTTGGCTTTATAAGGGCGAGGTTCTGCACGAGCAGCGCAAACCCCGCAAAGAAGGAGGCAGTAAGTAATGCTTTTACCTAAGCGTGTAAAATACAGAAGAGTTCACAGAGGCCGCATGAAGGGCAAAGCATACCGTGGCAACAAGGTTACTTACGGTGAGTACGGCCTTCAGGCTCTTGAGCCATCATGGATCACATCAAACCAGATTGAAGCAGCTCGTATCGCTATGACACGTTACTGCAAGAGATTTGGTAAGGTTTGGATAAAGATTTTCCCGGATAAGCCGGTTACAGAGAAGCCTGCTGAAACTCGAATGGGTTCCGGTAAAGGTTCACCGGAGTACTGGGTAGCAGTTGTTAAGCCGGGCAGAGTTATGTTCGAGCTTGCAGGTGTTCCGGAAGCAACAGCAAGAGAGGCTCTTCGCCTTGCAGCCAACAAGCTTCCGATTAAGTGTAAATTCGTTAAAAAAGATGAGGGGGTTGAGCAATAATGAAAGCAGCAGAAATCAGAGAGCTGTCTGTTGAAGAGCTTGAGCTTAAAATTAAAGAGCTTAAGGAAGAGCTTTTTCAGCTTCGTTTCCAGCATGCCATCAACCAGCTTGACAACCCGATGCGTTTAAAGGCCGTTAAGAAGGACATTGCAAGAATCAAAACCGTTCTTCGTCAGCGTGAGCTTGAGAACGTTAACGCTTAAAGAAGGAGGATAAAGTCGTGAGCGATAGAAATATGAGAAAAACCGATGTCGGCATGGTTATCAGCGATAAGATGGATAAAACGGCAGTGGTTGCTATCGAAAACAGCGTAAAGCACCCGCTTTACAACAAGATTGTAAAACGCACAATTAAGCTCAAGGTTCATGATGAGAACAATGAGTGCAGTATTGGCGACAGAGTACGCATTATGGAGACTCGTCCTCTTTCAAAAGATAAGAGATGGCGTCTCGTCGAGATTATAGAAAAGGCTAAATAATTTAGCGCATTCGGTAAAGGAGGAACGCACTGTGATACAACAGCAGACCTACCTCAAAGTTGCTGACAACACCGGCGCAAAGGAGTTAATGTGCATTCGTGTTCTCGGCGGCACCAGAAGGAGGTACGCCAACATTGGCGACGTAGTGGTAGCTTCGGTTAAGAAAGCAGCACCAGGCGGCGTTGTTAAGAAGGGCGATGTAGTAAAGGCAGTTATCGTACGCTCTGCAAAGGGTGTGCGTCGTGATGACGGCACATACATTCGTTTCGACGAAAATGCAGCCGTTATTATTAAGGAAGACAAAAACCCGAAGGGCACTCGTATCTTCGGACCGGTAGCCAGAGAGCTTCGTGATAAGGATTATCTGAAGATTCTTTCTCTTGCTCCCGAAGTACTTTAATGGAGGTGTTACATTATGAATAACAAGGTTCATGTTAAAACAGGTGACACCGTAATCGTTTTAAGCGGTAAGGATAAGGGCAAAAAGGGTAAGGTTATGGCCGTTAGCCCGAAGGAAGATAAAGTTATCGTTGAAAAGGTCAACATGGTTAAGAAGCACGTTAAGCCCCGTAAAATGGGCGAGCAGGGCGGCATTGTAAAGGCTGAGGGCGCTATGTACTCCTCAAAGGTTCAAATTGTTTGCCCACGCTGCAACAAGCCGACACGTGTTGGTCACAAGCTTTATGAAGACGGCACAAAGGGCCGCATTTGTAAAAAATGCGGAGAATCACTGTAAGGAGGAGACAACATGGCAAGATTAAAGGATTTTTATGTAAGCGAAGTTGCTCCTGCACTTATGAATAAGTTCTCTTATAAGAGCGTTATGCAGATTCCTAAGCTCGACAAGATTGTTATTAACGTAGGTGCCGGTGAAGCAAGAGATAACTCAAAGGTTATTGACGCAATCCTGACAGACCTCAGCGCAATCACAGGCCAGAAGCCGCTTGTGTGCCGTGCAAGAAAGTCAGTTGCTAACTTTAAGCTTCGTGAGGGAATGCCGATTGGTGCAAAGGTTACACTCAGAGGCGAGAGAATGTATGAGTTCCTTGACAGACTCTTCAACGTAGCTCTCCCACGTGTTCGTGACTTCAGAGGCATCAACGCTAACTCCTTTGACGGCAGAGGTAACTACAACATGGGTCTTAAGGAGCAGCTCATTTTCCCTGAAATTGATTATGATAAGATTGACAAGGTTCGTGGTATGGACATTTGCTTCGTAACCACAGCAAAAACCGACGAAGAGGCTCGTGAGCTTTTAACTCTCATGGGCGCACCGTTTGCTAAATAAGGAGGGGTAATTGTGGCTAAAACTTCAATGAAGGTTAAACAAAAAAGAAAGCAAAAGTTTTCCTCAAGGGAATACAGCAGATGCAAAATCTGCGGCAGACCACATGCCTATCTTCGTAAGTTCGGTATTTGCCGTATCTGCTTCAGAGAGCTCGCTTACAAGGGCGAGATTCCCGGAGTAAAGAAGTCAAGCTGGTAAGCAAGGAGGACAAAACTATGCAGATTACTGATGCAATAGCAGATTTGCTTACAAGAATTCGTAATGCGAGTTCTGCAAAGCACGAAACAGTTGAAATTCCTTCATCAAATATGAAAAAGGCTATCTGCCAAATTCTTCTTGACGAAGGTTACATCAAGAGTTTCACTGTTACAGATGATGGCAAGCAGGGCATCATCAAGGTAACATTAAAATACGGCGAGGGCAAGAAGCCTGTTATCACAGGCCTCAGAAGAGTTTCAAAGCCGGGCCTGCGTATATACAGCAGTGTTGAGGATATGCCGAAGGTGTTAAAGGGCCTTGGTATTGCTATCGTTTCCACATCTAAGGGCGTTATGACAGACCGTCAGGCTCGTAAAGAGAATGTTGGCGGCGAAATCCTCGCATTCGTTTGGTAAGGGGGTGCGATTATGTCACGAATTGGAAGAAAACCCATAAATATTCCCGCTGGCGTTGACGTTAAGGTTGACAATAGCGTTGTAACCGTTAAGGGTCCTAAGGGTACGCTTACTCAGAAGGTTCACCCGAACATCACGGTTAAGGTTGAGGGCGGCATCATAGAGGTTACTCGCCCTAACGACGATAAAGAAAACAGATCGCTCCATGGTCTTACAAGATCCTTAATCGCAAATATGGTTGAGGGTGTTGTAAACGGCTATAAGAAGGAGCTTGACGTTAACGGTGTTGGTTACAGAGTTCAGAAGCAGGGTAATAAGTGCGTTATGAACCTTGGTTTCTCACATCAGGTTATCGTAGAGGACACAGAGGACATCAAGATTGAGGTTCCGGGTCCAAACAAAATCATCATCACAGGCATCGACAAGCAAAAGGTTGGTCAGTTTGCAGCCGAAGTAAGAGAAAAACGTCCACCGGAGCCGTACAAGGGCAAGGGCATCAAGTATGTTGATGAAGTTGTTCGTCGTAAGGAAGGCAAGGCCGGTAAGGGCGGCAAGAAATAATTAAGGAGAGTGAATGACTATGGTAAACAAGGCTGATAAAAATGTAGCTCGTTTAAAGCGCCACACAAGAGTTCGTGGCAAAATCAGCGGTACAGCGCAGCGTCCTCGCCTTAACGTATTCCGTTCATCAAAAAATATCTATGCTCAGATTATTGATGATGTAAACGGCGTAACTCTTGCAGCAGCTTCTTCACTTGACAAAAGCTTTGAAGGTCAAGGCGGCAACAAAGAGGCAGCCAGAAAAGTTGGCGAGATGATTGCAAAGAAAGCAGCAGACAAAGGCATAACCGACGTTGTATTCGACAGAGGCGGTTATCTTTACCACGGCCGTGTCAAGGAATTGGCCGAAGGCGCCCGTGAGGGCGGCCTCAAATTCTAAGAAGGGGAGGAAATAACTTTGGCTAATATTATTGACGGATCAACATTAGATTTACAGGAAAAGGTTGTTGCTATCAACCGTGTTTCCAAAACAGTAAAGGGCGGTCGTATCTTTAAGTTCGCAGCACTTGTTGTTGTTGGCGACGGTCAGGGTACTGTTGGCTTTGGTATAGGCAAGGCAGGCGAGGTTCCGGACGCTATCCGCAAGGGCATTGAGGACGCTAAGAAGAACCTTATGAAGGTTTCCCTTAAGGGCACAACAATTCCCCATGAGGTTATCGGCGAGTTCGGCGCAGGCAGAGTTTTGATGAAGCCTGCTGCTCCAGGTACCGGTGTTATCGCCGGCGGTCCTGTTCGTGCCGTTGTTGAAGCAGTCGGCATTAGAGACATCAGAACAAAGGCATTGCGTTCAAACAATCCCTGCAACGTTGTTAGAGCAACACTTCAGGGTCTTGGCGCACTCAGAAGCGCAGACGAAGTTGCGGCTATCCGCGGCAAGTCTGTAAGCGATATTTTATAATAGGGAGGAAGCAAGATGGCACAGTTAAGCATTAAGCTCAAGAAGAGCCTTATCGGCAGTAAAAAAGACCAAATTGCGACCGCCCACGCTCTTGGTCTTAAGAAAATCGGCGATGTAACAGTTCAGCCGGACAATCCGATGACACAGGGCAAGGTAGCAAAAATAATCCACCTCATCGAGGTTAGCGAAGCTTAAACAAGGAGGTGCGAATGATGAAGTTGCACGAACTTTCCCCCGTAGAGGGTTCAAAAAAGAATTCAAAGCGCATTGGCAGAGGTCACGGTTCTGGCTGGGGCAAAACAGCCGGTAAGGGTCACAAGGGTCAGAAGGCCCGCAGTGGCGGTGGCGTTCGTCCGGGCTTTGAAGGCGGTCAGATGCCGCTTCAGAGAAGAATTCCTAAGAGAGGATTCAACAACATTTTCGCTAAGGAAATTGTTGCAGTAAACCTTTCAGCACTCAACCGTTTTGAGGACGGTGCAGTTGTTGATACTCAGGCTCTTCTCAATGCAGGCATTGTAAAGAACAAATTTGACAGCATTAAGATTCTCGGTAACGGAAGCCTCACAAAGAAGCTTGAGGTTAAGGCTGCAGCATTTTCTGCTTCTGCAAAGGAGAAGATTGAGGCGGCAGGCGGAAAGGCCGAGGTGGTTTAATTGTTTAAAACAATACAGAACGCCTGGAGAATTCCTGACCTGAGAAAGAAAATTCTGTTTACTCTTTTAATAATTGTTGTATTCAGAATCGGTTCAGTTATCCCTGTTCCATTTTTGGATATGCCTGCGCTTGCACAACTTATGAATGGTCTAGATTCAAGCGGCTCAATTCTTGCGTATCTAAATACGCTCAGCGGCGGCGCCTTTTCAAATGCAACAATATTTGCAATGGGCGTTACCCCGTACATCAACTCTTCAATTATAATGCAGCTTTTGACAGTTGCTATTCCTCCTCTTGAGAGAATGGCAAAGGAAGGCGAGGACGGCAGAAAGAAAATTGCGACAATCACCCGTTATGTAACGGTTGGCCTTGGTCTTTTGCAGGGTGCCGCATACTACTGGTACTTGCTCGCATCAAATGTTGTTTCCTACAAAAGCGGCTTTGAAGCTGTATTTGCAGCTTTTGTAATTATTCTCACATTTACAGCCGGTACAGCTCTTATGATGTGGCTTGGTGAGCAGATTAACCAGTACGGTATCGGAAACGGTATTTCAATACTGCTTTTCGCAGGTATCGTTGCTCGTTTCCCGCTTACAATCACACAGCTCGGCGAATACTGGAAATTTGCTGTTGAGCAGGGTCAGACACAGTACTTCTTCCTTGTTCCGCTGTTCGTACTTATTTTCCTCGGAGTTATCTGGGTTATCGTATTTATGAACGACGCAGAGAGAAGAATTCCTGTTCAGTATGCTAAGAGAGTTGTAGGCAGAAAGATGTATGGCGGCCAGTCAAGCCACCTTCCGATTAAGGTTGGTCTAGGCGGCGTTCTTCCTATCATCTTTGCAAGCTCTATTCTTTCAATTCCGGCAACAATCAGACAGTTCTTCCCGAACATGGGTGACTTTTGGAACGGTGTATGGAGCTTGTTCGATTACGGCGGATGGCTGTATTCAGTTTTATTCTTCATACTGATTATAATGTTTGCGTACTTCTACACAACAATTCAGTATAATCCTGTAGAAATGTCCAATAATCTTCGTCAGAACAACGGCACCATTCCGGGTATTCGTCCCGGTAAGCCGACAACTGACTTTATTGCAAAAATCCTTTCAAGAATTACTCTTATCGGCGCTTTGTTCCTTGCGGTTATCGCAATCCTACCAATCGTATTCTGCGGAGTAGCAAATATGCAGGGTCTTTCAATGGGTGGTACTTCGGTAATCATTTTGGTTGGCGTTGCACTTGAGACAGTTAAGCAGATGGAATCTCAGATGATGATGCGTCATTATAAGGGCTTCCTTGACTAAGCTATGAGGAGAAGATTATGAATATTATTCTTTTAGGAGCTCCGGGTGCCGGCAAGGGCACCCAGGCAGAGGTTATTTCAAACCATCTGTCAATTCCCACAATTTCAACGGGTAACATTATCCGTGAAGCGCTGAGAAGCGGCACACAGATGGGTCTTAAGGCTAAGTCATTTATGGACGCAGGTCAGCTTGTTCCTGATGAGGTTGTAATCGGCATAATAAAGGACAGACTTGCAAACGATGACTGCAAAAACGGCTTTATCCTTGACGGATTTCCGAGAACCATTCCGCAGGCCGAGGCTCTGGACACAATGGGCGTTGTTATTGACAAGGTAATTGATATTGAGGTACCTGATGAGAACATCGTTAAGCGTATGTCCGGACGCCGTGTTTGTGCAGACTGCGGCGCAAGCTATCACCTTGACTATAAAAAGCCAAGTAAAGACGGTGTTTGCGACAGCTGCGGCGGCACCCTTGTTCAGCGCAAGGACGATCATCCGGATACAGTTCTGGCAAGACTTCAGGTTTACCACAACGAAACCGAGCCGCTCAAGGGCTACTACGAGAAGCAGGGTAAGCTTGCCATCGTAGAGGGTCAGGAGGAAATTAAGGACACAACTGCCCTTATCCTCGCAGAAGTAGAGGCGTAAGTTTATATGGTAGTACTAAAAACTTCCCGAGAGCTTTCTAAAATGCGCGAGGCAGGAAGAATTTCCGCAAACGCATTAAAGATTGCAGGTCAGGCAGTTGAACCGGGCGTTTCAACTGCCGAGATTGACCGGGTAGTTCGCAAATATATCGAGGGGCAGGGCGCTAAGCCCTCGTTCCTCGGCTATGGCGGATTTCCGGCAAGCGCCTGTATTTCGGTAAACGAAGAGGTCGTCCATGGCATACCGTCAAAAAAACGCATCCTTAAAAGCGGCGATATTGTGTCAATTGATGTTGGCGCATTTATCGACGGCTTTCACGGCGACAACGCATGGACCTTTGCCTGCGGCGATATAAGCGCAGAGGCTCAGGGCTTGCTGGACGCAACTAAGGAGAGTCTGTTTGAGGGAATTAAGCAGGCTGTTGCCGGCAATCGCATAGGCGATATCGCCAGCGCAGTTCAAAGGTATGTCGAAGCTCGCAACTACTCGGTGGTACGTGATTATGTCGGCCACGGCGTAGGTGCGAAATTACACGAAGATCCAAGTGTACCTAATTTCGGTACGCCCGGCAGAGGTGTGCGCCTGTTACCGGGAATGACTATTGCCATTGAGCCTATGATAAATTTAGGCACCCACAAGGTCAGGGTTTTGGACGATGACTGGACTGCTGTTACAGCAGACGGCAAGATGTCGGCTCATTTTGAGCATTCGGTTGCAATTACAGCCGACGGGCCCGTTATCCTTACACTTGCCGACTGAGAGGTGCGGCATGGATATTCAAAGGGGACTTGTGGTACGAGCAAAAAGCGGCAGAGATAAAAACAGATTTTTTGTTGTTATCTGCTGTGACGGTGAATATGCTTATATTGCAGACGGCAAAACAAGACGACTTGAAAAGCCGAAGCGAAAAAATGTTAAGCATCTGTTCGTTACAAACACAGTTATTCCGGTTGATTCAATAAATACCGATAAGCTGATTAAATCGCAGTTAAGAGATTTTAACGTATAAGCGTTTATGAGGAGGTAATTTTATGTCAAAACAGGACGTTATCGAAATTGAGGGTACAGTAACTGAGGCTCTTCCGAACGCACAGTTCAAAGTTGAGCTTCCTAACGGACACATAATCCTTGCTCACATTTCAGGCAAGCTGAGAATGAACTTCATCAGAATCCTGCCCGGTGACAAGGTTACAGTTGAGATGTCTCCTTACGACCTTACAAGAGGCCGTATTACGTGGAGAAGCAAGTAATATATTAACACTTAAGAAAGGAATGATTACACAATGAAAGTCAGACCTTCAGTAAAGAAAATTTGCGAAAAGTGCAAGGTAATTAAGCGCAAGGGTAAGGTAATGGTTATTTGCGAGAATCCGAAGCACAAGCAGCGTCAGGGCTAATGCTACAATTTAAATCTTAAAATTATATGGAGGTGCAACAAAATGGCTCGTATAGCAGGTGTTGACTTGCCGAGAGACAAGAGAGTTGAAATCGGTTTAACCTATATTTACGGTATCGGCAGAAAGACTGCAAGCGACATAGTTGCTGCAACAGGAATCAATCCTGACACTCGTGTCAGAGATTTGACAGAAGATGATGTTTCAAAGCTTAGAGAATATATCGACCACAACTGCCGTGTTGAAGGTGACCTTCGCCGTGACATTGCATTTGATATCAAAAGACTTATTGAAATTGGTTGTTATAGAGGCGTTCGCCACAGAAAGGGTCTTCCGGTAAGAGGCCAGCGTTCAAAGACAAACGCACGTACTCGCAAGGGTCCGAGAAAAACAATGGCTAATAAGAAGAAATAAGCAAGGAGGGTTTAAGCTATGGCAGCACCTAAGGGTAAAAAGACTACTGTTCGCCGCCGCCGTGAAAGAAAGAATATTGAGCGTGGCGCAGCACACATTCAGTCTACTTTTAACAACACTATAGTTACTATTTCAGACGTACAGGGCAACGCTGTATCGTGGGCAAGCGCAGGCGAGCTTGGCTTCAGAGGTTCAAGAAAGTCAACTCCGTTCGCAGCTCAGTCAGCAGCCGAGACAGCTGCAAAGGCAGCTATGGAGCACGGAATGAAGTCCGTTGAAGTTTACGTTAAGGGTCCTGGCGCAGGCCGTGAGGCTGCAATCAGAGCGTTGCAGTCAGCAGGTCTTGAGGTTTCTATGATCAAAGACGTAACACCAATCCCGCACAACGGATGCCGTCCTCCTAAGAGAAGACGCGTATAGTCAAAAAATAAAGGAGGAAATAACCCATGGCAAAAAATATGCAGCCTATTGCAAAGCGTTGCAGAGCTCTCGGAATTTCTCCCGCTGTAATGGGATATTCCAAGAAAACTTCTAACAGAAATCCTAACGGAAATTCAAGAAGAAAAAAGAGCGAGTATAGCCTTCAGCTCACAGAAAAGCAGAAGGTAAAGTTCATATACGGCATTATGGAGAAGCAGTTCAGAATGTACTACGAGAAGGCTGAGAAGGCTCAGGGCAAAACCGGTGAGGTTCTTCTTACAACAATTGAGCGCAGACTCGACAACGTAGTATTCAGACTTGGCTTCGCAAGAACAAGAAGAGAAGCAAGACAGCTTGTAAACCATGCTCACTTCACAGTAAACGGCAAGAAGGTTAACATTCCGTCTTACCTCGTAAAGGTTGGCGACGTTATCGCTGTAAGCGATAAGAGCAAGTCAACAACACGCTACAAGGAGATCGGCGCAGAGTCTACACTTCTTCCGAAGTGGCTTGAGAAATCAGAAAATGAGCTCAGCGGCAAGGTTGTTGCAATGCCTGAGAGAGAGGACATTGACTTCCCGGTAGAGGAGCACCTTATCGTCGAGTTGTACTCCAAGTAATCCCTTATTTTTTAGTACGCATATAAACGCAGGGCGGCTTTACGCCGCCTAACATAGGGAGGAGATTCGCTGATGATAGAATTTGAAAAGCCAAGAATTGACATAGAAGAATTATCCGCCGACGGCAAATACGGCAAGTTTGTAGTAGAGCCATTGGAGCGTGGCTTTGGTAACACCCTCGGTAACAGCTTAAGAAGAGTTCTTCTTTCTTCCCTTGAGGGTGTGGCAGTAACATCAATTAAAATTGATGGTGTTCTCCACGAATTTTCAACGATTCCCGGCGTTAAAGAGGATGTAACCGAGATTGTGCTTAATATGAAGGGCTTAACAGCTAAGCTTTACTGCGAAGGCGAGAAAACCGTTGAAATTAACGCAGAAGGTCCTTGTGTTGTAACAGCAGCTTCAATTAAGTGCGACAGCGAGGTTGAAATCCTTAATCCGGATATGCACATTGCAACACTCGGCGACGACGCTAAGCTCAATATGGAGATTAAACTCGATAAGGGCAGAGGCTATGTTCCGGCGGAGCGCAATAAGGCAATTTCGGGCAATAATGTAATCGGTGTTTTGCCTGTCGATTCTATCTACACGCCTGTTATCAAGGTTAATTATACTGTTGAAAACACACGTGTAGGTCAGATTACAGACTATGACAAGCTTACACTTGATGTATGGACAAACGGCGTAATAAACGCACAAGAGGCAGTATCTCTTGCAGCAAAGGTACTCACAGAGCACCTTAACCTGTTTGTTGACCTTTCTGATAAGGGTCACAGCACAGAAATAATGGTGGAAAAGGACGACAAGGGTAAGGAAAAGGTTCTTGAAATGACTATTGAGGAGCTTGACCTTTCGGTTCGTTCATTCAACTGCTTAAAGCGTGCCGGTATTAACACAGTAGAAGACTTAATTAATAAATCTGAGGACGATATGATGAAGGTGAGAAACCTCGGCAGAAAATCTCTTGAAGAGGTTATCTACAAGCTGCAGAGCCTTGGCTTCAGTCTTCAGAAAGAGGACGAATAATCCTTTTAAGAATTTAAGTAAAGGAGTGACTTTCAATGCCAGGAACAAGAAAATTGGGAAGAACAACTGCTCACAGAACAGCAATGCTCAGAGCTTTGGTTACATTCCTGTTTGAGAACGGCAAAATTGAAACAACTGTAACTCGTGCTAAAGAGGTTAGCTCTATGGCAGAGAAGATGATAACAATAGCTAAGGATGACAGCCTTCACAACAAGCGTATGGTAATGTCTTTTGTAACAAAGGAAGACGTTGCTCACAAGCTTTTCAGTGAGATTGCCCCTAAGTATGCTGACAGAAAAGGCGGCTACACCAGAATTACAAAGCTGGGACCCCGCAGAGGAGACGCAGCAGAGATGGCTATTATTGAGCTTATCTGATGACAGAATAAATAATGGCGGGGCTTTATAAGCTCCGCCGTTTTTGCCTATTATATTTCCGCCCGTAGCATAGCCGGATAATGCAACGGATTCCGATTCCGGAGATCGGGGGTTCAAATCCCTCCGGGCGGGCCAAACAGAAAAGTTGCATTTCGTAAGAAGTGCAGCTTTTTTATTTTGTTCGTTTTTAATTGTTCAATTAACGCAATTTTTCTGAACGAATAATGACAGATAAATAATTCTATTTAATGTATAATTGAGAACATATAGATTGGAGAATAAAAATGGAGTGTTGGGATATATATGACGCTGAAAGGCAGAAAACAGGCAGAACTATTCAGAGGGGAAAAACACTTGAATACGGAGATTTGCATGTTGTTGTTCACGTTTGTATTTTTAATTCTAAGGGGGAAATGCTGATACAACAGCGCCAGCCGTTTAAGGAAGGCTTTCCGAATATGTGGGATGTATCAGTCGGCGGAAGTGCTTTGGCAGGAGAAACAAGCGCACAGGCGGCACAGCGTGAAACACTTGAGGAGATAGGAGTTGAATTAAAGCTGAACGGGCAAAGACCGCACCTTACAATTAATTTTGAATATGGATTTGATGATTTCTATCTTGTCGATAGTGATGTTGACATTTCAAGACTTACTCTTCAATATGAGGAGGTTAAGACTGTTAAATGGGCAACGAGAGAAGAAATATATATGATGATGAAAAGCGGCAAGTTTATTCCTCGTTACAAAAGTCTTGTTGATTTGCTTTTTGATATGCATGGAAATGCTATGGGTGATTTTTGTGATTAAAGAATTAAAGAAATAATATAGGAAGTGATACAATGAAGCTTTTATACGGTACAGGCAATGCGGCGAAATTAGCGGCTATAAAACGGCGTTTAGAGCCGCTTGATATTGAGCTAATCGGACTTGGTGAGCTGAATACACCGATTCCCGATGTAGTTGAAGACGGCACAACCCCACTTGAAAACGCTGAGAAAAAGGCAAGAGCTTACTATAAAGCCTTCGGTATGCCGGTGTTTTCCTGTGATTCAGGCTTGTATATCGAGGGTATATCGGATGATGAACAGCCGGGAGTTCACGTTAGAACGGTGAACGGCAAGTACCTTTCCGATACTGAAATGACAGAGCATTATTCAGCTCTTGCAGAAAAATACGGCGATTTGACAGCAAAATACAAGAATGCAATTTGCCTGATTACAGACAGCGAGCATATATACAAGGCAATGGATGAGAGTATGGCAAGTGAGCCGTTTATAATCACCGCAGTACCTCATAAAGTTGTCAAAAAGGGCTTTCCGCTCGACAGTCTGTCGATTGACATAAAAACAGGCAAATACTATTACGATTTAAACCCCGAAGAGCTTGATCGTGTGGCGGTTGAGGACGGATTTCTTGAATTTTTCTGCAAACACCTTGGCTTACTTGACAAAAGCGGCTGTTTGGACTAAGATATTATCTGTGTAAGATTATCCCGTATTTTTAAGCAATAAATAATTCTGAAAGGAATCAAGGATATGAATAACAGCGAAAAAGTTATGGACAAAATTGTTGCTCTATGTAAGGGCAGAGGCTTTGTTTACCCGGGTTCGGAGATTTACGGCGGACTTGCAAACACATGGGATTACGGCCCGCTTGGAACAGAGCTTAAGAACAACATTAAAAACGCATGGCGCAAGAAGTTTATTCAGGAGAACAAGTATAACGTTGGCCTTGACTCTGCGATACTTATGAATCCGCAGACATGGGTTGCGTCAGGCCACCTTGGCGGCTTCTCTGACCCTCTTATGGACTGCCGTGACTGTAAAACACGCCACAGAGCAGATAACCTAATTGAGGACTTTGACGGCACAAATGTTGCAGGCTGGTCAAATGAGGATATGATGAATTACATTAAGGAGCACGAAATTCCCTGCCCAAACTGCGGTAAGCACAATTTTACGGATATCCGCCAGTTTAACCTTATGTTCAAGACATTTCAGGGTGTTACTGAGGACAGCAAGAACGAAATCTATCTTCGTCCTGAAACTGCACAGGGTATTTTCGTAAACTTTGCAAATATTCAGAGAACAAGCAGAAGAAAGGTTCCGTTTGGTGTTGCTCAGATTGGTAAATCATTCAGAAACGAAATCACACCGGGTAACTTTATCTTCCGTGTAAGAGAATTTGAGCAGATGGAGCTTGAATTTTTCTGTAAGCCCGGAACAGACCTTGAATGGTTTGACTATTGGAGAAGCTTCTGCCGTGATTGGCTCTATTCACTCAACATCAAGGAGGAAAACCTCAGACTCCGTGACCACTCTCCGGAGGAGCTTTGCTTCTACTCGAAGGCTACAACCGACTTTGAGTATCTCTTCCCGTTTGGTTGGGGTGAGCTTTGGGGTGTTGCAGACAGAACAGACTATGATCTCACTCAGCATCAGAATCACTCAGGCAAGAGCCTTGAGTACTTCGACCCGACTGACAACTCAAGATATGTTCCGTATGTTATTGAGCCGTCGCTCGGCGTTGAGCGTCTTTTCCTTGCAATCATAACAGAGGCTTATGACGAGGAGGTTGTTGACGAAAAGGACACAAGAGTTGTGTTAAGACTCCACCCTGCGCTTGCACCGTTCAAAGCTGCCGTTTTGCCGCTTTCAAAGAAGTTGTCTGAGAAGGCAGGCGAGGTGTTTGATATGATTTCAAGCGAATTTATGGTTGAGTTTGACGATGCAGGCTCTATCGGCAAGCGTTATCGCCGTCAGGACGAAATCGGCACACCGCTGTGTATTACATATGACTTTGACAGCGAAACAGACGGCTGTGTTACAGTTCGTGACCGTGACACAATGCAGCAGGAGAGAATTGCAATAGATAAGCTTAAGGATTATATCTCAGACAAGGTTAAGTTCTGATTGCGGATATAATTGATTAATTAAGCAGCAGAATATAAAAGCAGGCTTCGGGGTTTATAAACCGAGGCCTGCTTTTTACAAGCTTTTATCGATCGCTTAAAGATTGTAGTATATCAGTTTGTAACTTGCATCCTGTAA
Organism: Ruminococcus sp. zg-924; assembly: GCF_024433635.1. GTDB lineage: Bacteria > Bacillota > Clostridia > Oscillospirales > Acutalibacteraceae > UBA7067. The sequence goes on along the minus strand of NZ_WNJZ01000017.1, from coordinate 399 downwards.
AAACGGAATAAGCTAATAAAGCTTAAGGTGAATTTGATTATATTAATCAGGAATAAGCAGTAACACATTTTCCGCTTTTCAATATAATGGTAATGTAACGAATGAAAGGAGGAAAACAACAATGTGTGGATTTGGTAATAACTGCTCATGGATAATTATCCTTATCATCCTTTTCTGCTGCTGCGGTAACAACAGCTTTTCCGGTAACGACTGCAACAACAACAGTTGTGGTTGCGGCTGCTAACAGCCAAATTTAAGAAAGGGGCGGCTTTTGAAGTGAACCCCAAAGTTTAGACAAAATTAAATATTAAATTACTTGAGAATGAGTTCGGTATTGTACCGGGCTCATTTTCAGTTTTGATACAATTCGTTCATTGTTGTAGTAATCGATGTATTTCT